>NCJS01000048.1 GCA_002279005.1 Idiomarina sp. 34-48-12 | reverse complement strand
GGTCATGCCAGGCGACAACCTGAAGTTCGTAGTAGAACTGATTCACCCAATCGCAATGGACGAAGGTCTTCGTTTCGCGATTCGTGAAGGTGGTCGTACTGTAGGCGCAGGCGTTGTATCTAAGATCATCGCTTAATAGCCTCGGTATCCATTAACGGATATTGATGAAAAGGGAGCTTCGGCTCCCTTTTTGCTTTTGAGAGCAACAACGATATTAGCTATTAGATATTAGATATTAGCGAAAACACGAAATACCAAGACCGCTCTTCTAATATCCAATATCTAATAGCTAATATCGCTCTTGCAGTTCCCCTTGTTTTACGGTCTTTGATCGGTATAATACAGCGTCCGTTTCTGTCACATGTACAGAACCTGCAGGGGTGTAGTTCCAATTGGTAGAACAGCGGTCTCCAAAACCGACGGTTGGGGGTTCGAATCCCTCCACCCCTGCCACATTCAGCTATTAGCTATTGGATATTAGATATTAGAAAATGCGGACGTACTGCTAATATCCAATATCTAATAGCTAATATCGACGTTGGTTTTAATTACAGGATTGAATAATGAGTGCAAACACCGAAACGCAAAGCAGCTCACTCGACGGTTTAAAATGGATCGTCGCAATTGCACTGCTCGCTGCTGCAGTACTGGGTAACTACTATTATGGTGACCAAGTGTCTGTGCTTTATCGCGCTATTGGCGTGGTACTTTTAGTTATTTTTGCGGGTGTGATTGCAGGTATGACTGGTAAAGGTCGCCAGTTCCGTGAATTTGCGAAAGAAAGCCGCAAAGAAACGCGCCGCGTTGTATGGCCATCACGCCAAGAAGCAACGCAAACGACTTTGATTGTCGTTGTTGCTACCGCAATCGTTTCATTAATTCTGTGGGGCATGGATGCGATTTTAGTGCGCATCGTGGGCTTCTTCACCGGACTGGAGTTTTAATCAATGACTGATCAAGTGAAAAAACGCTGGTACGTGGTTCAAGCATTCTCGGGTTTCGAGAAGCGCGTCGCCGATTCTTTGCGTGAGCATATTAAAATGCACGGCATGGAAGACAAATTCGGTGAAGTGTTAGTACCTACCGAAGAAGTTGTTGAAATGAAGGCTGGTAAGCGTGCAAAAAGCGAACGCAAATTCTTCCCTGGCTATGTGCTTGTAGAGATGGCTATGGACGAAGATGCGTGGCACTTAGTGAAAAGCATTCCACGCGTATTGGGTTTCATTGGCGGCACGCAAGAGCGTCCAACACCAATTACCCAGAAAGAAGCAGATATTATTTTGAACCGTCTGCAAGAATCTGTTGATAAGCCGAAGCCGAAAACGTTGTTTGAACCAGGTGAAGTGGTTCGAGTTAACGATGGTCCGTTTGCAGATTTCAATGGTACGGTTGAAAGCGTTGATTATGAGAAGAGCCGTTTGACTGTATCGGTTTCTATTTTCGGTCGTGCAACGCCAGTCGAGCTCGAGTTCGGCCAGGTCGAAAAGGCCTAATAAATACAAGTACGATATTGGCTATTGGATATTTGATATTAGCCAAAACACAACTTGAAGCGGTCAGCTAATATCTAATATCAAATAGCTAATAGCTGATCTCTTGCAATGAGGGGCGAATAGGACTATAATTCGCCTCCTTTTTTATATTGGGGAGCCGTTAGAGTAAGTCATCTCTTAGATTTACGAGGCGCTTGACCCACAACCAAGAGGCAGTAAACATGGCTAAGAAGTTAAAAGCTATCATCAAGTTGCAAGTAGCAGCTGGTGCAGCTAACCCGTCACCACCAGTTGGTCCAGCTTTGGGTCAGCACGGTGTGAACATCATGGAATTCTGTAAAGCGTTTAACGCTGCAACTGACCAGCTTGAAAAAGGCGCGCCAGTTCCAGTAGAAATTAGCGTTTTCGAAGATCGTTCATTCACGTTCATCACCAAAACTCCTCCAGCAGCATTCTTGTTGAAGAAAGCAGCCGGTATCAAGAGCGGTTCAGGCCGTCCTAACACTGAAAAAGTGGGTACTGTGACTCGTGCTCAGCTGGAAGAAATTGCGAAGGTTAAAGAGCCAGACTTAACAGCGGCTGACCTTGACGCAGCGGTACGTACTATTGCCGGCTCTGCTCGTGCAATGGGCCTGAATGTGGAGGGTCTGTAAGATGGCTAAGTTAAGCAAACGCGCACGTCTTATCCGTGAAAAAGTTGAAGCTCGTGATTACGAAATCAACGAAGCAATCAACTTGTTAAAAGAACTAGCGACTGCAAAATTTAAAGAAAGCGTTGATGTATCTGTAAACTTAGGTATCGACGCTCGTAAATCTGACCAAAACGTTCGTGGTGCAACTGTACTACCAAACGGTACTGGTCGTGACGTACGTGTAGCAGTTTTCACTAGCGGTGCTAACGCTGATAAAGCGAAAGAAGCTGGTGCAGACTTAGTAGGTATGGAAGACTTAGCTGAGCAAGTTAAGAAAGGCGAAATGAACTTTGACGTTGTTATCGCTTCTCCAGACGCTATGCGTGTTGTTGGTATGTTAGGTCAAATCTTAGGTCCACGTGGCTTAATGCCAAACCCTAAGACTGGTACCGTAACTCCAGACGTTGCAACTGCTGTTAAGAACGCTAAAGCAGGTCAGATTCGCTACCGTAACGATAAAGCGGGTATCATCCACGCGACTATCGGTAAAGTAGATTTTGACAATGATAAATTGAAAGAAAACCTTGAAGCATTGTTGGCAGCTTTGAAAAAAGCGAAGCCATCTTCAGCTAAAGGTCAGTTTATCAAGAAAGTTAGCCTTTCAACCACTATGGGCGCTGGCGTAGCCATCGACCAAGGTACGTTGACTGTAGCATAAGGTTTTATGGGTTGGAGCTGTAGCTCCCGTCCAAGACCGCAGGTGTATCGCGGCTGACCTCTCGAGAGAGACTATTCAGCGACACTTAATTTCCTGCGCAGATGGTGATATCCGATCCAGACTCTCTGGGTAAGAGATTCACCGTGACAACGTGGTAGATGCAATAACGGTCTACCTATGTGTAACGATCGGCCCAAAGTTCTTTGAACGGCGGGCCAAAAAAAGAGGTGATACTAGTGGCACTAGGTTTAGCAGCAAAACAAGCAATCGTTAAAGAAGTTAACGATGTTGCTTCAAACGCTCTATCCGTCGCTGTTGCTGAGTATCGTGGTATGGAAGTTGCGGACATGACCCAACTTCGCCGTCAAGCTCGTGAGCAAGGCGTGTATCTGAAAGTTATTCGGAACACTCTAGCGAAGCGCGCATTTATTGACACGAAGTTTGAGGACATGGATTCAGCGTTAACAGGTCCTTTGATCTACGGTTTCTCTATCGACGCACCAGGTTCAGCTGCGCGTTTGTTCAAAGAGTTTGCCAAAGAGAACAAGCACCTGAAAGTTACTGCTCTATCAATTGGCTCAGGCCTGATGGGCGCAGACAAACTTGACGCTGTTGCTTCACTTCCGACTCGCGACGAAGCATTGGCGAAATTGCTCGCAACCTTCAAAGCGCCTGTTAGTAAGTTCGTTCGTACTATCAACGAAGTTCCTACTAAGTTTGTGCGTGTGTTGTCAGCAATTAAAGACGCTAAATAGAAGCGGTTTTTTTAACCATTTTTTTGTAATTTATAACCCAGGAGTTTAGAGTTATGGCTCTTACTAAAGAAGATATTTTGAACGCGATCGCTGAAATGCCAGTTATGGAATTGGTTGAGTTGATCGAAGCTGCAGAAGAAAAATTCGGTGTTGACGCTTCAGCTGCTGTTGCTGTTGCAGCTGGTCCAGCTGCTGCCGGCGCTGCTGCTGCAGAAGAGAAAACTGAATTTGACGTAGTATTGAAATCTGCTGGCGCTAACAAAGTAGCAGCTATCAAAGCAGTTCGCGGCGCAACTGGTCTTGGCTTGAAAGAAGCGAAAGACATGGTTGAGTCTGCACCTGTTGCTGTTAAAGAAGGCATCAGCAAAGAAGACGCAGAAGCACTTGCTAAAGAATTGACTGAAGCTGGTGCGGAAGTTGAAGTTAAGTAAGTTTAACAACTTGCATAACTTGGCCTTTTAGGCCTAGGGCTGGTGGCAATTTTGCTACCAGCCTTTTTGCGCTGTAAAGCATGTATCATTTTTGCCCGTTATTGGGGTGCATGCTCGCGGTGACAAAAACGGGAACGACAAGCTTTAAGTAGTTTGTTTTTAACCATCGACTCCTACTCCGGTGGTTAGGGTCATCAATCAGCTAGCTGAGGAACCCCATGGCGTACTCCTACTCTGAGAAAAAACGTATTCGCAAGGATTTTGGTAAACGCCCTCATGTACTTGAGGTGCCATACCTGCTGTCAATCCAATTAGATTCATTTAAAAAATTCATCGAGCCGGATCCAGAAGGCAATAATGGCCTGGAAGCGGCATTTCGCTCAGTATTTCCAATTACCGCTTATTCAGGTAATTCGGAACTGCAGTACGTGAGCTATCACCTTGGTGAGCCTGTATTTGACGTTCAAGAATGTCAAATTCGTGGCATCACTTACGCAGCTCCTTTGCGGGTTAAACTGCGCCTGGTTCTTTTTGACAAAGAAGCAGCGGCAGGTACCGTTAAAGATATCAAAGAGCAAGAAGTTTACATGGGTGAAATCCCATTGATGACCGAGAACGGTACGTTTGTAATTAACGGCACCGAGCGGGTTATCGTATCTCAGTTGCACCGTTCACCAGGTGTATTCTTTGATCATGACAAAGGTAAGACGCACTCGTCAGGTAAAGTGTTGTATAACGCTCGCGTTATTCCTTACCGTGGTTCGTGGTTGGATTTTGAATTCGACCCGAAAGACAACGTATTCGTACGTATCGACCGTCGTCGTAAATTACCGGCGTCTATTATTCTTCGTGCGCTTGAATATAGCACCGAAGAAATTCTCGATATGTTCTTCGAAACCACGTACTACCAGTTCCGCAATAAAAAAGTATTTATGCAACTGGTACCAGAGCGTTTACGTGGTGAAACTGCGAAATTCGACATCAAGAATGATGATGGCGAAATCATCGTAGAAAAAGGCCGTCGTATTACTGCACGCCATATCAATCAAATCGCAAGCTTGAACCAGCCAGAAATGGAAGTTCCGCTTGAGTATTTGGTAGGTAAAGTTTTAGCGAAAAACTACACCGATAAGAAAACCGGTGAAGTGATTGCTGAAGCGAACGCAGAGTTAACGCTTGAGTTACTCGCAAAATTGCGTGAAGCCGGCTTCAAGAAATTTGAAACCTTGTTCGTGAACGACCTTGACCATGGTCCGTACATGAGCGAAACCCTGCGCATTGATTCAACTAACAACCGTTTGGAAGCGTTGGTTGAAATTTACCGTATGATGCGTCCGGGTGAGCCGCCAACCAAAGAAGCGGCTGAAACATTATTCGACAACTTGTTCTTTAGTGAAGACCGTTATGACTTATCGTCAGTTGGTCGCATGAAGTTCAACCGTCGTTTAGGTCGTGAAGACCTAACTGGCCCAGGTGTATTGACCAAAGAAGATATCGTTGAGGTAATGAAAAAACTCATCGAAATTCGTAACGGTCAAGACGAAGTCGACGATATCGATCACTTAGGTAACCGTCGTATCCGTTCTGTGGGCGAGATGGCTGAGAACCAATTCCGTGTTGGTTTGGTTCGTGTTGAGCGTGCTGTAAAAGAACGCTTAAGCCTAGGCGACCTCGATGGCACCATGCCACAAGACTTGATTAACGCGAAGCCAATTAGTGCTGCCGTGAAAGAGTTCTTCGGTTCAAGCCAGTTGTCACAGTTTATGGACCAGAACAACCCATTGTCAGAAGTCACGCACAAGCGTCGTATTTCTGCATTAGGTCCAGGTGGTTTGACGCGTGAGCGTGCAGGCTTCGAAGTACGTGACGTACACCCGACGCACTACGGTCGCGTATGTCCAATCGAAACCCCTGAAGGCCCAAACATCGGTCTAATCAACTCGTTGTCTACGTTCGCTCGTACCAACGAATATGGTTTCCTAGAAACACCATATCGTCGTATTGATAACGGCGTGGTAACCGATGAAGTCGATTATTTGTCAGCGATTGAAGAAGGTAACTTCGTCATTGCACAGGCAAACGTTGCCTTGAACGAAAAAGGTGAATTGGTTGAAGACTTGGTTCCATGTCGTCACAAAAACGAATTCACTTTAATGTCAAAAGAGCAAGTTCAATACATGGACGTTGCTCCGCAGCAGATCGTTTCAATTGCAGCAAGCTTGATTCCGTTCCTTGAACACGATGACGCCAACCGTGCATTGATGGGTTCAAACATGCAACGTCAAGCAGTACCAACATTGCGCGCTGACAAGCCGTTAGTAGGTACTGGTATTGAACGTACCGTTGCGGTTGACTCAGGTGTAACCGTTGTTGCGAAACGTGGTGGTGTGGTCGACAAAGTTGACGCTAGCCGCATTGTCGTGAAAGTGAACGAAGAAGAAATGATGCCAGGCGAAGCCGGTATCGATATTTATAACCTTGTTAAATACACCCGTTCTAACCAGAACACCTGTATTAACCAGACCCCAACTGTGAATGTTGGTGAGCCGGTAATGCGTGGCGATGTATTGGCTGACGGTCCGTCAACCGATATGGGTGAATTGGCATTGGGTCAAAACTTACGCGTGGCGTTCATGCCATGGAATGGTTACAACTTCGAGGACTCGATTCTGATTTCAGAGCGTGTGGTTCAAGAAGATCGTTTAACCACTATCCACATTCAAGAATTGAGCTGTGTGGCGCGTGATACCAAACTAGGTGCTGAAGAAGTTACTGCCGATATTCCAAACGTAGGTGAGTCTGCGCTGAACAAGCTTGACGAAGCCGGTATCGTTTATGTTGGTGCAGAAGTTTCTGGTGGCGACATCCTGGTTGGTAAAGTAACGCCTAAAGGCGAGACTCAATTAACGCCAGAAGAAAAACTGCTGCGTGCCATCTTCGGTGAAAAAGCTTCAGACGTAAAAGATAGCTCACTGCGTGTACCTAACGGTGTCACCGGTACAGTTATCGACGTTCAAGTATTTACGCGTGATGGCGTAGAGAAAGACGCACGTGCGAAGTCGATCGAAGAAATGCAATTGAAGCAGGTTAAGAAAGACTTAACGGATGAGTTCAAGATTCTTGAAAAAGGTATCTTTGAACGTGCTCGTAGCTTGTTGTTAGCGAATGGTTTTGACGAATCGAAACTTGCTGGCCTTGAGCAAAGCAAGTGGTTGACGCAAAACTTGAAGAAAGAAGCTGCGCAACAACAGCTTGAGCAAATTGCACAACAGTACGAAGAAATTCGCGCCGACTTCGACAACAAGTTCGAAAACAAGCGTCGTAAAATCGAGCAAGGCGATGATTTAGCGCCTGGCGTACTGAAGATTGTTAAAGTGTACCTTGCGGTTCGTCGCCGTATCCAGCCTGGTGATAAGCTAGCTGGTCGTCACGGTAACAAAGGTGTTATCTCAACGATTGTTCCAGTTGAAGATATGCCGCACGACGAGCACGGCACGCCAGTGGATATCGTATTGAACCCATTGGGCGTACCATCGCGGATGAACATTGGTCAGATCCTTGAAACTCACTTGGGTATGGCTGCGCGTGGCATTGGTACCAAAATCGAAAACATGATGAAGCGCCAAGCGAAAGTTGCTGAGATGCGTGAATTCTTAGACAAGGTGTACAGCTTAGGTAATACCCGTCAAGACGTTGATATCAACGATTTCAGCGATGACGAAGTGTTACGTTTAGCGGAAAACCTGAAAAAAGGTCTTCCAACAGCAACACCTGTTTTCGATGGTGCAGTCGAAAGCGAAATTAAAGAACTACTGAAACTGGCTGATTTACCAGAATCAGGTCAGATCACGTTGTGGGATGGTCGTACCGGTGAGCGTTTTGAGCGTGATGTAACGGTTGGTTACATGTACATGCTGAAACTGAACCACTTGGTTGACGACAAGATGCACGCGCGTTCTACCGGTTCTTACAGCTTGGTTACTCAGCAGCCGCTGGGTGGTAAAGCACAGTTCGGTGGTCAGCGCTTCGGTGAGATGGAAGTGTGGGCACTGGAAGCATACGGTGCTGCTTATACGTTGCAGGAAATGTTGACGGTGAAATCGGACGACGTAAACGGTCGTACGAAGATGTACAAAAACATTGTCGACAACGATCTGCGCATGGAAGCAGGTATGCCGGAATCCTTCAATGTACTTCTGAAGGAAATCCGCTCACTTGGTATCAACATCGAGTTGGACCAAGACTGAGACACCACCGGACGCTATTTGCCAGGAGATAAATCGTGAAAGACTTATTAAAGTTTTTAAAACCGCAAAACCAGACTGAAGAGTTCGATGCGATTCGCATCGGACTTGCTTCTCCGGACATGATCCGTAGCTGGTCTTTCGGTGAAGTGAAAAAGCCAGAAACGATCAACTACCGTACGTTCAAGCCTGAGCGTGACGGGTTGTTCTGTGCGCGCATTTTCGGCCCGGTAAAAGACTACGAGTGCTTGTGTGGTAAATACAAGCGCTTGAAGCACCGTGGTGTAATTTGTGAGAAGTGTGGCGTAGAAGTTACCCTCACTAAAGTGCGTCGTGAGCGCATGGGTCACATCGAATTAGCAAGCCCAGTTGCACACATCTGGTTTTTGAAGTCACTACCAAGCCGCATTGGTTTGATGCTAGATATGACCTTGCGTGATATCGAGCGCGTATTGTATTTCGAATCATACGTTGTTACTGAAGCGGGTATGACCGACCTCGAGCGCGGTCAAATTCTGACTGAAGAAGAATACTTAGACGCATTAGAAGCTCATGGCGACGAATTTGAAGCCAAAATGGGTGCTGAAGCTGTGTTGTCATTGTTACAACACATCGATATCGAAGGTGATATCAAGCAATTGCGTGAAGAGCTTCCAGAAACCAATTCAGAAACCAAGCGTAAGAAAATCAGCAAGCGTTTGAAGCTACTTGAATCATTCCATAACTCAGGCAACAAGCCAGAGTGGATGATCTTGAAGGTGCTTCCGGTATTGCCACCTGATTTACGTCCATTGGTTCCATTGGATGGCGGCCGTTTCGCGACTTCAGATTTGAACGATCTCTACCGTCGCGTTATTAACCGTAACAACCGTTTGAAGCGTCTACTTGACCTTGCGGCTCCTGACATCATCGTACGTAACGAAAAACGTATGTTGCAAGAAGCAGTTGACGCATTGTTAGACAACGGTCGTCGCGGTCGTGCCATCACTGGTACCAACAAACGCCCACTGAAATCTTTGGCCGATATGATCAAAGGTAAGCAGGGTCGTTTCCGTCAAAACTTGTTGGGTAAGCGTGTTGACTACTCAGGCCGTTCAGTAATCACTGTTGGTCCTAAGTTGCGTTTACACCAGTGTGGTTTGCCTAAGAAAATGGCACTCGAGCTATTCAAACCATTCATCTACGGTAAGTTAGAAGGTCGTGGCTTAGCTACTACCATCAAAGCTGCGAAGAAGATGGTTGAGCGCGAGATTCCAGAAGTTTGGGACGTACTTGACGAAGTTATCAAAGAACACCCGGTTATGTTGAACCGTGCACCAACCTTGCACCGTTTGGGTATCCAGGCGTTTGAACCAGTATTGATCGAAGGTAAAGCGATTCAGTTGCACCCATTGGTGTGTGCGGCTTATAACGCCGACTTCGACGGTGACCAAATGGCGGTTCACTTACCATTGACGCTAGAAGCGCAGTTAGAAGCGCGCGCGTTGATGATGTCAACCAACAACATTTTGTCACCAGCAAGTGGTGATCCAATTATCGTTCCTTCACAGGACGTTGTATTGGGTCTGTACTACATGACGCGTGAAAAAATTAATGCGAAAGGCGAAGGCATGGCGTTTAAAAACGCTAAAGAAGCCGAGAAAGCATACCGTAACAAGGATGCTGAGCTGCACGCACGCGTTAAAGTACGTATCACTGAAACGTTAACCGACGAAGAGGGTGTCACAACCACCACGACAAAACTGTACGATACCACTGTGGGTCGTGCCATCTTGTCACTGATTCTTCCTACTGGCATGCCGTTTGACATGATCAACCAGTCAATGGGTAAGAAGCAGATCGGTCGTTTGTTAAACCGTTCTTATCGCGACTTAGGCTTGAAGCCAACCGTTATTTTTGCTGACCAAATTATGTATACCGGTTTCCACTACGCGATGATCGCGGGTGCGTCTGTTGGTATCGACGATATGGTTATTCCAGACGCTAAGAAAGATATTATCGAAGCGGCGGAAGAAGAAGTTGCTGAAATTCAGGAACAGTTCGAGCAAGGTTTGGTTACAGCCGGCGAGAAATACAACAAAGTTATCGACATTTGGTCAACTGCGAACGAGAAAGTCTCGAAAGCAATGATGGAAAACCTGTCGAAAGAAACTGTGATCAACGCTAAAGGCGAAGAAGAGCAGCAAGACTCTTTCAACTCGGTTTACATGATGGCTGACTCAGGCGCTCGTGGTAGCCCTGCACAGATTCGTCAGTTGGCTGGTATGCGTGGTTTGATGGCGAAGCCAGATGGCTCAATCATCGAAACCCCAATCGTTGCGAACTTCCGTGAAGGTTTGAACGTACTTCAGTACTTCATCTCAACCCACGGTGCGCGTAAAGGTTTGGCCGATACCGCATTGAAAACCGCGAACTCAGGTTACCTGACCCGTCGTTTGGTTGACGTTGCACAAGACGTTGTTATCGTTGAAGACGACTGTGGCACCGAAGATGGCTTGTACGTGAAACCATTGATTGAAGGTGGTGACGTTGTAGAACCATTGCGCGAGCGCGTATTGGGTCGTGTCGTGTGTGACGACGTACTTATGCCTGGTAGCGACGACGTGCTTATTCCACGTAACACATTACTCGACGAGAAAATGTGTGACGTGTTAGAGCAAAACTCTGTCGACCAAGTAAAAGTGCGCTCTGTTATTACTATAGCAGCACAGTCAATCGGTGAACCAGGTACCCAGTTAACGATGCGTACGTTCCACATCGGTGGTGCGGCATCGCGTGACTCTGCAGCCAACAACATCCAAGTGAAGAACAAGGGTACCCTGAAACTTCACAACGCGAAATTCGTTGAAAACAGTGACAGCCACTTGGTTATCACCTCACGTTCAACTGAATTGACGTTGATTGATGAGTTCGGTCGTGAGCGCGAGCGTTATAAAGTGCCTTACGGTGCGATTCTCAAGAAAAACGAAGGCGATACTGTTGAAGCGGGCGAAATCGTTGCAAACTGGGATCCACATACGCACCCAATTATCACCGAGGTAGCAGGTCGTCTGAAATTCGTCGACTTGATCGATGGTGTCACCATGACCCGTCAAACCGACGAGCTGACTGGCCTATCAAGCATTGTTGTGCTTGAAACAGGTCAACGTACCAGCGCCGGTAAAGACATGCGTCCAATGGTGAAACTGGTTGATGCGAAAGGTAAAGACGTCAACATCGTC
>NCJS01000164.1 GCA_002279005.1 Idiomarina sp. 34-48-12 | reverse complement strand
GTTTTTCACGAACCAACCAAGGCCGTAGCCACGGTAATGGGTGCCGTTCTCTGCAGCGCTAGCGCTTACCGACAGTGGCGTCACAACCTGCCACATGGCACGTTGCGAATCCGCACTGAATACTGATGAACCTGAAGAATTTGAACCTTGAGCGACCTGCGCTAGAAGCCATTTTGCGAAGTCATTGGCGTTGCTTGCCATAGCGCCTGCTGCTGCAAAATCTTCCAGATAATCCAGCGGGAAGCGGTGTAAGTCGTCATTCATTTCAATGGTGCCGACAGCGACATTAGAAACGTCTGACGGGATATTCGAATAACCAAGCACCGTGTCAGTCATGTCAAGTGGTTCAAGTAGCGTTTCTCGCACATAGTCGTTATATGGCATGCCGCTTGCGCGTGCGACCACTTCACCGGCGGTAACAAACATTAAATTGTTGTAGGCGAACCGCTCACGCAGCCCAGAAGCAAACGGCACGTGGGCAAGTCCAGCAAGAATATCGGCGGTGGATTTGTCGGTATTTGGCCAAATCATCAAATCCCCTGCGCCAAGGCCCAAGCCTGAGCGATGGCTCAACAAGTCACGAATGGTCAGCTCGGCGGTAATAGCTGGGTCTGACAAACGAAACTCGGGAATATACTGAATGACTTTGTCGTCCCAACGAAGTTTCTTTTGCTCAACGAGTGTGGTTAACGCCGCAGCGGTAAACGCTTTGGTATGCGAGGCAACACCGAAGAGGGTGTTGGCGTTCACCGGTTCGCCGTCGCCAATATCACGCACCCCGAAACCTTCGGCTAACATCACCTCGTTATCTTTCACCGCAACCACGGCAAGCCCTGGAATGTTAAATGCACTTAACGCCTCTTCAGCTGTTGCGCGAATGTTGTCGGCAGATTGCCCGAATGCTGGCGCCGTTGAAAGCAGTACTGCACCGCACAAGAAACTGGCTATAGGCTTGAAAGATAACGTCATGATGGTGTCCTAATTTTTGTTCTATTTGTTGCTAGCCAATCTAACCTCATCGCAGAGTTTAGGCAACTTGCCCGAATGCGCTAGTGAACCGAAACGGTTAGGTTAAACTACATAACGGTATATTTCTTAACGAGGAAGAATGATGAAGGCGATGAGAGTTATTGCAACACTTGCAGCATTAATGTTGTCAGTGCAGGCGTTTGCTTCGCAGTTTGTGATAGAACACAAGTTCAGCGAAGCTGCGAATAAAGATAGCAAGGTGATGGTGGTATTTGCCGCCGAAGATCAGACCGTGGCGCTAGAGTCGTGGTCAAGTGCAACGCAAACCATGGTAATCACAGCGTTAAACGCGAAAGAATTCGCGGGTAAGCATGGTCAAATGGTTGAAGTATTGGCGCCTACAGGATTAACTGCAGAACGTTTAGTTATTGTGGGTGTTGGCGCGGCTGAGGCGTTTAATCGTGTGAAAACTGAGCAAGTCGGCGCAAAACTCTTGGGCTCGTTACCTAGTGATAGCGACGTGGTTTTAAACGCTAGCCTTATCGGTGATGTCGCTGCTGTTGCTGCCATTGCGCATGGTATGGATTTAAAAAATTACCGTTTTGATCGCTACAAGAGCGATGCAAAAGATCGCCAAACAGTTGCCTATCACTGGCAAGTGACTGACGATTCAGCGGCGCAGAAACACTATGTTGACTTCCAAGCCATTGCCAAAGGCGTTTTCTTGTCGCGCGACATTATTAATTTGCCAGGCGGTGACGGCTACCCACAAGCCATCGCGGAAATGGCTTCAAAGGCACTGAAGCCGCTTGGCATTAAAGTGACCGTGTTGAACCCTGAGCAAGTGCGCAAAGCTGGCATGGGTGCGCTATACGGCGTAAGCAATGGCAGCGAGCACAAAGCATATTTACTGGCAGCCCACTGGAAAGGTAGCAACGATCAGCCGGTAGCGTTGGTTGGTAAAGGCAATACGTTTGATACTGGTGGGTATAACCTTAAAACGTCATCAAGCTCTATTCTGCGCATGCAGACAGACAAAGCGGGTGGCGGTGCGGTGTTGGGCGCAGTAATGGCATTAGCTGGCCAAAAAGCGCCAGTGAATGTTGTTGCCGTTGTACCGTTGTCGCATAACTTAATTTCAGGCTCAGCGTTGTTGCCAGGTGATGTGGTCACTGCTGGTGATGGCACCAAAGTTGAAGTGGCGAACACTGATGCAGAAGGTCGTCTGATTCTTGCTGATGGCATCTGGTACGCTCGCGATAAATTCAAACCACGCGCTATTGCGGACATTGCAACATTAACTGGTTCGAAAGTAGGCGCCTTGGGCACGGCTTATTCAGCTGTTTTCACTGAGCACGACGACTTACTTGCAACCATGAAGCAAGCCGGTGAAGCAACTGACGAGCTGGTGTGGCAACTGCCGCTGGGCCCATATCCGGGTATTATTAGCAGCACCTTGGCTGATATCAAAAACGTCGGCTCTCCGGGTGCGCAAGCGGGTGCCGTGTTCTTACAGCATTTTGCAAAAGACACCCCATGGATTCACATTGATATGGCAGGTAATGCTTACAATACTGGCGCTAGTGGTATTCACCCCGCTGGCGGCAACGGGTACGGCGTTCGCTTACTCACCGAGTGGGTGAAGCTGTACTCAAACCAATCAAACTAAAGCAACACCGCTCGAATAAGCAGGCCGACCAGGGTGATGGTAATCACCCCGGCGGCCCATATGCCAACAAACCATAACCAGCGCTGCCAAGTTGGTTTAGTCATGGTAGCCACTATCTTCTTTCACTTTGCCGCGGAATACCCAGTACGTGTAGCCGGTATAGGCGAAGATAATCGGCAACAAAATGACCGCGCCAACTAACAAGAACGCCAA
>NCJS01000047.1 GCA_002279005.1 Idiomarina sp. 34-48-12 | reverse complement strand
TCCACAAGCTGAGCAAGCTTTACTCGATGTTCCGTTGTACTTTGCCCACCAAACAACGCCAAGAGTTTCACATCGGCGAGAAATAACAGTCAATCGAAAGACAAATGCATTTAACAAAACTGATATCGAGGCTTGTGAATGGGTTATGCTGAGCGCACTGAAAGCTTTGCAGGAAAGTGCGAAAAAAAACGGATATGATGCTGTTGCAAGCATCAAATCAAACTATCAGCATAATGAATTTGCAAGTAATTCGGAGTTTCAGTGTGGAGCAGGGACATTTATTGCCGGAGCCGCTTTAAAGGCAGATCTTATCCGATTTAAAAATTAAATACCGCCGCTTTTCAATTCTCTAGTGAAGCAAGCGGCCTTAATACCGCTTGCTTCAGTTGTCTGAGCTTTTTTATTGAAAAGTACAGTTTTAAGTATCAATGCGCTTTTTTCTCTTTGATGTAGCTTCTATTTACCTAACAATCGATCTACAACAGGTTCCATTTTTGATTTGGTGCTTTGCCATTTAGATAATGACAAGCCTCCTTTCCCGTTTAAATGGTATTCTGCGTATCCAATTTTTCTACCATTATACTCGAGTCTAAGCTCGGCATGGTGCATATACGTTCCCAGATCCCAATTCTTCAATGCAGTATATGTCATCGTAAAATCGCAATTTCCATGATCTCCACGCTCATAAACTTCTGTGTCTATACCATGAAATTCAATTCGATTTCTCACCACGGTCAAAAAATCACCAACTATGACTTTTGGATTTCGTTCAATGCAAATTTTTTCAGGTTTCATCGATACGGGCAATGGCTCTACTTGAATAGAAGTACAGGCCGACAGTGCTGTGAGACTCAATAGGATGACAATTCGTTTCATTTCAACATTCCCTATTCTAATTTTCTTTTTCCATTTCGAGATTAAAATTTAACCGAGAAATGTGAACTTTTCCAGCATCATTTGCAACGTAGCAACTAAACATATAGTTAGATTCAATCATTGACTTCACTCTTGATAAATAATCACCGACAGATCGCTTCAGCGTATCAAGTAGTAGTTCCTGCTCTGCTTTAGTCACTGCCTCTGCTAGTGTCCATCGTTCGTAAAACTCTTCCCAACTATCCGGATCAACATCGGCAAAAAAACCATCTTGGTAATTGGCGACAAGTTCAGCCAAACGCTTACGCGGTTTTATGCGTTCGACATCGACACCAACCACATATTCAGGGCTTGCGGCAACGAATACAGCGCCTTTGGTATGACTAATGGAACATTCCCAATTCTGCCCACCGACGGACAGTAACGGCGCACCATTTTCTTGGCGGGTTATCGATACAGCACCTGCGGCACAGTGCCAAGTATTGCAGACGAGCCAACGTAATAAGCCACGCCCAGCAATAAATTGCTGTTGGCGTGGCTCTTGTCGGTAAGCTTGCGACGCTTCTCGTTCAGCGTCTGTTACCCACGCCTCAAGCGCGGGTAATAACGTATCAAAATCTATTGAGTAAGCTGTCGCT
This sequence comes from Idiomarina sp. 34-48-12, assembly GCA_002279005.1. GTDB lineage: Bacteria > Pseudomonadota > Gammaproteobacteria > Enterobacterales > Alteromonadaceae > Pseudidiomarina. The sequence continues at coordinate 9,674 of NCJS01000047.1, read as the reverse complement.
ATCATTCATCGGTCGAAGGTTATTTGTTTACACTAGTGTAACGCAAATAAGGCTTCACGGTTTTAAAACCTTGCGGGAATTTTTTCTCCGCATCTTCCATCGACACGCTTGGTGGGATGATCACATCGCCACCCACTTGCCAATCGGCTGGGCAAGCAACACCGAACTGGTCGCCGGTTTGCAGTGCGTCAATAACCCGCAAAATTTCGGTGAAGTTACGACCAACGCTCATTGGATAAGTCATGGTTAAGCGAATCTTGTGGTTCGGGTCAATGATGAACACTGAACGCACCGCAGCAGTCTCGCTTTCGCCCGGGTGAATCATTTCATACAACGCTGCTACCTTCTTGTCTTTGTCGGCGACAATTGGAAATTGAAGGTTGGTGTTTTGCGTTTCATTCACATCGTTGATCCAACCTAAATGCGCGTCAACCGTATCTGTAGAAAGGCCCAAAGGCTTCACGCCACGTTTCTCGAACTCACCAGCTAATTGTGAAGTACGACCCATTTCAGTGGTACACACTGGGGTGTAATCGGCCGGATGGCTGAAAAAGAATACCCATGAACCTTTTGACCAATCATGAAAATCGATTTCACCTTTGGTGGTTTCAATTTTAAAGTTAGGTGCGATATCGCCAATACGTAATCCCATTGCTACATCCTCTTTTTAAGCTAAAGATTTGTTTCGCATCTTTATTTCGTGTTTACCTAAAATAGTTGCTAAGATGAATTCTTGCAAGGTTTGACCATCGATGTCAGTAATCGTTTTACTCGATTAAAATAAGTAGGGAGCAGTGGGCATGGTTGGTGCCTACCCTGGCGCATGGATTGGCGCTCGTTTGCCGCGACAGAAACTACAAAAAGCCTTCGCCGTATTCCTGATTTTGATGGCTATTTTTGTACTCAGCCAGTCAGTACTGTAAGCCAAGCTAACGAAAACGTGGCAATCACCATCCACAACACAACGGCCAATAACAGCGGGCGCCAACCTGCTGCTTTGAGCCGTTCGACGGTAATGCTCGCCCCAACTAAATACAAACAGAAAACCAGTAACTGCTTACCTATGCTAAAGGTTGCCGTGTAAAAGGCATCAAGCTGCGGCAACAACGACGCAAATAGCATGGCAGCAATGTAGCCTGGAATGAACCACGGAACGCTAATTTTGCGCTGGCCTTCAGTCTTCGTCATGCGCTGATAAACAAGCGCCGAAATGAGCGCTAATGGAATAATCCACAGGGCGCGCGCCAGTTTCAGCGTTGTCGCCACTTGCAGCGCATGGTCGCCATACGCTTGTGCCGCCCCAACAACGGAACTGGTATCGTGTATGGCAATGGCCGCCCACACACCAAAGGTTTGTTGATCGAGCCCCAGAGCGGTTCCAATGAGCGGGAAAACTAATAAAGCAACAGCATTGAGGGTAAATACACTAGCCAGCGCCAGTGCCATTTGATCGTTTCTGGCATGAATGGCAGGAGCCACCGCCGCAATCGCACTGCCACCGCAAATGGCTGTACCTGAGCCCAATAGGTGGCTCGTAGTGGTGTCCATTTTAAATAATCGACCAAGCCCCAGCGCCAATAGCAGAGTCACCACAATGCTAGTGATCATCAATGCAAAATAATCACTGGTCACCTGCCAAGCGACATTAATTTGTACGCCAAAACCCAACGCCACAATCGCAATCGCGAGTAGCTTTTTCACCAATGTACTTGGTTGAATATGCTGCGGAATGGCATTGAAGTGGGCTATCAGCGCGCCGAGAATTAAGGCAATCGGCGCACTGATCCAAGGTGTCAAAGTTAGAAGGCCGACAAGCCAAAACAGTGCCGGTTTAATATGAGTCACAGCTCACCTATGCGGAGGAGATTGACGCTCGCTTAGAGTTGGTCAATCGGCAATTTTAAATACACTTTGCCGTCTGCGTCTGCTGGCGGCATATGTCCCGCCCGAATATTAACCTGAATTGAGGGTAAAATCAGCCGCGGCATTGCTAAGGTGGCGTCGCGCTCTTCTCGCATCTTCACAAACTCCGCTTCAGTCACACCATCGTGAACGTGCTTGCTGTGTTGGCGTTGTTGCGCCACAGTTGTCTTGAATTCGTGCTCGCGCCCCTCTGTCGGATAATCATGGCAGATATAAATTTCCGTTGTTTCAGGTAGCGCCAAAATTTTCTGAATCGATTGATACAGCGTGCTTGCGCTACCGCCAGGGAAATCACAACGTGCCGTACCAACATCAGGCATAAACAACGTGTCACCGACGAAAACTTTCTCTTCATCAACGATGTAACACAGATCAGCTGGCGTATGACCTGGCGTATGCATCACACGGAAGGTCATTGACCCAACGTGAAAGGTTTCGCCATCTGTGAAAAGGTGATCAAACTGGTGACCATTGGGTAGAAATTCTTTTTCGAGGTTAAACACATCTTTAAAGATTTTCTGCACCTCTTTAATGTGTTCACCAATACCAATATGCCCCCCAACCTGTTCTTTCACAAATGGGGCTGCAGACAAGTGATCGGCGTGAGCATGCGTTTCCAATACCCATTCCACTTGCAATTTTTCAGCTTTGACGAAATCAACTAAACGCTGGGCACCACGAGTACTCGTGCGACCTGACTTGTAATCAAAATCTAAGACCGGATCGATGACGACGGCTTTTCGCTCATCTTCACGGTAAACCACATAGCTAAACGTTTCACTGTCATCGTCCAAAAATGCTTTCACTTGTACTGCTGACATGACTTAACCTCATCAAAAAAATTGATTAATTCAGTAAATACTAAACTACTTTTTACGCGGGTTAAACCCGTTTAGGTTAATTAATGTTTCAATGGTGAATGCTTGCTTAATTTGCGTTGCCAGGTGCGGCGGTGCATGCCGAGTGCCCTTGCAGTCGCAGAAATATTACCTTGATGTTCTTGAATGACGCGTTGAATGTGTTCCCACTCTAGTTGTGCCGGTGTCAATGGCTGGTCACTCAACTCAGGCGGCATCTCGTCGTCTGTTGCCAGCGTTTGCAGTAATACCTGCGTTTGAATGGGTTTAGCGAGGTAATCGGTAGCACCAGCCTTTATTGCCGCGACGGATGTGGCTATGCTGGCATAGCCAGTCAAAATCACTAGATTCTTCGGGCTAAACCGTGTTTTCAACGGTTTAATTAGCTCTAAGCCATTTGTTTCGCCAAACTTTAAGTCTAAAAGAATATGATCAACTTGCGCGCAGGGCTGCATATCAAGCTCGGTTTTGGTTGCCGCAGTAAATACCTGATAGCCAGCTCGCTCTAATCGGCTACTCAGTGCCTGCAGCAAGTTAATATCATCATCAATAATTAATACGGTGTCAGCCATGGCTCGCCTCCACGGGCATACAAATTTCAGTCACGGTATGCCCAGCCTCGGCATGCCAACTTACGGTACCGCCGAATCGCTCAAAGGTTGCATAACTGAGCATCGCGCCAGCACCAACACCTCGGCTACTTGGCAATAATTCCCGACCTAATCCGCGCTTACGCGGGGCATCAAGTGGTTCACCTTCGTTTCGAATGATCATTTGCCAAGTGCTCTTAACAACTTGCGTTTTAACGTCAATTTTTGAATCGAGCGGCGCTGCATCGGCAGCATTGTGCAGTAAGCTTAAAATAGCAGGAATTAATGTTCGGTCTGCGTGAATGACACAACCAGGCTGTTCATCGTCATGCCAATGCACACGAATATCGGGGCGGGCAATCAACAACACATCGCGTACTTGCTGAACGAGTTCGTTGACTTGTAGTTCGAGTACGCGGTGAGTGCGCACATCTTCGGCCACTTGCCGCCAATCTAAAAGCAGGTTATGAATGCGCTTAATTTGCTGCTCTGCACGTTGTAAATCTTCGTCATTTGGATAGCGCTGCCGCACATCTTCAAGCATGAATTGAATGGTCTGGATAGGCGTGGCAACTTCATGACTAAATTGTGCCGCGGCCGTACCAATAGTCACCAGTTGTTCAACACGATGTTGGCGTTGATGAAGCGCTCTTAAGGCTTGTTGTTGGCGCACAATGCGCACGCGTAAGATGTGTAACGTCACCCCAAGGAGCAATCCGGCGAAAATTTGACCATAAACCATTGCCCTATAGTGGGTATCCATCTGATGATGAGTGGGTAGTGGCGCCTGCAGTTGCATCAGCTGCCCTGCCACACCCACAACAATGACCAGCCATGCCAAGCGAAATGGTAATAACAACATCGCCGCCGCCATTGGCACCAAGATAAGTACCGCATAGGGGTTGGTTGCCGCGCCATTCAGCCAGATAAAGCTGTTAGCGAGCACCGTGATCAACAGTAATATGAATGCCGTTAAACTATCCCGTATAGTCAAATGATTTAGCTCCTACCGAATTACTGTTTAAGTATGAATCAGTTTGACAAGAATGCCAGTTGCGGGGTTTGAACAAACCACACAGGTCAACGAACCAGGTCGTACTTTCTGGTTTAAGCTGGATTATCACCTATAACTGGGTATAAAATTGCCAACTTCATTTATAACCAAACATGATTGAGAGCAATTTATGGGTCGCGCGTATCAAAACCGAAAAGATTCGATAGCCAAAACCGCTGCTGCAAAAAGCAAAGTGTACAGCAAGTACGGTCGCCAAATTTATGTTGTGGCAAAGCAAGGCGGAGTCGACCCCGATGCGAACTTGCAGTTGCGTAGCCTCATCGATAACGCCAAGAAGGACCAAGTTCCTGCGCACGTTATCGAAAAAGCGATTGATAAAGCCAAGGGCGGTGCTGGCGAAGATTATTCACCAGCCATGTATGAAGGTTTTGGCCCAGGCAATTGTATGGTAATGGTTGATGCGCTAACCGATAACCCGAACCGCACCATTGGCGAAGTACGCAACTGCTTCACCAAAACCAAGTGCAAACTCGGTGCACCCGGTAGTGTTTCGCACATGTTTGATCATTGCGCTATTTTGCGCTTCGCTGGCGACGATGAAGACGCGGCACTTGAAGCCCTCATGATGGCCGATGTTGATGTAACCGACATTGAAACAGACGAAGGCTTTATCACCGTATTCACACCGCACACTGAATCACACAAAGCGAAAGTAGCTCTGCAAGAAGCCTTTGCGGGCATTGAATTTGAAGTTGATGAAGTACAGTATCTACCGCAAATGATGACTGACCTGACAAGCGATGAAGATATTGCGCAGATGGAGAAGTTGCTAGATATGCTGAATGATTGTGACGATGTACAAAACGTCTACCACAACGCCCAGTGGTAAAGAGCAACGACGATATTCGTTATTAGATATTGGATATAAGAAAGGCGAGCTTGATAATGACAAGCTCGCCTTTTTCGTTTCTGCGCTTTTTCTAATGGCTAATATCTAATAGCTAATTGCGCTCTTGCAGTAGGTTTAGGATGAAGGCGTATTCTTCGGCAACTTCCTTCATTCGGGCAAACCGACCACTACTACCACCATGCCCTGCACTCATATTGGTTTTGAACATCAGCGGGTTCGCATCGGTTTTATGGGTGCGCAATTTAGCAACCCACTTCGCTGGTTCAAAATATTGAACTTGCGAGTCGTGTAATCCGGTGGTGACCAAAATTGCTGGGTAGTCTTGCTTTTTCACTTGGTCATAAGGCGAATACGACAGCATGTAATCATAATACGGCTGGTTCTTCGGGTTACCCCATTCGTCAAACTCATTAGTAGTAAGCGGAATGCTTTCATCCAACATGGTGGTAACCACATCAACAAACGGTACATGTGCCATTAAGCCGCGATAATGTTCTGGTGCCATATTTGCTACCGCGCCCATCAATAGGCCACCGGCACTACCGCCCATACCGAATACTTTGTCTGGGTGAGCGTATTTCTCGGCAACAAGGTGTTTGGTGACGTCGATGAAATCAGTAAACGTATTAATTTTCTTCAAAAGCTTACCGTCTTCATACCATTGACGCCCCATCTCTTGCCCACCGCGAATGTGCGCAATGGCGTAAACGAAGCCACGGTCAACTAAGCTAAAGATGGTTGAACGGAAATATGGGTCAGAGCTACTGCCGTAGGAACCGTAGGCATACTGATACAAAGGTGCCGAGCCATCTTGCTTGAAGCCTTTTTTGTACAACAGCGATACCGGAATTTTCGTGCCATCTTCTGCGGTTGCCCAAGAGCGTGCGGTTTCATATAGACTTGCATCGAAGTTCGGTACTTCGTTTTGCTTTAATAGCTCTTGCTCGCCGGTCGCCATATTGTAAGCATATACCGTCGACGGGGTTGTCAGTGAGCTGTATGTATAGCGCAAGGTGTCGGTATCTTGTTGTACGTTACGTTCAAATACGGTGACGTAGGCCTCTTCGTCAGAGGCAATGAACTTGGCTTCGTCTGGCGCATTCCACGGAACGATGCGAATACGACGCAAGCCATCGCTACGCTCATTGATGGCAAGATAATCAGTAAAAACAGCGAAGTCTTGAATAAACACATCATCGCGATGTTCTACTAGTGGCTGCCATTTTGATTTATCGCCAATTTCTTCATGGGCAACTTGCATCACTTGGAAGTTTGGCGCATTCAAATCCGTGCGGATAATCCAACGACCATCGAGGTGGTCGGCATTATATTGGAAATCACGCTCACGCGGCGCCAGCACTTGGAATTTGCCATCAGGCTGATCAGCATCCAATACATGCACTTCCGTTGAAACCGTTTGATCCAAGTTAATCTGAATGTACTCACCGTCCGTAGTGTTGTTCACCCACATATAGAACGTATTATCTTTCTCTTCGTAAACCAGCTCGGCGGTATCTGCCGGTTCACCAATGCGATATTTCATCACGCGTGTAGAAAGTAAGGTTTGCGGATCATTTTCAATCACAAATAGCGTTTGATTATCCTTTGCCCAAGCAATCGATGCAGACAACCCAATTAATGTCTGAGCATTATCTTCACCCGTTGTTAAGTCGCGAATACGCAACTCATACTGACGGCGCCCGGTGTTATCGACCATATACGCCATCAATTTCTGATTTGGGCTAACCGCTAAGTTGCCAACGTTCATATAGCTTTGGCCTTCAGCCAGCTTGTTCACGTCGAGCATGACCTGCTCTGTGCCTTCTCGGTCAGCACGCACGTAAATAGGATACTCTTTACCGGCTTCGTACTTCACCGAATACAGGTAGTCACCTTTCTGGTAAGGCACCGACGTATCGTCTTGCTTAATACGGCCAATAATTTCGCTTTCGAGTGTTTCTGTCAGCTCAGCGTAATCGGCGCGATAGGCATCGTAGAAAGCATTCTCAGCTTCTAAGTACGCCAGCACATCAGCGTCAGAACGACTGTCATCGCGTAGCCAGTAGTATGGGTCTTGTCGATCGCCATGCGGTGACTCCACCACATACGGGCGCTGCTCGGCGATAGGAAGCTGCGCCACCGTATCAGTAGTTGCTGTATTTTGAGGGGCCGGACTACACGCCACGAGCCACAGCGTCGAAAGAACCAAGCTACTTGTATAGAAACGATTTTTTAAAGCCATGTTGTTATTCCGAATTTGATGGAAATTTAACTATGCGGTGCATTTGAAAGTGCGCAACAAATCAGTGTTACAAGTTGTTACACTTGCTCAAAAAATGAGGTATTATCGAGCTTATTACACATAAGATTAACATGCCATCTTACAAACGTTCATAGCGTGCAATTCACCGCAATTCGGAATACACGTCCGACCAGTTGTGTCAAACTGATGATGTTTTAGGCAAAGTTAACAAGTACTGGGAGGGCGAATGCCTCGATTTTTCTTTCTGATAGCACTGCTATTTGGTCTGCTGTTTACCAGTGTTTCGGCTCAAGAAGCATCGGTACCAGCTGTTGACCAAGCTATTGAAGACCGGCTTGATTCGGTGCTTAATGCTGCCAATATAGAAACCTCTCTTGAACAATTAACCGAAATTCGTAACGACCTGACCGATGAAACGCCGGTAATGACGCGTGTACGTACACTTAGTTATATCGCACTCGACCATGCGTATCTTGGTAATCAAAAACAGGCCGCAGAGCAAATTGAGGAAGTTCGTCGCATTGCTGAGCGAAGTGGCTTACCTGATGCACGCGCCGAAGTTGAAGCGACTGCGCTATTGATTATAGCAATGCAGGGCAAAATTTCTGAGGCCATGGCGAATATTAATGACGCTTTAATTCCGCTCGAAAAAGCTCAAATTCCACGCGTTAAGTATTTTGTGAATAACTTTGCTGCCTATCTCTATCAACAACGTAGCCAATTTGATCGCGCACTTGAGCACCTCATTTATGCTGCCGATGCGGTTGCCGAAACCGATGATTCCAGAACGCTAATTCGATTGTTATCAACCAAGCTGCAAATCGCTTACCTGTATGGTCAGCAAAAAAATTACGAACTCGCCCTCGAGCAACTCGACGATGCAACACGCATTGCGGAAGAGAATAACCTCATGAAGGAGTTCGGTGCGAGTATTGCCCTTGAACGCGCCTATATTGAAAGTAATCGAAAAAACTTCGATGTTGCGTTAAGCATTTACAAGCGTTTACGCGATCAACTCAAAGATGACCCAGATAATGTCAACCGGTACCTCACCGTACTCAACAATATGGGTGACGTCGACATTCGGATTGGCCGTTATGAAGATGCTCGGAAAGTACTACAAGATGCTTATGCCGTTGCCAAATTAAACCCACAGCAATATAACCCCGATGTCATTCAGTTTAATTTAGGTTATGTTGATGTGTTTCTCGGTGATGTGGAACAGGGCCTCGCGGCCATGCGAGAGATAGTCGATAACGCTCGTGATTCATGGTCACCAGCTGAGTTTGAAGGACTGTTAGGTGAGTATGCTGAAGCGCTCGTGCACGTTGGCATGCACGATGAAGCCATCGAAGTTTTACTTGAACAACGAGAGTTAAGAGAAGAGGCCTACAAAGGCGATCAGCAAAAAAGCATTGCCGAACTGCAAAACTTATACGATAGCAAAGACAAAGCATTGCAAATTGAGCTGCTGTCGCAAAAGAATGAGCTGAACCAGCAACTGATTGAAAACGAGAGTCAAAAGCGCACCATTCTCACACTGTTTATAGTGGTCGCAATCTTCGCAGTGATTTCAGTTATATTGCTTTATCGTGCTGCACGTCGCAGTAATCGCGAATTAAAAGTAGCGAATAGCCGACTTGCTGAGCAATCGGTTCGCGACCCGCTTACTGGCCTTTTAAATCGTCGCGCTTTGCAAGAGAAGTTAAGAACACCGCATGAAGTTGGTCACGATGCCATGTTATTGCTGGACGTCGACCATTTTAAACGTATAAACGATAATTTAGGTCATGCTGCTGGCGACGATGTGCTTGTTGAAGTTTCAAAACGTCTTCTGCAAGTATCGCGTGAGTCTGACTTGGTCGTACGTTGGGGCGGTGAAGAGTTCCTGATTTATCTAACCAATACCGAGCAAAGCAAACTTCCACTCATGGCAAAACGGATGCTTGACGTGATTGGCTCCACGCCGATTAAAGCCGGTGATCGTGACATCTGGATCACAGCAACCGCTGGCTTCATCAGCTACCCATTTGCTGATTTGCATGAGAATCAAATGGACTGGGAAGAAACGTTGCAACTTGCCGACATGGTTCTTTATGCAGGTAAGGTTCATGGT
>NCJS01000163.1 GCA_002279005.1 Idiomarina sp. 34-48-12 | reverse complement strand
ATCTTCTTTCACTTTGCCGCGGAATACCCAGTACGTGTAGCCGGTATAGGCGAAGATAATCGGCAACAAAATGACCGCGCCAACTAACAAGAACGCCAAACTATTGTCCGGCGCTGCAGCTTCCCAGAGCGTGATTTGAAATGGAATTAAATAAGGAAAAATACTTACGGCAAACCCAATAAAGGCAATCAGGAATACACCAAGCGCCCATAAATAAGGGCGGCCTTTGAGCTCTTATCTTTCAATAAATGCCAAGCACCAACAGCACCCACCACAAACGCGGTGGTCAAGTACGCAGCTAACAACATGTGCGCGAGTCGATATGGAAACGAAGGATTAAATATTGCTTCGAGCCAGCTAGTGACCACATATTGGCCTTGTTCGTTCATCGTGAAGCCGGCAGGCGTTTGCATCCAGCTATTGACCGATAAAATCCAGAACGCGCTAATGGCGGTACCCACCGCAACCATCAATGTCGCAAAGTAGTGTAAGCGCTCACCAACCTTGTTCATGCCGAACAACATGACGCCTAAGAATCCGGCTTCTAAGAAAAAGGCGGTTAGCACTTCATAGCCCATCAGCGGGCCAATAACTGGGCCAGCTTTATCGGAAAACACCGACCAGTTGGTGCCGAATTGATAGCTCATGACAATACCGGAAACCACACCCATACCGAAGGCGACGGCGAAGATTTTCACCCAGTAACGGTAAAGCTTTTGATAAACTGGCTTGCGAGTTTTGAGAAATAAGCCTTCCAGTACTGCCAAGTAGCTGGCTAAACCAATGGTGAAGGCGGGGAAGATAATATGAAAGGCAATGGTGAATGCGAATTGGAACCGTGCGAGCAATACCGCATCTGCCTGTGAGAACCAACTTTCGAACATCTTTCACCTCTTGGGTAGTATGTATCTTAGTCGAAATAAGTATAGGCGTTACTTTAGCTCGATACGAACAATAAGCGGCTTATAAGCAAGATAATAACTAATCATGCCCATACAAATTGTATGGCAATGCCATCATTCGAGTATCAAACATGTATGTGACACTTTTTATAGCAGCTTTTTTATCAGCTACATTGCTACCCGGCTCATCGGAAGTTCTATTGGTCACACTGCAAACACAAGGTTATGCGGTGGGCTGGCTCTGGTTGGTGGCAACGCTCGGTAATACATTGGGTTCATGCGTGAACTATGCACTTGGCCGCTATGCATTGCATTGGCAGCATCAACGTTGGTTTCCGGTATCACCGAAGCAATTAGAGAAAGGGCAAGATTGGTTTGGACGCTACGGAAAATGGAGTTTACTATTGGCTTGGTTGCCTGTGGTTGGTGATCCCATCACCTTATTCGCGGGCATCATGCGGCTTCACTTTGGCGTGTTCATCGTTCTGACCACCATCGGTAAAGCCGCACGTTATGCGGTTATTCTTGGACTATTGCTGAGTATCAGCTGACGCGGCATAAGCCTTTGCAATGTCGGCTAGACGCGCATCAATGGTGGCACGATCGAGCCATTGCCCCGCAATATTGACCCCATGAACGGCATAACCGCTTGGCTTAACGGCTTGCGGAGCCACTTCTGATTGAGGTTGGCAGGCACTAACGCCTGCCAGCAATAGCAGTGTGAAAGCAAGAATAATGTAACGTTGCATACGAAGTTACCTCTTCTTTAGAAAGTAGAATGTATTGTAGTCAAAACCTGTCAATGCACAGGCGTTGTTTATCGCATGAACAAATAAGCTAGTCGGATTTATACTCGCATCCGCGCCAAAATGCTTTAGTCTGAATTCAATAAATTCAATAGAACAACGAGAAAGGATCAACCATGCGACAATTTATACTTCCTGTGGTGCTGGGTCTATCAGCATTAACCACGCAGCTAATGGTTGCGCCAGCAACCGCGCAAGAAGCCGCAAAAACCCTTCAAGCGGAAGATATTTTTGCGTTGGAATGGGCGAATGATGTGCAAATTTCGCCAAACGGTCGCTACGTGGTATACGTGCGCCACGGCTTCGACATCATGAAAGATAACACCAAACGTGCATTATGGTTGGTGGATACCGAAACCGGCTCGCATACGCCGTTGTTTGATGATCAACACGCTTATGGCAACCCGAGCTGGTCGCCAGATGGCTCAAAGCTAGCATTCAGCTCAAACCGCGATGGTCGCAATCAAATTCACGTGTATCACCTAGCCACCAAAACTTCGAGCGCAGTGACCGAAGTAACCGAAAGCCCGCGTCAATTTTCATGGTCTGCAGATGGCAAGCACCTCGCCTTCTTAATGAATGTTGCGGCGGAAAAAACTGAATACGCGAAAGCGGTGAAAAAACCGAAGGCGCCAAAAGGTGCGAAGTGGGCGAAGCCACCAGTCATTGTAGAGCGCACGTATTATCAACGTGACGGTGCGGGCGTACTTCCTGATACGTACAGCCAAATTTTCGTGGTGCCAAGCGACGGCGGTTCTGCACGTCAATTAACCAGTGGTGCTTATAGCCACAACGGGCCGTTAGCTTGGGTTGACGGGGGTAAAGCACTTGTGTTCAGCGCCAATCGTAATGACGATTGGGAATACCAAGTCAACGAATCTGATTTGTGGAAAGTTGCCTTGCAAGATGGCGCGTTGACCCAAGTCACCGATATGCCAGGGCGTGAGTGGTCACCAGTCACGTCACCAAATGGTGAGCAACTTGCATTTTTGCATCGTGGCAATGAAGCTATTCCATATCACAATGCCAAGTTGCGGATTATGGATCTTGACGACAACGACCAGCGCGAGCTGCTCAGTGATTTCGATCGTTCGGTTGATAGCCCGCAGTGGATCAGCAATGACCGCTTAGCCATTCAATATGCGGATCGTGGTCGTTACAAGCTCGCTGAAGTTCGTTTT
>NCJS01000046.1 GCA_002279005.1 Idiomarina sp. 34-48-12 | reverse complement strand
AAACCGCCATTACGGCGGTTTTTTTTTTGCCGTTAATCGTTTGTGAAGTGCAAAAGCGCTATTAGATATTAGATATTAGCTAAGTGGTTTAAGATTTCATCTAATATCTAATAGCTAATATCGAAGTTGTCTTCAAATAACGAACAACGAGGTTTTCACTTATGAAAAAACTCTTAACGCTTAGCTTGGCTTTGGCAGCGACTAGCGCCTTCGCCAATACCGACAACACACTTCAGCTCGAAGATGTGTTCCAGTTGGAGTATGCAAGCCAGCCAACCATTCATCCAGATGGCGGTTACACCGTTTTCGTGCGCAATTATATGGATATTATGAGCGATCGTCGCTTAGGTAATTTGTGGCGTGTCGATAACAAAGGCGAGTTGCGTCCGTTAACTGGTGGTACGGCTAATGATCATTCACCAACATGGTCGCCAGATGGCAAAACGTTAGCGTTTGTGTCGAATCGTACCGGCGCTAATCAGATCCATTTGTATTGGACAGACACTCGCGATCACGCGCCTGTAACTCGCCTGACAGGTAGCCCGAGCAACCTGACTTGGTCTCCGGATGGTAAGTGGCTTGCATTCACTATGTTCACCCCAAGCAGTAAAGCGCCGCCGGTAAGTCTGCCAGGCAAACCGAAAGGCGCAGAGTGGGCTGAGCCTGCGCGTTATATCGAGAAAGATAACTATCGTTTTGATGGCGCTGGTTATGCACCGGACGGCTTTACCCAAATCTACGTGATTCCAGCGAGTGGCGGTACACCACGCCAGCTAACGCATGACGAGTTTAACCATGGTGGTCAGCTAACTTGGACGGGTGATAGCCAGAACATTATATTCTCGGCGAATCGACGCGACGATGCATTCGAGCAACCGAATAATTCTGAGCTCTACCAAGTCGCAATGGCAAGCGGTGAGATCAAGCAATTGACTGACCGCAATGGCCCAGATCGCTCTCCGCAAGTAAGCCCTGATGGCAAAAAGCTCGCGTGGTTGGGTTATGACGACAATTATAAGAGTTATCAGCTAACACATCTGTATGTCATGGACTTAAACGGCAACGGCGCGCCGAAGCTCATGACAACAGAGCTAGATTACTCAGTTGATGATGTGAAATGGTCTGATGACAGCCGTGGTTTGTACTTTAGCTACGATAAAGAAGGTAAAGGCAATATCGTCTATCAAAGCCTCAGTGGCAGCCGTCGTGTGTTAACGGATGCCATGGGTGGCTTAAGTTACACGCGTCCCTACAGTGGCGGTAGTTTCGATGTGAGTAAGAGTGGCGATTTGGTATTCACCATGGCGAACCCATACCGTCCAGCTGACTTGATGCTGCAAACCAGCAAAATCAAACGTAAGCTCACGAGCCTGAACGAAGATGCGTTGGCGCACAAAGAGTTAGGACGTGTTGAGGAAATCTGGTACGAATCAAGCCATGATGATTACAAAATTCAAGGCTGGATTGCTTATCCACCGAATTTTGACCCAACTAAAAAATACCCACTGATTCTAGAAATTCATGGTGGTCCACATACCGCATATGCCGGCTCATTTGCAGCTGAAATTCAGTTGATGGCAGCGAAAGGTTATGTGGTGCTGTACACCAACCCACGCGGAAGCACCAGCTACGGCGTTGAATTCGCGCAAGAAATTCATCATAACTACCCGAGCCAAGATTACACCGATTTAATGGACGGCGTTGATGCTGTCATTGAAAAGGGCTTCATTGACGAAGAACGTTTGTATGTTACCGGTGGTAGCGGTGGTGGTGTGTTAACAGCTTGGATTGTTGGTCATACTGACCGTTTTGCCGGTGCTGTTGTCGCTAAACCAGTGATTAACTGGTATAGCTTTGTACTCACGGCTGATATGTACAATTACTTCACCAAATATTGGTTCCCTGGCTTGCCATGGGAGAATCAAGAACATTACATGAAGTATTCACCAATTAGCTACGTGGGCAATGTGAAAACACCAACCATGTTGCTAACCGGTGAGTCAGATTACCGTACGCCAATTTCAGAATCTGAACAGTATTACCAAGCGCTGAAGTTAGCAGGCGTGGAGACCGCAATGGTTCGTATTCCAGACGCACCTCACGGAATTGCGGGACGCCCGTCAAACTTAATGGCCAAAGTGGCTTATATCCTGCATTGGTTTGAAGAGCACAAATAACCAAGAAGCGACAGTGATATATTACAAGCGCGGCGTTCGACGTCGCGCTTTTTTATTATCAAAATACAAACCAACCTGATGCTTCAAGCGGCGCCAACCACTTTTGTGAACATCATGTCTGTTCTCGACGGCAAATATTTCACTGCCATGCTGGTGCGTGTTATCCACTGTGTAAGGCACCAACCCGAACGTTCGAATGCCAAGTTCAAACGACCACTGAAGATCAACGTCAACAGGTCTGAAAATTGGTGGACGTGAACGCAACAGCTGACGTGCG
Organism: Idiomarina sp. 34-48-12; assembly: GCA_002279005.1. Taxonomy (GTDB): domain Bacteria; phylum Pseudomonadota; class Gammaproteobacteria; order Enterobacterales; family Alteromonadaceae; genus Pseudidiomarina. Next base: position 8,889 of record NCJS01000046.1, on the reverse strand, counting down.
CCGGCATAACTAATTGCTTGAGCACAAGCCCCCATTGGTGGTTTGCGTCGATAATGAACCACGTTAAGTTGCCGATCGGATTCAATGATGTCGTACGGTTGATCTTTAAATGGCGCCGCAAGCTTGATCACATCCCATGCATTTTCAAAGGCTGCAATACGTTGCGGAACCTCAGCGAATAGGGCGTTAAAATTGATATCGTCCTCAAGCACAATGCCAAAATCGAGACCTTCATCAACAATACGATGCCAAGCCTTAATATGGGAAAGATAACAAGCAATCTCGCCGCGAGTTAAACGGTAGTGGAAATATTTATCCGCGAGCGCAGTCGAAAAAACCGTCTCAATTTCTGAGTCGGTCAGAACCTTGCCGTTTACGGCGTCAATACGCTCGTAGGGTAATTGAAGTTTATCGAGTTGCTGCGAAACATGCTGCCAACGCTCAGTTGAATGTGCCAAGTTAATGATAAATATCTTGAAGTTAGGTTGTTCAGACTGTTTCACAGTGCCCCCTTATGACATGTAATTACTCGTCTTTTGGCTCATCGTGCTGATGCCTTTGACGGTACTGCATTTCGTAAAGTTTCGCTTCGGTTAAGAAAAAATGAAATGCGTCGATGTTTGCCTTGATAAACCCTCGCCAGCCCGACCAGATCATCTGCCTGCCGAGATAGAACTTCAAGAACATTAACGGAAAAATTACTAACAGCCGAGGCAAACTGCAGGGGCGACCTTGCTTCATACGTTGCTCGGCTTTGAGCTTAGAATATTTATTGAGTTTGTCCATATAGCCATGAGCCGTGTCATAACCATAATGCTTAAGATAAATTGGCAAGTAAGCGGTTGGTTCTTCAACGTGAATATGCTCATGCACTAATACCGAGGTATCCATATGGCTGCGATCTTTACGATACACGCGACGGTATTTGTGATGCCGCGCTTTGGTTAAGCTGTGGCCCATAAAAATATCGTCGTGATGAATCCAAATGCCGTTAATATCCCCTTCGGCAATACGTTCACGAATCATCTGCAAGCCGCCTTTTGGAAGCACTTCATCGCCATCAAGGTTCAGCACCCAATTGTGTGTACACTGCTCAATGCCGAAAGCCTTTTGCTTGGCGTAACCTGGCCAGTCGTTGTGAACAATGCGAGCACCGTGTTTCTTGGCTATTTCCAACGTACCGTCAGTTGATCCTGAATCGATAATGACAATCTCTTCAACGCCGCGCACGCTCTCCAAAACTTCGTCTAAGTGCTCGGCTTCGTTGAGCGTAATCACAAACACACTCATTGGCGGGTAGGGCTGACTCATCAAATGCTCTCTTTTGTTGGTATCACAATTCGTCTCGATGTTAGGATATCGAGTAGATGTTGGCACAATAATACAAAGGTTAGTCCATAAATGACAGCACAGGCGTTAAGCTGGAGCGACCTGCTCGGCGATGAAAAGAAACAACCGTATTTTGTTGAGCTTATGCAGAGAGTGCAGGCTGAGCGCGATGCGGGTAAACAGATTTATCCGCCAAGCGACCAGGTATTTCAGGCATTTAAACTGACTGCGCTAGCTGATTTGAAGGTTGTGATACTCGGTCAAGACCCATATCACGGCCCAGGCCAAGCACATGGTCTGTGTTTTTCGGTGCCTGAGGGCGTGAAACATCCGCCGTCTTTAAGAAATATTTTCAAAGCCATTCAACATGATTACCCCGATTTTCAGATACATGAATCAGGTAATTTAGAACATTGGGCGCAGCAAGGCGTGTTGCTGCTAAACACGGTGTTGACGGTAGAGCAGGGCAAGGCACACTCGCACGCAAGCTGGGGATGGGAAACTTTCACCGATAAAGTGGTTGAGCAAATTAACCAGCATTGCGAAGGTATCGTGTTCTTGTTGTGGGGTGCGCATGCACAAAAGAAAGGCGCGCTGATTGATCGCCAGCGCCATCATGTTTTAGAAACCGTGCATCCGTCGCCGTTGTCGGCGCATCGCGGCTTTCTCACCGCTGGCCACTTCCGCCAAACCAACCAGCTGCTCACGCAGCAAGGCAAGTTAGCTATTAGCTATTAGATATTGGATATTAGATAAAGCCCAAAGCGACGCTAATATCTAATATCCAAGTGCTAATATCATTTTTGTTGTTACAGGTCTAATTCGTCGAGTTCGGCATCGAATTCAAAATCGATATCTTGGAGTTCGTCGCGTAACCGATACTTCTCTTTAAGCATCTCAATTTCACGCCACTTACGAGGGGCTGCTTTCTTGCTAGACTTAGATTCAACTTGCTTTAGCTCTTGTGAATGATCCATCGGACCCTCCGGCTTTTATTATGTTGTTGTTCTAATTTATTGCATAGCGCAACAACCTTATAGCACGGGCTGTTTGAAAAGTGAACACTTGCTTAACTGCAACATTCTACGTATAATCCGCGCCCACAAAATTGTTCTTTCACAGCACAGGTAATTGGTATGCATCCGATGTTAAACATAGCGGTGCGCGCAGCGCGTGCGGCCGGCAAAATTTTAGTCAAAAACTTTGGCGTAGAAGTTGACCTTAATGTTCAAACGAAAAGCCAAAATGATTTCGTCACCGAAATCGATAAATCGGCTGAAAGTGCCATCATTCGCACCATTCAAAAAGCCTACCCCGATCACTCTTTCTTAGCAGAAGAAAGCGGCGAAGTGGTTGGCAAAGACAGCGACCATCAGTGGATTATTGACCCACTTGACGGCACCACCAATTACCTGCGCGGTATTCCTCATTTCGCAATTTCTATCGCCTACTTATTCAAAGGCGTCGTTCACGCAGCCGTTGTATATGACCCGTTGCGCGAAGAATTATTTACCGCAACCAAAGGCCAAGGCGCACAGCTAAACGGCAAGCGTTTACGCGTAACCAAGCAGCGCGACTTGAACGGTGCTTTGCTAGCCACCGGTTTCCCATTCAAACGCAAAGACATGACCAAAGATTACCTCGCGGTGTTCGCAGCTTTATTCGAACATACAGCCGATATGCGTCGTGACGGTTCTGCTGCTCTAGATCTTGCATACGTTGCTACCGGCCGTATCGATGGTTTCTGGGAGTTCAGCCTCAAGCCGTGGGACATTGCAGCTGGTCAATTAATCGTGCGTGAAGCGGGCGGTATCGTGACTGACTTCGGCGGTGGTCACGGCTTTATGCGTAGTGGTCATGTGGTTGCAGGCAATCCGAAGGTGGTGCAGCACTTGCTAACCAAAGCGCGCCCGCACTTACCTGAGTCACTTCGTTAAGAGCAAAAACGATATTAGCACTTGGATATTAGATATTAGCGCCGCGTTGGGTTTTTTCTAATATCCAATAGCTAATATCGAAGTTGAGGTTTTAGTCATGCTGGAAAGAATTCGAATTGTTTTAGTCAACACCAGCCACACCGGCAACATCGGCTCAGTGGCACGCGCCATGAAAACCATGGGCCTGAGCGAACTATACCTCGTAGACCCTGTGCAGGAGCCAGACAGCCATGCATCGGCACTCGCAGCTGGTGCAACCGATGTGTTGTATAACGCAAAAATCGTATCTTCCTTGAGCGAAGCTATCGGTGATTGTGGTTTAGTGGTTGGCACCAGCGCCCGTAACCGCACCTTGGATTGGCCGCTATTGGGCCCGCGCGAAGCAGCCGCGAAGGTCTTGGCAGAAGTACCAAATTATCCAGTCGCTATGGTGTTTGGCCGTGAAAGTAGCGGCTTAACCAACGAAGAATTGCAGCAATGCACGCATCATGTGCACATTCCTTCGAACCCTGATTACAGCTCGTTGAATTTAGCGATGGCGGTGCAAACACTGGCCTACGAAGTACGCATGCAATTCCTAGAAGCAGGCGCTCACCCTGAGTGCGAGCAAAGTGAGTACCCACTTGCAGAAGATCTCGAGCGTTTCTATGTGCACCTAGAGGAAACTCTGGGCGAAACCGGCTTTATCATCAAAAACCACCCAGGCCAAGTGATGGCAAAGCTGCGTCGGTTGTTTAATCGTGCGCGTCCGGAATCCGCCGAGCTCAATATCCTGCGCGGCATCCTGACCTCAATCGACAAGAAAATCCGATAACGATATTAGCTATTAGATATTGGATATTAGAAGTTCAAGTTCGATATTAGCTATTCGATATTGGATATTAGATAGGGCCAGAAGCGGCGCCAATATCTAATATCCAAGTGCTAATATCGTTTTTGCTCTTCAATCGAATACTTGACTAAAATAGTCGGGAATGGCAAAATTGAGGCCTAACTAAATGGAGGCAACACCGCTATGCGTTTAACCTCAAAAGGCCGCTACGCCGTGACCGCAATGATTGACGTTGCGTTGCATACAGAACAGGGTCCAGTACCACTGGCGGACATCTCTGAACGCCAAGGTATTTCCTTGAGTTATCTTGAACAATTATTTGCGCGTTTGCGTAAACAAGGTTTGGTAAGCAGTGTTCGCGGACCAGGCGGCGGTTATCGATTAGGCCTAGAAGCCCATCAAATTTCAATTAGTGCTGTCATTCAAGCGGTGGATGAAAGCATTGACGCCACGCGTTGCCAAGGAAAGGGCGGTTGCCAAGGCGGAAGTCGTTGCCTAACGCACTCGTTATGGACCGACTTAAGTGAACGTATCGAAGATTTTCTGGCTGGCATCACGTTAGCCGAGCTGGTCAAGCAAGAAGACATTGCACAAGTGGCACTACGCCAAAATAAGATTATTTCTGACCAGAAAAAACGCGAAAACCAAATTGCATTGAGCCAGTAAGCAGTCTGGCAAGAGGAGTAGCTTGATGAAATTACCGATTTATTTCGATTATGCAGCAACCACCCCGGTTGATCCGCGCGTTGCTGAAAAAATGATGCAGTTTCTGACCCCTGATGGTCAGTTCGGTAACCCTGCGTCACGCTCGCATCGCTTTGGTTGGCAAGCCGAAGAAGCGGTTGATATTGCCCGTAACCAAGTGGCAGAACTCATCAACGCTGACCCGCGCGAAATCGTATTCACCTCAGGCGCAACCGAGTCAGACAACCTGGCTATTAAAGGTGCAGCTGAGTTTTACAGCAAAAAAGGTAAGCACATCATCACGGTGAAAACTGAGCACAAAGCCGTGCTTGATACCTGCCGTCAAATGGAGCGTGAAGGCTTCGAAGTAACTTACCTTGACGTGCAAGAAGATGGTTTGATCAACATCGACGCGTTCAAAGCAGCACTGCGTGAAGACACCGTATTAGTTAGCGTGATGCACGTGAACAACGAAATTGGCGTGATTCAAGATATCGAGACTATCGGTAACTTGTGCCGCGCAAACAAAACGATTTTCCACGTCGATGGCGCACAAAGCTGCGGTAAAATTGACGTGGATATGGAAAAACTTCCGGTTGATTTGTTTAGCATCTCAGCCCACAAAATGTATGGCCCGAAAGGCGTTGGCGCTTTATATGTGCGCCGTAAGCCACGTGTGCGCTTAAACGCACAAATGCACGGTGGCGGTCACGAGCGTGGCATGCGTTCAGGTACCTTGGCAACGCATCAATTAGTTGGCTTCGGTGAAGCAGCGCGTATTGCTAAAGAAGAAATGGCAGCTGAGAGCGAGCGCTTCAGAATGTTGCACGACCGTTTATGGAACGGCGTAAAAGACATCGAAGAAGTGTACGTGAACGGTAACCAAGAGCACGCGGTACCACACATTTTCAATATCAGTTTCAACTTCGTTGAAGGCGAAAGCTTAATCATGGCACTGAAAGACTTGGCGGTATCGTCAGGTTCAGCATGTACTTCAGCAAGCCTTGAGCCATCGTACGTATTGCGTGCGTTAGGCCGCAACGATGAATTGGCGCACAGCTCAATTCGCTTCAGCTTCGGTCGTTTCACTACCGAAGAAGAAGTGGATTACGCCATTAATCAAATCAACAATTCAATTGGTCGTCTACGCGACATGTCACCCCTTTGGGAAATGTACAAAGACGGCGTCGACCTTACCAAGGTCGAATGGGTGGCACACTAAGAGAGGTAACACGGTATGGCATACAGCGAAAAAGTAATCGACCATTATGAAAACCCGCGTAACGTAGGCGCATTCGACAAAAACGATCCGTCTATTGCAACCGGCATGGTCGGCGCACCAGCATGTGGTGACGTGATGAAGTTGCAATTGAAAATCAACGATGACGGCATCATTGAAGATGCGAAATTTAAAACCTACGGCTGTGGTTCTGCTATTGCGTCAAGCTCGCTGGTCACCGAATGGGTGAAAGGCAAATCAATTGACGAAGCTGAGCAATTGAAGAACACGCAAATTGCTGAAGAGTTAGCGTTGCCACCAGTGAAAATTCACTGCTCAATTTTGGCAGAAGACGCTATCAAAGCTGCAATTGCAGACTACAAAAAGAAACACGCAGGTTAATTAGGTTAGCAAATGGCAATTACCATAACTGAAGCGGCGGCGCAGCGTGCCCGCTCGTTTTTGGAACAACGCGGTAAAGGTGTTGGCATCCGCTTAGGCGTGAAAACCACCGGATGCTCAGGCCTTGCCTACGTGATGGAATTTGTTGATGAAGTCGACGATACCGACACCATCATTGAAGATAAAGGCGTGAACATCATCATTGATGGCAAAAGCTTAGTTTATCTTGATGGCACCGAAATCGACTTCGTCAAAGAAGGCCTAAACGAAGGCTTCGAATTCCGTAATCCGAACGCCAAAGGTGAGTGCGGTTGCGGCGAAAGCTTCAACGTTTAACAGGTAAAAAATGAATCATTTTGAACTGTTTGATATGCCCGCCGCATTCAATTTGGATGCGGCGGAATTACAACAGCGCTACCGAAAACTACAACAAACCATGCATCCCGATCGTTTTGCCAATGGCAGCGAACGCGATAAGTTGATGGCGGTACAACGTACTTCACAACTCAATGATGCGTATCAAACCTTGCGTTCACCGCTGTCGCGCGCTGAGTATTTACTCGAGCTACGTGGCATCGAACTCGCCCATGAGCAAACCACCCTGCAAGATCCTGAGTTTCTCATGGCGCAAATGGAATGGCGCGAGCGTATTGAAGAAGTTGATGATTTTGACGCACTTGATGCGGCGTACAAAGACTTGCAAGAGCAGATGCGTGATTTGCAATCAGAGCTTGAACAGCAACTGACGAGTGATGCCAATGAAGAGGCAGCAAACACGGTACGCAAGTTGAAGTTTATGCACAAGCTGCACCACGAGCTCGAACAAATCGAAGACAAACTGAATTAAAAGCGTTGTTCGTTACTCGTTATTGGTTACTCGAAGTTTTGTTTAGGTTTTTCGAATAACGATGAACGACTAACGAATAACGAAGTAGAGGTTTTAAATGGCTTTATTACAAATTGCGGAGCCGGGCCAAAGCACCGCGCCCCACCAACATCGACTCGCTGCCGGTATCGATCTCGGCACCACCAACTCATTGGTGGCGACCGTGCGTAGCGGCGAAGCGCAGGTGTTGCGTGATGAGCAAGATCGCGCCATTTTACCATCGGTTGTTTATTACGGTGCCAATGAGGTACTTACCGGCCATGAGGCGCTTGCCAAACACGCCGATAAAAGTATCGATACCGAGAACACCATTGTTTCGGTGAAACGATTCATCGGCCGCACCATCGCTGACGTACAGAAAAACTTCTCGAATCTACCGTATCGCATGAGCGAAACAGATAACGGTGTGCCGGTATTCCATACCGCGGCAGGTGAGAAGAATGCGGTGGAAGTTTCCGCCGATATCCTACGCACGTTAGCGGTACGCGCTGAAGCGTCATTAGGTGGCGAATTGACTGGCGTGGTGATCACCGTGCCGGCCTACTTTGATGATGCACAGCGCCAAAGCACCAAAGACGCCGCACAATTAGCGGGTTTGAAAGTTTTACGTTTATTGAATGAACCGACTGCAGCCGCAGTCGCGTACGGCCTCGATTCTGGTCGCGAAGGCTTGATTGCCGTGTACGACTTAGGTGGCGGTACCTTCGATATCTCTATTTTGCGCCTGCAAGGTGGTGTGTTTGAAGTTCTGGCAACCGGTGGCGACAGCGCCCTCGGTGGCGATGACTTCGACCAACTCATTGTGAATTGGCTCAAGCAAGAATGGCAGCTACCAGACAACGTTGACGCCCGCACCGAGCGCGACCTCGTCAACGCCGCCAAAGCCGCCAAAGAGCTATTGACGGACGTCAATAGCGTAGTAGCCCGGCGTTCCACGCCGGGTGGTGCACAGCACCGTGAATCTCGAATTGATGCAGACAGCTCTTTAGATGGCGAAACCATTGTTATAGAACCCTGCAGCGATGCTGAACCGATCACCGATTCCCGGCGTGAAACGCCGGGCTACAGTGTGCTTACCCGCGATAAACTTAACGAGCTCATCGAACCGCTCGTACGCCGCACGCTCTCAGCCTGCCGCCGAGCTTTAAAAGACGCGGACGTGAGCGCTGATGAAATTCTCGATGTGGTGATGGTCGGCGGTTCAACCCGCGTGCCACGCATCCGCGAAGCCGTGGGCGAGTTCTTCGGTCGCGAGCCATTAACCTCAATCGACCCGGATCAAGTCGTAGCGATTGGCGCCGCCGTGCAAGCCGATATCTTAGCCGGCAATAAGCCAGATTCTGACATGTTGTTACTCGATGTGATTCCATTGTCATTAGGTCTTGAAACCATGGGTGGTTTGGTCGAGAAAGTCGTATCGCGTAACACCACCATACCGGTTGCAAAAGCACAAGAATTCACCACCTTCAAAGATGGCCAAACCGCCATGATGATCCACGTAGTGCAAGGCGAGCGTGAGTTAGTCGATGATTGCCGCAGCTTGGCGTGTTTCGTCTTAACCGACATTCCGCCAATGGCAGCTGGTGCCGCACACATCCGC
>NCJS01000045.1 GCA_002279005.1 Idiomarina sp. 34-48-12 | reverse complement strand
GTTTTGAATGGCTAACAGCTGCTGATAAAACTTCTCGGGGGTCGCGACCGCTAATACCGGCGGCGTATTCATTGCCGTGCGCCACTGCTGCGGGCTATCAGGCAAAATAGTTAGCGCCAGACTGCGGACCGGTGCTTTCAGATCGGGGGCAGATGGGTTATTACCAGCAATCGAGATTCGGCCAACAAAAGGATAACTGCCACTTTGCAGCACCTGAGCACTGGAATACTGCGCTAAGGCACCAGAGGACTGAAACTCACCACTGATACAAAAGCCTTTAGCATGAGCGCGCCGAAAACCGGCCTGCACTTGCGCACCCTGCTGTAAGTTGACAAAATCCTGAGCGCTGACCGGTTCGCGCCCGCTAAAGTTAACGGCATAAACGGCAGCTGCGACAACAGAGCCTGCGGCGGCGGCAAAAAGTAGATATCGCATAAGAATGGCTTCTTTTTAGTCAAAAGGAACGGGCATTTGTGCGCCAGCGTAGTTATACGCGCAGCCAGGTTATTCGATCAATCACGATCTGGATTACGACCACCTGGTTGATGTTGTTACGTCATTTGGCTAATGGTCTTACGAAACCGGGACCAGGAAAACACAAATAACGCGGAGCCTATCACTAACAGCCACAGAAATTGCGGCCAGACGACGTCAAGACCCGCGCCACGGTATAAAATAGCCTGTGCCTGGCTGACAAAATGTGTGGTCGGCGCCAGTAGCATCAGTTGCTGCACCAGCTCCGGCATACTTTCCCGTGGCGTGCTGCCACCGGATAACATTTGCAGCGGCAATAAGATCAGGATCATCAGCATACCGAACTGCGGCATATTACGCGCCAGCGTGGCCAGAAAGATGCCAAGCGAAGTGGTGGCAAACAGATGCAAAGCGGTGCCGAGCAAAAATAACAGCAAGGAGCCTTCGATTGGCACCTGCAACGCACCCTGCACCACAAAGATCAGCGATAACGCAGCCGCAACCAGTACCACCAGCCCCATCGACCAGATTTTGGCCAGCATAATCTCAGTTGGACTCACTGGCATCACCAGCAGATGCTCCAGCGTACCATGCTCGCGCTCACGGATCAGCGCGGCGCCGGTCAGAATAATCGACAACATGGTGACGTTGTTGATTAGCTCCATCACCGCACCAAACCAGACCTCTTCTAACACCGGGTTAAAGCGTACCCTTAACGCCAGCTCTACCGCAGTAGACGGCGTCGCCCGGTGATGCTGCACAAACTCATTCAGTTCACCCAGAATAATCTGCTGAATATAACCACTGCCGCTAAAAGCCTGGCTCATCCGGGTCGCATCGGTACTCAGCTGGATCGCTGTATTATTGGCGGCCAGCAGGTCACGTTGAAAATTCGGTGGAATATTCACCACAAAGGTATAACGGCCCGAGTCCATCCCCGGGTCCATTTCAGCCAGCGAAATCAGTTGTGGCGGCATAAAGTGCGGCGGATAAAAAGCCGCCACTATCCGGGCTGACAACGGCGAGGCATCTTCATCCACAATGGCGATGGGGGCGTGATGCAGAGTTTCCGGCATCGCCGTCGCTGCAGTATAAATTGCCACACTAAAGGTATAAATAATCAGGAATAGCATGATCTTGTCACGCCATAAGCTCCATAATTCTTTTACCCCTAACCGATAAATATTGGCTAACCTTTGCATCTCAGCGCTCTTGTTTATTCAGCAGGCCGACGGCGGCAGCCAAAATCACCGGGATCGCCAACAGTAACGGCACAAAGGCAGCTGACAGATCGTCAAAGGTCAGCGCTTTGCTAAATACACCACGACTGATAGTAATCATATGGGTTGCCGGATAGATTTCGCCAATCAGACGGCCGGCACCATCCATCGATGACACCGGATCTAATAAACCGGCAAACTGAATTGCCGGGATCATCGTCGCCAGCATGGCAAAAAACATCGCCGCAATCTGACTTTTAGTCACCGTTGAGGCCAGTAGCCCCATTGCCGTAGCAATAATGCAGTACAGAAAGGCCGCCAGCAGCAGGGTAATAAAACTGCCGGTCACCGACACCGCAAACAATGTCACTGATAACAGACACATCAGCAGGAAATTCAGCATCGCCAACACAATATAGGGCAGTTGCTTACCGAGCATAAATTCCAGCCGGGTTACCGGCGTGACATAGAGGTTGATAATCGACCCCAGTTCTTTTTCTCTGACCACGGCCAGTGCGGTCAGCATCGCCGGCATCATCAGTAGCAGTAACGGGATAATGCCCGGCACCATCGCCGGCAGGCTGCGCACATCTGGGTTATACCGGAAACGGGTTTCAACGCTGACGCTATTGGCCGTCGATTGATTGGTACGCAGACGGGCTTGTTCAGTCAACCAGTGCTGATGCAGCCCCTGCACATAGCCTTTAATCGTTTCTGCCCGCTGCGGCATAGCACCATCAACCCAGGCTCCAACGGCGGTCGGTGTACCCCGCTCCACGTTTCTGGCAAAGCCCGCCGGAATTTCGAGCGCCAGCGACAGTTCCCCATTGCGCATCCGCCGATCCAGATCGGCATAGTCCTGCAGCGGTGGCATTTCGAGAAAATAGCGCGACCCGGCCAGATTCAGCGCATAATTCTGGCTGAGCAGGGTTTGATCCCGGTCCAGCACCGCGTAACGCAGATCCTCAACATCCATACTGATACCAAAGCCCATCACAAACAGCAGAATCAGCGAGCCTAATAAGCCGAGCGTATAACGTACCGGATCGCGGCGTAACTCGAGAGTTTCGCGCCAGGCATAACTCAGCATCCGCTGCAAACTAAAAGTCACTTTGCCGGCATTAACCGGTACTACCGGTGCTGGGCTCACCACTCCGAGCTCAAGTGGCGCCGACGACGCAGGCTGCTGCGTCTCAGCATCAAGCAAATAGCCGATAAAGGCATGCTCCAGTGTCTGAACACCACGCTGGTTGATTAACGCTGCCGGGGTGTCACTGGCCAGTACCTTACCGGCGTGCATCATCGAAATGCGATCGCAACGCTCGGCTTCGTTCATAAAGTGGGTAGAAATAAAGATGGTGACCTGGTCTTCTCTGGATAAGGTAATCAACAGCCGCCAGAAATTATCCCGCGCTACCGGATCGACGCCGGAGGTCGGCTCATCCAGGATCAGCAACTCGGGTTGATGCACCATCGCTACCGCCAGCGACAGCCGTTGTCTGATGCCGAGCGGTAAATTATCCGGCAGCTCGTCCGCTACCTGCTGCAACTGGAAACGCGCCAGCATTTCCTGCACCCTGGCTGGAATTGCGGCTTCGGCCACATGAAACAAACGGGCATGCAGCACCAGATTCTGCCGCACCGTTAGCTCGCCATACAGCGAAAATGCCTGCGACATATACCCTACCCGCTTGCGGGTATTCAGATCATTCGGGTCAACCGCATGGCCAAACAGCCAGGCCGTACCCTCGGTTGCCGGAATCAGCCCGGTCAGCATTTTCATGGTGGTGGACTTACCGCAGCCATTGGAACCGAGAAAGCCGAAAATTTCACCGCGGCGGATCTGAAAGCTCACCTGATCCACCGCCGTAAAATCCCCAAAACGCATGGTCAGCTTGTCGGCTGCAATCGCAATATCGCCGTTATCTGTGGCCAGTGCTTTAATAACTACCGGCTGATGATCGCGTTTTTTATGTTCAGGTAACAGCCTGATAAAGGCTTGTTCCAGCGAGGCGGCTGCGGTGCGCTGCAACATCTCAGCCGGTGTGCCGGTCGCCAGGATCTGGCCATCGTCCATCGCGACTAACCAGTCAAAACTGGCCGCTTCATCCATATAGGCAGTTGCCACTATGACACTCATCTGTGGATTATGCTGCCGGATGGTCTGGATCAGTTGCCAGAACTGGCTGCGGGCTAACGGATCAACTCCGGTGGTCGGCTCATCCAGAATCAGCAACTGCGGATCGTGGATTAGCGCGCAGCATAACCCCAGCTTTTGTTTCATACCTCCCGACAGCTTGCCAGCCGGGCGCTGCAAAAACGGATAAAGCCCGGTGGCACGGGTTAAGTCATCAATCCGACGGCGGCGCTCATTGGCATCATGCCCGAACAGGCGGGCGAAAAATTGCAGATTTTCTTCTACTGATAAGGTGGGATACAGGTTTTTACCCAATCCTTGCGGCATATAGGCAATATGTGGGCAAATTTGCTCGCGGTGGCGGGCACTGCGCATATCACCATCGAGCACGGTCACCTGCCCCTGCTGAATTTTGCGGGCACCGGCCAGCAGCGCCAATAAGCTGGATTTACCTACCCCATCCGGGCCAAGCAACCCTACCATCTTAGCGGCCGGCACCTCGAGGCTGATATTACAGAGAGCCTGCTGTTTCCCGTATTGCAGGCTAACCTGACTCAGGCGGGCGACTGTCATGGAGAAACAAGAGGCGGTAACTGCGCCGGCCAGGCAGCATCAGCACTCAGTTTAACCCAGGCCACGCCGGGTAAACCGGTTTTCACCTGCGCCAGGTGTTGCTGTAACAACGCCGGTGGTAACTGCGCCTTGACGCGGAACATCAGCTTTTCACGCTCACTGGCGGTTTCCACTGTTTTCGGGGTGAACTGCGCCACATCAGCAACATAAGAAATAGAGGCAGGAATGGCGACATGCGGCGCGGCGTCCAGCACAATTCTAACCTCGCTGCCAATCGCAATACGCCCGGCCTGTGCGGCAGGCAGAAAAAACGTCATGTAGACATCAGTCAGATCGACCAGATTCAGAATGCGGCTACCGCTGCCGACAATTTCACCCGGCTGAGCCACCCGATATTGAATACGACCGGCCCGCGGTGCTTTCAGAATATTATCCTGCAGTTCGACTTTAACCCGGCTTACCGTCGCTTCTGCCGCTTCGGTGGCGGATTGTGCCGACAGGATCTGCGCCTCTGCGGCAGCAATACCGGCAGTGGCGGCATCGATCTGTGCCTGAGCGGCGGCTACTGCCGCCTGAGCACTCTTTAACTGCGCCAGGTCATCATCTGCCGCTTGTTTCGAGGCGGCACCGGTTTGTGCCAGTGAGCTGGTGCGCCGCGATCGGCTGACCGCCGCCGCTAACTCGGCTTCGCGCTGCGCCAGTACCGCCACCAGCGCCGCTTTTTCGCTTTGCCGCTGCGCCAGTTGACTATAAGCGCTACTGACTGCATTTAAGCTTTGTCGCTGCTGCGCTTCGGCCTGCTGTAATTGGGCATTCAGCGCTTCCGAGTCGATATAACCCAACACCTGTTCAGCGCTGACGTAATCACCTTCATTGACCAACAACTCTCTGATCCGGCCCGCGTTTTTGGCAGCTATCGCAATTTCGGTGGCTTCCACCCGACCATTCCCTGAGGCGATGTCCGGCGGTAACTTGTCGGCCGGCCAATAGTTTTGTAGTAACATCGCCAGTACCACAAGCAGGCAGCCCGCAACGGCAAGCTGTTTCAGAAATCCGGAGGAGAGGGACATGCCTTATTTTCCTTAAGGTAAGCAGGTGAGCCAACCGCAGACAGCTTGCGGTGAATCAGCAGCAAGCATTTGCAGCAAATTCGGTACAAACCAGTGTAGGAATAATCTGTCAGCCCTGTCAAATATCAGCCGGCATCCGGCTTGACCTGAAACAAAAAACTATGCACGAAAGCACACTTGGGGTTGGGTGCCAGGCAACAAAATATAACTTCCGTCCATGCTGGCTGTGACGAGACTATATGATTAACCATTGCCGTTACGGTTTACTTGTATCAATAGCTTAGTGCTGATTACACTGCGTAAGCTTATTAGATTAAATGGTGTGACATGACGGATTTGATTGTTGATAACAGCAGCAGTTTGGCCGACCTGGCCAAACAGAAAATTGCCGAATTTAATGCCCTGCACTGGGATGCCAGTCAACGTCAGGGATTGGGATTAAAAAAGCTCAACACCGAGGGAGAGGTCGTTGCGGTACTGGCCGGACGCACCTTTGGTAACTGGTTTTACCTGGAATCATTCTGGCTGGCCGATAGCGAACGCGGCAAGGGGCTGGGCAGTGCCATGCTGGCCGAGGCTGAAATGATCGCCAGGCAACGTGGCTGCCGCTTTGTGCTGCTGGATACCCTGGAGTTCCAGGCAAAACCCTTTTATCAGCGTCATGGTTATCACATTGAGTGGGTGCAGCAGGATTACCCCTTTGCCGGTGGGTCAAAATATTATATGACCAAAACGTTGTGACATAACTTAATCACAACGCTGGCAAAGCGAAACTTAACCTGATGACTTAAGGCGCCCCGCATACTGCCTGAGCATACTATGATCGCCGGAGAACACTGTAATATCATAAGCGCCGTGTTCATCCACATTAATTTTTTTTATCACACCGGGGAGCAGGGATTTCGCCATCTCAGACTGTCCTAAGCGATAAAATAATCCGCTGATTTTAGTTGATAGCAACAAATAATTACGTTGCGATTCTAGCTTTATTGCAGCGATACTTCCTATCTTGCCTTTAAGACGCCGATGGAATCCCTCTGGCCCCATCAACTGCAGGTCGAAACCCGCATCGTGGAGTGGCCATTCAACTAAAAGCTGATTATGTGCCGCCATCGTGAAACGTTTCGGCGGAGAGTCAAGCGCAAGCCTGTCATAAACATGAATCACAAATGCACGGTTACCCTTGTTACGGATTTCAAATTGCACAGCGGCCTGACCGTGAAATCCCACCTCTTCAACTTCAATTTCATACAGCGCAGCAGTTCTGATTTTTTGCCCTGAAAACTGCGCAGGCTTCTGTGGCTGACTAGGAATTGGCGGTATTGATCGCCCGGGTAAAATCGCTGCTCGCTGGGCATCATCATAGGGCATAGGCAAATCAGGTATTACCGAGTGATTTGGATCGATGAAATTAAAAGCACTCATAAAGTCGCCACATACCGCTCGTCGCCATGGACTGATATTCGGCTCCGCAACGCCAAATCTTAGCTCTAGAAAACGAATAACGGATGTATGGTCCAGAACTTCTGAACACACCTTTCCTCCCCGACTCCAGGGAGAAATCACGTACGCCGGCACCCTCGGCCCTAAGCCATAGGGGCGACCGACCAACTCCTCACGTTCTTGCTTCAGATCTGCATCTGACTGGTAAAGATGATATTCGCCTAGTGTTGGAATTTGTGAGTGCCCCAGAAATTGCCCCGGTTGTTTCGGATCAACAGAGGGCGGCGCCGGCGGCGGCATGTGATCAAAAAAACCATCATTCTCATCAAACATAATGAACAGTACAGTTTTCGACCACACCTCTGGATTTGCCGTCAACGCATCAAGAACATCGGCGGTATAGGCTGCGCCCTGGGCCGGACTTGATGGCCCCGGATGCTCAGAGCCCGCTGCGGTAGCAATAATATATGAGACAGAAGGTAAGTTGTTTGACACAACATCTTGCTTTAACTGCTGCAGTGTTCTGGTTGTCAGCGCACGTTTCTTTAACTCGTTGGTTTCATCGTTGCTTCTTGCAGCCTCACGATAGGCCTTAAAGCCAACCAAAGGGTTGTCAGTAAAGTTATCCGCCATATCCTGATAAATCATCCAGCTAACACCTGCTTCTTGCAGCCGCTCTGGATAAGTTAACCAATCATAATCATCTGGCGCACCACCATTTTCTGGCAGATTATCGTGAGAATTACCAATGGCTGGCCCACCTTTTAACGCTAAACCATCATTGGTGCCACTCCATAAAAATAATCGGTTTGGATTGGTTCCGGCTTGCATTGAGCAGTGATAAGCATCACAAATTGTAAAGGCATTAGCTAAGGCATATTGAAATGGGATATCGGCTTGCTGATAAAAACCCATCGAATGTAATTGTTTTGCATCTGGCCAGCGATCCATTTTACCGTTATCCCAGGCATACTGAGCATCGGGCCAGGAATGAGGTGTCCCCTCTATCCGCATACTGGCAAAGTCTTTTCGGGTATTCAGAGGAAACGGAGATACCAGCTCAGGCCCTTCTTGCGTGGTATTTAGCTGAGTAAAGACGTCTCGTTCTGTTAAACCAGCAATGGGCTGTAAAGGTACCGGATAGGGATCAGAAAACCCTCTTACGCCGGGCATAGTGCCAAAATAATGATCAAATGAGCGATTTTCCTGCATAAAAATGACGACATGCTCTACATCTTGAATACTGCCAGCTTTGACTGCTGCAGGAATACTCAATGCTTTGACGATCTGAGGGTAGGATAGGGCCAGTCCAGAAAGAGTACTACCAACGAGAAACTGTCTTCTAGTTAAATTTTTCATCACGCTATTTCGCATCCGTAAACTGCACTTTGGTTAGATTGCATAGGAGAGAGGAGTCTCCCCCCTCTCCCATCTGTCATTCCACATTCAGAAGATATTGAGTTGAATCTTAGAAATCAGCGGTTAGTGACAGTGTAACGGTACGTGGTGCGGCCGGGAAAACAGCACCACTGTAAACACCACTGATAAACTCACGATCAAATAAATTGTTGATATTCAGTCGTGCTGAAAAACCTTTCAGGCTTCTCGACAAATCGGCTAAATCGACACCAACATAAAGATCTGACACCGTATACGAAGGCGCAACCTCGAGATTGTCGTAGTTAATAAAACGCTCACCTACGTAACGTAACGACATACCCGCGTTGATAACATCCCCCATATAATCAGCCGCGATAACCGCTTGTGTTTTGGGAGCACCCTGAACGCGATTACCAGGGACGACGTTAGCTTGCTCATCTAAAGCGCCTGAGCCAGTACCAACGAAAGTTGCTTTGTTGTAGGTATAAGAGCCGGAAAGTCGGAAGCCATTACCCAAATGATATGACGTCAAGAGCTCTAAACCATTACTTTCAATACCACCCAAGTTGTAGTAAACCCCGTCAACCTGACTTAGATAGTCAATACCGGTTACCGCGCCATCCTCAACAAAAACAATTCGATTTTCGAAAGAAATATCATAGTAGGTTACCGCCATGCGCAACCCCTGAGCTTCGTACCTGAATCCCACTTCAATATTTTCAGCTGTTTCAGGTTCTATTCTGGAAAGCTCTTCGTTAGTGGAGCCGCCGATGCGATCTTTACTTATGGCAGAGAAGTTTTCGGAGAATCCGGCAAAAACCTCTAATCCTGCGATCGGTGTGGCATAGTTCAATCCAAACGATATTAAAGGATCTGAGCTTGATGTATGGGAAACAGAGGGCGCTGAACCGATAGGTTGTTGATAATCGGTATCGACTTTAAACTTTTTCACCCCCAAACGTGCTGTCAAATTACCCAGCTCGGCCACTTCTTCCAAATAATACATAAACTCATCAATCTGATATTCATTAACATATTGAACCCAGTATGGCTGACCTTCAAAAGCAGGCCCTACTAACGCGTCGCTCAATTTATGCCAATCTCTGGTGCTGGTGGAATCACCATCCTCGAACCAAATACCACCACGTAATGTGTGTTGAATATCACCTGTTTCAAACTTATAGGCTAAGTCTGCTGTTAAACCCTGGCGATCATTTGTGTAATGTGTGTGTCGATACGACATAACGGGAAGAACGTTTCGTGCGTAACAAGCCGCGTCATTATTCAGATTCATACCAAATTTCGGAGTACAGTCAGGATCAGGGCTTGCAGCACTACCATCCGGATTTACGAAATAGAACCTGCCAATTTGGCTACCGCCAAACTGAGTGCTGCCGCCAATAAATTCAGATTGCGGAGCACCGAAGCCATCATTCGTTACGTCAACCAGATAAGGCGGAACCCAATCACCCCGACCGGTCATGCGATGTTTATAAAGCGAGGTTTGAAAATCAAACTGCCCAAAGTCCCTCTCAACTTTGACATAACTAAACGTATTTTCTCTCAGCGCACGCCAGGCATCGCGATAATACTCATTGATTGCCGGATTATCAGTCCATGTCATGTGCAATGCATCGTTTCTAGGGTTGCTCTGGAAATCAGTTAAAGAAATCGTTTCAAATTCATGCTCGTTAGCATCGTTGTATGAAATGAACCCAGTGAGCTTATAACCGGAAATCTCGGAGGTAATTTTGGCAAGGGCATAATCATTAGTCACTGTAGCTGCGTTATTGATCCAATCCTTTACCGTCGAGGACGATACACTAACAACAGCGTATGTGTCTTTAGCTAAGGCACCGGTGTCGTAACGCACATAATATTTACGCGCATCCTGGTCACCAACGGCCGTGACTAACCTGAGTGCTTGCTCCTCTTTCGGTGTACTAGAAATGAAATTTAAAGTACCGCCTAAGGCCTCATTTGAACGAGAACTGATATCTGCCGTGCCTTGTCCTACCTCAACAGTATCCAGATTCAATACGTCGAAATAGCGGTTAGCTTTACTACCTCCACCATAACTTGAGCCCCCGTTCGGTAGGCCATCGATTGTCGTTCCAATCTGGTTTGCTCCGCCACCAGTGTTAAAACCACGCATAAAAATCGCTGTTAGCCAGTCCGACGAACCAAAATAATCGCCCTGCGTTACCAAAACACCTGGTAACTCGTTAAGTACGTCATTGACAGATGCAACTGCTGATTGGCGTTGAATCATGCTCTGTGAAACATGAGAAGTTGCATAAGTCTGTTTTTTACCCAGAATTACAATTTCTTCAACTTCGCTTTCTTTATTTTCAATTTCCTCAGAGAATGCCGCTTGGGAAATCAGTAACGTAAAGACAGACAACACAAATTTTTTTGACGGGGCACGCATTTTTTATCCTACGGTTGAGTTTGTTCGCAGGATTTTATAGACGAGGGTGATGACAGATTTATGGGGAAATGATGACAGAAAGTTGAAACTACTAATGTCAGAACCTCATATCGATCACAATGCGCGCGGAACAACACGTTTTAGCAAGGTGCCCACAACCAGGAAAAGAGGGCTCAATCTGCTCAGCAGATGATCAAGGATTATCAATATCTCGGAATACCGGCGGCTCGGCTCTGGCCACAATTATTTTCACCTGGCGGATGCTCATTACCGGTTTAAAAACAAATCCAAATATGCAATCAGCAAAGCAAATAAGTCTTACTTTCTTGAGGTTTAGACACGCCATAAATCAATTACATACAACCACTTCAATCTAGGATTGCCGTACGGACATATTGCAACAAACTTTGCTTTTGGCGCTTAGTGACGATTTGAATAACAACCTGGCATTGACTCGCTGAGCTGATGATGAATATCATCATACTCTTCGATCAACTTTGCCAAAGCCGCAAACTCCTCTCCTTCGGGCGTACCAGGCTCAGCTTCAAGAAGTTGCTCAATCACCTCTAAAGCAGCTTGATATTCCTGCTCGCTTTTAATCGCTGGTCTTGTTGTCATTTTAATACCTTGTTCGACCTGGCCGACTT
>NCJS01000009.1 GCA_002279005.1 Idiomarina sp. 34-48-12 | reverse complement strand
CCATTTCTAAGTCTAAGATGAGGGGCTGTGTCTGCTTATGTTCCCAGTCGTAAACGCCAATAAATGCATCTACCACTAAGCCTTCAATGAAAACTTTATCCATGCAAGAGTCCGTATCAATAGAAATTCAACGCTAAAGCACTTATGCTATGGGTTTGCATAGTAACGGAAAGCGAATCAGAAGCAAACAGCAACTGACGCAACTTAAGTGAGCCAGCTATGGGTGCCTTAATAATATTAGCGATCATCTCAGCCTATTTGTTTGGCTCGATTAGCAGTGCGGTGCTTATTTGTCGCCTGTTTGGCTTGCCCGACCCACGCACTTCTGGTTCCAATAATCCAGGCGCAACCAATGTGTATCGCCTAGGCGGAAAGCTTCCTGCCGCTTTAACGTTATGGTTTGACGTGCTTAAAGGAATGATTCCGGTGTGGGGCTCTTATTTTCTGGGAATAGAGCCGTTTTACCTTGGCATCATCGCGGTCGCGGCCTGTCTTGGACATATTTTCCCACTCTACTTCCATTTTCGTGGTGGCAAAGCTGTAGCCACAGCACTGGGGGCCATGTTCCCCGTAGCCTGGGAAATGGCCTTGCTTCTCATTGCTACGTGGTTAGTGGTGTTTCGTGTCAGCCGTGTATCGTCAATGGCTGCATTAGTTACTGTGAGCCTAGCGCCTTTTTATGCGTTTTGGATCAAGCCGCAGTACACCGTTCCAGTCATCATGATTTCGGTGCTGATTATGTGGCGTCACCAGTCGAATATTGTTCGTCTACGCAGCGGGCAAGAACAGCGAACCCGTCGCAACGATTAATAAACCTTGATTATGCGCCGCTTGGCTCTGATAACTCCGCTAGCGGCCAACGTGGATACGTCTTCACTTTAATATCCGTGCGCTCGCCCGCAATGAGTCGTTGAGCCCCCGCAAAAGCGATCATCGCACCGTTATCCGTACAAAACTCAGGGCGCGGGAAAAATACTTCACCACCAATACGTTCCGCAAACTCAGCCAATTGTTCACGCAAATGCTTATTGGCACTGACCCCCCCGGCAATAACCAATCGTTTCAAGCCAGTCTGCTCGAGTGCACGACGACATTTAATCACTAACGTATCAACGACTGCATCCTGAAATGCTCGGGCAACGTCTGCGAGTTGTTGCTGCGAACCATCCGTACTCGCGATCGTATTCGCAGCAAATGTTTTTAAACCACTGAAAGAGAAGTCGAGACCCGGACGATCGGTCATTGGACGTGGAAATTTGTATTTATTAGGCAACCCTTGCTCGGCCATTTTTGCTAACCGCGGTCCACCAGGGTAATCAAGCCCCATTAACTTCGCCGTCTTATCGAAAGCCTCGCCAGCGGCATCATCAACTGACTCGCCCAACAAGGTGTACTTGCCGATACCGTCTACTTGAACTAACTGGGTGTGTCCGCCGGAGACTAACAACGCAACGAAGGGAAACTCTGGTGGATTCTCTTCTAACATCGGGGCTAACAAATGCCCTTCCATATGATGCACCGCAATTGCTGGCACATTCCAACCAAAGGCTAAGCTGCGCCCAATGCAAGATCCGACTAACAAAGCCCCAACCAGTCCTGGTCCGGCGGTGTAGGCAACACCATCAATGTCTTGAGCTTCTAAATTAGCTTGGGTTAAAGCTGCTTGAATAAGCGGGAGAGTTTTACGAACATGGTCGCGTGACGCCAGCTCTGGCACCACACCACCATAATCAGCGTGCAACTTTACCTGTGAGTACAATTGATGCGCTAACAAGCCATGCTCGGTATCATAAATCGCAATACCGGTTTCATCACAGGATGTTTCTATTCCAAGCACACGCATGACAGGCCTCAAAAATCTGGTGTAAAAAACGGCGCACAGTTTACCCCAGATTTTCGTCAAAGTCAGTCGAGATCGACCGTTGCTCCTTGTAAAGCACTGTCATCATCGCTCGCATTGCTATCGCCGCTAAGTTTTATACGCAAGCGTAAATCGTTTGGTGCATCAGCATGACGCAACGCTTCGTCGTAACTAATACGACCTGCTTTGTAGAGGTCGAAAAGTGCTTGGTCAAAGGTTTGCATGCCAAGCTCACGCGATTTCGCCATAATCTCTTTAATTTCACCCATATCATTGGTTGCGATTTTCTCTGCAACAATTGGGCTATTTAGTAAAATTTCGATCGCGGCGACACGCCCGCCGTCAATGGTCGGAATGAGTTGTTGAGCAACGATGCCGCGTAGGTTCAATGACAAATCAAACATCAATTTGCCGATCTTTTCCTTTGGTACCATGTGCATGATCCGTTCAATCGCTTGGTTTGCGTTGTTCGCGTGTAGTGTCGCGACACACAAGTGCCCCGTTTCCGCGAAAGTGAGTGCGTACTCCATGGTTTCTTGAGAACGAATCTCCCCCACCAGAATAACATCCGGCGCCTGACGCAATGAACTCTTCAAAGCAGCTTCAAACGATTCCGTATCGCTACCAACTTCTCGCTGCGTAACCATCGATTTTGCATGTTCATGAACGAATTCGACTGGATCTTCAATTGTTAGAATGTGCCCTTTCGAGTTTTGATTACGATAACCGATTAACGCCGCTAACGTGGTTGATTTACCGGTACCGGTTCCACCAACAACCAACATTAATCCCCGTTTATTCATGATCAACTTGGTAAGAATTTCCGGTAACTTAAGTTCTTCCACCGTTGGTATTTCGGTAACAATTCGACGAACAACCATTCCGGCACGTTGGCGTTGCCAAAACGCACTGACCCGAAAACGGCCGATCCCCTCACGAAATATGGCAAAGTTGGCTTCTTTTTCATCCATGAATTCTTTGAGATGTTTATCTCCCAACGCTTCTTTGACTATCGCTAGCGCCGCGTTGTCGCTCAAACGCTGCTCGGTTAACGGCGTCAATTCGCCATTGATTTTTGCACTTGGTGGTAAGCCCGCCGAGATAAACAAATCCGAGCTATTTCGTTCCACCATTATTTTTAACAGTTTATCTAAAACCATGGTTAGAAAGAGTCCTTGTTCGCAGCTTTCGCTTTAGCATCGGCGCGGGAAACCAAGCCTTGGTTTAATAGGTTCTGTAAGCATTGATCTAACGTTTGCATACCGTGCGCCGCACCCGTTTGAATAGAAGAATACATTTGTGCAATTTTATCTTCACGAATCAAGTTTTTAATAGCCGAAGTCGCAATCATAATTTCATGCGCAGCGACGCGACCACCACCCACTTTTTTCAAAAGTGTCTGCGAAATTACCGCACGCAATGATTCTGAAAGCATCGAGCGAATCATCGGTTTTTCATCGCCTGGAAACACGTCAACAATACGGTCAATGGTTTTTGGCGCCGACGTGGTGTGTAGAGTACCAAACACCAAGTGACCTGTTTCCGCTGCAGTCATGGCAAGACGAATGGTCTCAAGGTCACGCATCTCACCTACCAGGATAACATCAGGGTCTTCACGCAATGCGGAACGCAGTGCGTTATTAAAACTATGTGTATCACGATGCACTTCCCGTTGGTTGATCAGGCTGCGTTTATTTTTATGCACAAATTCAATCGGGTCTTCGATGGTCAAAATATGATGATATTTGTTTTCATTAACGTAATCGATCATGGCAGCTAACGTTGTTGATTTACCTGAGCCAGTTGGCCCAGTAACCAATACTAAACCACGTGGATTATCTGAAATGGTCTTGAATATCTCTGGTGCACCCAGCTGTTCCAAAGTAAGCACTTCACTTGGAATGGTACGAAACACCGCGCCAGCACCACGGTTCTGGACGAATGCGTTAACACGAAAACGAGCTAAATCTGGAACTTCAAATGAGAAATCGCATTCTAAGTTTTGTTCGTATTCTTTACGCTGGCGGTCGTTCATGATGTCGTACACCAGCTCTTGTACCTGTTTGTGACTTAGCGCAGGGATATTTATTTTACGAACGTCACCGTCTACCCGTATCATAGGAGGCGAATCAGCTGATAAATGTAAGTCTGACGATTTATGTTTAACAGCGAAACTGAGTAACTCAGTGATATCCATATAACAGCCTCTTGTAAGTGAGTTTTAGCAATTGATGAATAGCATAGCTGAACGCATAAAAGAAGTCCGTAATGAAATTGCTCGCATCTGTGATCAACACCAACGCGAGCAAAATAGCATGAAATTAATTGCGGTAAGTAAAACGAAACCCGCGGCAGATATTGCCTCTGCGTATCATGCTGGGCAACGCGATTTCGGTGAAAACTACGTTCAAGAAGCAATTGCAAAGATTATGCAATTGTCAGAGTACGACATCACATGGCATTTTATTGGGCCAATTCAATCAAATAAAACGCGTGATATCGCCGAAAATTTTGCGTGGGTTCATAGTGTTGATCGCGTAAAAATCGCACGTCGATTAGCGGAGCAACGCCCAACTAATATGCCGCCCTTAAACGTTCTCATTCAGGTCAATATTGATGACGACCAAGCGAAGGCGGGTGTCGCACCAGAAGATATTGCCGAGCTTGCTGCCGTTATTCATGACTTTCCACAGTTACAACTGCGCGGTTTAATGACAATACCGGCGGTGCAACCAGAGCCCAGCGAGTCAGCATCAAGCTTCGTCGCCATGCAACGGTTGTTTTTAGAGTTACAGTCCCAATATAAACAAGTAGATACCTTATCGATGGGTATGAGCGCTGATTGGCCATATGCGGTTGCTGCGGGAGCAACCATGATACGAATTGGTACCGCAGTGTTTGGCGCTCGAGCAAATACACCAAAAAATACAGGAGACCCTGCATGACAACTTCGCCTCGCAAAATCGCCTTTATTGGCGCCGGAAATATGACTCAAAGCATTGTTGGAGGCATGGTCAAAAGCGGTTATCCCAGCGATAGCATTTATGTCAGTAACCCGAGCCCAGAAAAAATCGAAAAATTAAAAAGCAACCTAAACGTGCACACGAGTCAAGATAACCAAGTGGTTGCTGATGCAGCGGACGTAATTGTGTTATCAGTGAAGCCACAGCTTATGGCTGAAGTTTGTGCCGCATTAAAACAGCAAGTTTCTAATCTTTCCGACAAGTTAATTGTAACCATTGCTGCTGGTATTCGTATTGAAAAGTATCGCCAATACTTAGGTGATGACATTCGTATGATTCGCGTGATGCCAAATACCCCGTCGTTGGTTGGTAAAGGCATGTCTGGTTTAGTTGCTGATGATCGCGTTTCTGAGGCCGATAAAGCATTTATTACCGAAGCATTTGATGGTGTTGGTGCAACATTGTGGGTAGCTAACGAAGATGAGTTAGATATTCTTGGCGCGGTTGCGGGTAGCGGACCCGCCTACTTCTTTGAATTTATGGCAAGCTTACAAAAAGCGGCAACTGCCCTCGGATTTGATCGTGACAAAGCGCGTCAAATGGTACAACAAACCGCATTGGGAGCGGCTGAAATGGCTATCGCTAGTGAGCTTGAACTTGAAGATTTACGCAAGCAAGTAACCAGCAAAGGCGGTTCGACAGCTAAAGGCATCGAGGTTTATCAAGCCGCAGATATTGATGACATTTCAGGCCAAGCAGTTAAAGCAGCTGTGCAGCGCAACCAAGAAATGGCTAAACTGTTTTAAATAAATTATTTAGAGAACCTATATGAACGCGTTACGTTTTTTGGTCGAGATTGTCTTTGATTTGTTCCTGATTGTTGTGTTGCTGCGCATATGGATGCAGGCTGCGCGAGCTGATTACTTTAATCCAATGAGTCAGTTTGTGGTAAAAGTCACGAATCCAATCGTCAAGCCGCTGCGCAGTTTTCTACCTATGGTTGGCCAATGGGATCTTGCGAGCCTTGTTCTCGCCTACTTGGTCGGCATTGGTAAAATTCTTGTGCTCTCCAATATTGCGGCGGGTATGACACCGATGTTCAGCGATCTGTTGCTCATGGGCTTAGCTGTTGTGGTATTCCAATTCCTCTCTTTGCTATTTTGGTTGGTGATCATCATGGCAATTATGAGCTGGTTTAATCGCGGATATAACCCGATGATGGCGATGATAGAGCAACTTACGCAACCGTTCTTAGCGCCAATTCGTCGCATCATTCCCCCGATTGGTGGTCTCGACTTATCCGTATTGGTATTGATTGTTGCCATTCAATTTGTACGTATCTTGCTAAGCAACCTCTTTGGCATAGGAATGGGGTTATGAAACATCTTCTTATGAGCTTTTTAGCGACCTTGCTTGTGGTGGGCGGTGTCAGTGATGTGAAGGCCGAACAAAGTAAGCGATTAGGGCCTTGGGAAGTGCATTACAATGCCTTTAATTCAACCTTGTTGCGCCCTGAAATGGCGAAGCAATACCAGTTGTCGCGCAGTGAAACGCTAGCCACGTTGAATATTTCAGTATTAGATGCGAAAGCGGCCGGCAAACCAGCGCAGCAAGTTGAAATTTCCGGTTATGTCATGAACCCACTGAGTCAGCAGCAAACCTTAGAATTCAACGAAGTGATTGAGGGTGATGCGGTTTATTATCTTGCTCAAACGCGTTTCTCTAATCTTGAAACGTTGCGCTTTTTCATAACGATTAAACAAGGTAATCAAACGCAAGAACTGCGATTTCACAAAGAGTTTTGGGCCAACTAATAGTTGGCCTTCTCTTCAAGTAGTTTCACACCAACTTGTCGAATAAACCCATCGTCATTAACGTCACGCACGGTCAGCAAAACTAACCCTAGTTGCAATTGGTCACCAACCACCACTCGGCGATGGAATTTCTGCGTAAAGTAGTCATGTAATGACATGGCAAGCAATTTACTGTCTAGGCTGCCTACGGGGTAGAAACCTGCAACATCTTTCAACAATAAATCACCGCGCAAGGTAAAGTCACCGAAGAACTCGCTGCTTTGCAGTTCTGTTGTTTTGCCGCCTGCGGCAAGTACTCGGCTAATTGCTCCTACATGCTCAAGTTTTGCGACAACAATCACGGTATCGGCTTCTTGTAAAACAGGCTGACGTTTGGGTAACAGCCACTCACCTTCACGAATGATACCGACAAACTCGACATCGACATCCCAACGCAACTCATCCCAGCGATGATCACAGGCCGGTGAACGCTCACTTATTTGATAAGCCCACACTTCCATTGGATCTTTGCTGCCAAGTCGATCTAACGGCATCCTTTGGTCTGGCTCTGCTGGCGCAGGTACTTCAAGCCCCAGCCAGCGCGCCATTGGCGCCAACGACCAGCCTTGAACAATAAGTGACACCATAACCACCATAAAGGCAATGTCGAAATAGAGCTCTTGGTTTGGCACCCCTGTTAACCAAGGATATAGCGCAAGGATGATCGGCACTGCGCCGCGCAAGCCTACCCAACTTATAAATACCTGCTCCCGCCAAGGAAACACAAACGGAATGAGGCTAACCAAAACTGCCAATGGACGAGCAACAAAAATCATCAATACAGCGACGCTGAGTGACAAGCTCCAATGTTCCATCAAGTGCGACGGGGTTACCAATAACCCTAATATTAAAAACATCATAATTTGACTTAACCAAGCCAAACCATCCTGCACCTGCAAAATGTGTGGCAATTGCGGTAAACGGGAGTTACCAATCTTGTATCCCATTAAGTACACTGCCAAATAACCACTGCCACCGATTCCCGACGTTATTGCGAAAATAACGACCGCTGAGGCAGCGGCTAACAATGGGAAAAAGGAAAACTGTACGGAAATTTTTTGTGCCATCCAAACGAAAGCTCGACCACCTATCCAGCCTGCCAAATAGCCAATAACAACCTGTTGAACAACGTCAACACTTATCCAACCCAATGAGAAGGTCTCAGCTGATGCGATGATTGAAGTTAGGGTCATGGTGAGAATAATTGCCATCGGGTCGTTAGTACCCGATTCAATTTCAAGCGTTGAGGCAACCCGTTGCTTGATGCGCAAATTCTGAGATTGGAAGATACTAAATACGGCAGCGGCATCAGTTGAGCTAAGAATTGCACCAATAAGAAGTGCTGTTGGCCATGGTAAATCAAACAACCAGACCACGCCTGCGGCAGTTATGGCACATGTTAATGCAACACCGACGGTTGCTAAACTGATTGCAGGCCACAAAGCAACTCGAAAACGTTCTTTGTGAGTTCGCATACCACCATCAAAAAGGATGATCACTAGCGCTAGCGAACCAATAAAAAAGGCTACTTCAGGATTACTAAATTCAATACCGAGCACGCCCTCTTCGCCCGCCAACATGCCGACCACGAGGAATGTTAGAAGCAGCGGTGCGCCGAGTCGATTAGAGACAACAGCTGCTAAAATACTGATTAGCAGCAGCGAACCCATCAACAGCATGATTCCAGTAATGCTGGCCAAATTTTATCTCCTTGGTCACGATGCCCTAGACCCGTATAATAACAGCCAAATACAAAGTACGGGTGAAAAATTCATGCAAGAATTAGTCTTAGCGACGGGAAATAAAGGCAAAGTATCCGAATTGGAGGGACTTCTGCAGCCTTTGGGTTGGCAAGTCAAACCGCAGTCACAATGGAACTTCGATGAGGTTGAAGAGACCGGACTAACTTTTGTCGAGAATGCCATTCTGAAAGCAAGGCATGCCGCCCAGCAAACCGGTTTACCCGCTTTAGCCGATGACTCAGGTCTGGCTGTGACCGCCCTGCTAGGAGCTCCAGGAATCTATTCTGCTCGATACGCCGGGCCAGGCTGCACTGATCAAGACAACATCAATAAGTTACTTGCGGCGCTGCAAAACACACCAGAAGCTGAGCGCCAAGCAAGCTTTCATTGCGTACTCGTCTACCTATCCCATGCCAATGATCCAACGCCAATTGTCTGTCACGCCCGTTGGGATGGTATGATTGCGACTGCGCAACACGGTCAGCAAGGATTTGGCTATGATCCTGTATTTTGGTTACCTGAACTGAATTGCACAGCTGCTCAACTGAGCACCGCTCAGAAACAACAGTTAAGCCACCGCGGAAAAGCTTTGCGCCAGTTGGTCGCACAGCTTCAGGCATCGCTATGAGTCAGCTAAAACTGCCTCCACTGTCGCTATACGTTCATATTCCATGGTGCGTACAAAAGTGCCCTTATTGCGACTTTAATTCACATGCCTTGAAACATGATATTCCTGAAGCCATCTATGTCGCCCGACTACTTGACGACTTGCGCGCGGACTTAGCTTGGGTTCAGGGGCGTGAACTCACAAGTATCTTCATTGGTGGTGGCACACCAAGCTTGTTCACTGCAAAGAGCATTAAACAGCTGCTTGAGGGTATCGCCACATTGATACCATTGCAAGCAAACTGCGAAATTACCTTAGAAGCGAACCCAGGAACGTTTGAGACGGAACGTTTCTCAGGATTTGTCGATGCCGGTGTAACGCGGCTTTCTATTGGTGTACAGAGCCTTCAACACGAACAACTAAAGGCACTGGGCAGAATTCATGATCCTCAACAAGCAATAACGGCCGCAACTCATGCGGCCTCATTGCCGCTGACAAGCTTTAACCTCGATTTGATGCATGGGTTACCCGGTCAAACGCTTGACGACGCGATGGCTGATTTAGACGGTATTATCGAGCTTAATCCGCCGCATATTTCTTGGTACCAACTAACCATTGAACCAAACACAGCATTCGCAAGTCGACCTCCGCAGTTACCAGAAGATGATGAATTATGGGCAATTCAAGAGCAAGGCCATGAAAAATTAGTTGCTGCCGGCTACCAACAGTATGAAGTGAGTGCTTACGCTAAAGCAGGACACCAAAGTAAGCATAATCGTAACTATTGGATGTTCGGTGACTATCTAGGAATTGGCTGTGGCGCACACAGTAAAATAACCATGCCAGCAACTGGTGAAATCATTCGAAGCGAAAAAATAAAGCACCCGCAGGGATACCTCGATTTAACGCGTCCATTGCGTTATCGCCAATGGTTAGTTGAAGTTGATGAGCGCCCTTTTGAATTCTTTATGAATTATTTCCGGTTACTAGAACCGGTACCAAAAGCAGCGTTTGAAGATTTCACTGGCTTGTCAGCCTCAGTTGCTGACAAGCTCCTGCAAGAGGCATTACAGAAGAATCTCGTTGTCGATTGCGGTGATAACTGGGAAACAACGTTGCTTGGCAGACGCTATCTTAATAGCGTTTTAGATCTATTGGTATGAGCTTGAGCGAGTTATTCAACTCGCTCAAATTTCAAATCCCAAACACCATGCCCAAGACGCTCACCGCGCTGCTCAAATTTCGTCAGCGGACGTTCGTCAGGTCTTGGTATATAAGTATTATCATCCGACAAATTACGCCATTGTTGAGCAGAACTCATAACTTCTAACATGTGTTCAGCGTAATTTTCCCAGTCGGTCGCCAAGTGTAAAACACCGCCGATAGCTAACTTCCGACGCAATAACTCAACAAATTCAGGCTGAATCAACCGGCGTTTATGATGGCGTTTTTTGTGCCAAGGATCTGGAAAAAAGACCTGAACCGTCGCTAAGCTACCGTCCGCGATACTATCCTCTAATACTTCAACAGCATCGTGTTCGAACACACGCAAGTTTGTTAAGCCAGCGTCTTCTGCCTCCATTAAGCACGCACCGACACCTGGGCGGTGTACTTCAATGCCAATGAAGTTTTTTTCTGGCGCAGCTTGGGCCATCGCAACTAATGATTTACCCATGCCAAATCCAATTTCTAGCACGGTTGGTGCTGTACGCCCAAATACTTGCTCAAGGTCAAGTAAGCCTTGCTCGTGAGTTAAGCCCATGGTAGGCCAGCTTCGTTCAAGGGCAGCAGCCTGACCTTTCGTCAATCGACCTTCGCGCTTTACAAAGCTGCGGACTTTACGAATGTACTTCCCCTCAGCTTGGGCTTTCTCTAAATTTTCTGAACTCATGATGCCTCTATGTGCTTGTGCGCGAATGATTGAATTGAATAAGTTTAAATTTGCGGCGCTCATTATGCAAAAAGGCACGCCAAACGCAAGTTTGGCGTGCCTTTAACTTCTGAATAATGGTTAGATTATTCTTTAATTGGAACCTGCTTAGTCACAGACATCACAGCTTCAATGCGACGATTCTTCGCGCGATTATCTGCTGAATTGTTTGGATACTTCGGACGGCTTTCACCGTAACCTTCTGTTGTTACACGAGAAGCCGCAATACCAAAATCATTCACTAAGCTATCACCAACAGCCTTCGCACGACGCTCAGATAACTGCTGGTTGTATGTTGCAGCACCAGTATCATCAGTGTGACCTTCGATGACTACGTCTAGCTGTGGATACTCTTTCAGGAAATCAGCTGTTTCACGGATATCTGATTTTTGCGAATCAGGAATTTCGTCTGAATTCAGCGCAAATGTTACAACCAATTCACGAGTTACCGTTTCATTGGCGTACATAACACAACCGTCAGCATCGACTTTGAAGCCAGCCTGGGTGTTTGGACACTTGTCGATATCGTCGTTTACGCCATCACCGTCTGAATCAGCGACAACAGGTGCTACCGGTGCCGGTGCTGGTGCTGGAGCCGGCTCTGGTTTCGTGTAAGTAGACTCAGATGTTCCGCCAAAGTAATAACGAAGACCGGTCATCAACATAAACTCGGTGAGGTCGCCATCACTTTGCTGTACAGCTCCTTCGAAGGAAATCGCCCAATTGTCATTTAAGAACTCTTTATAACCTGCACCAACACGCAAGAAGCGGTTGTTAATGTCGCTAAACTCAGTTGAGTTAATACCGACAGCACCATAGAAGTTCGACGTGAAGTTATAAATTAAATCGACACCATATGCACTGCCAGTAGAGTCATCACTCGACGTTTCTAGATCACCACG
Source organism: Idiomarina sp. 34-48-12 (assembly GCA_002279005.1). GTDB lineage: Bacteria > Pseudomonadota > Gammaproteobacteria > Enterobacterales > Alteromonadaceae > Pseudidiomarina. The sequence goes on along the minus strand of NCJS01000009.1, from coordinate 18,090 downwards.
CAAGTAATCATAATAAACTCGATATCCCCACTCAGGAGTAAATTGATAACCGAGTTCTAAACCGCCCATCAGCGAATCAAAACCGCCACCAAACGATTGCAGTTGATTATTTTCAATAACACGACGATCAGAATCTGTGCCAAACACGCCAATACGTGGCCCAACATAAATGCTACCCGGCTCATCGCCTTGGAATGCAAAAACTGGTGCCGCCATTAATGAAGAAATGACAGCTGCTGATACCATTGATAACCGTTTCATGAGATGCTCCTTTTGTTTTCTCATAGGCCGATTTAATAACTTATGTGCAAGTATAGTACAAAAACGAGAAAAAAGCCTGATTCAACGCGGCTTTACGGATTTTTTGCGACTTTTTTAACCAATAACTTACAAAAACTTCATGATTGATAAGATTTCTAGCGCCACTAGTACGCCGCTTGCGCCATTAGAGTTCAGTGAAACCTTGACTTCATGGCAAAAAACATATGGTCGGAATGACTTACCTTGGCAACAGGATGTTACCCCCTATCGTGTGTTAGTGAGCGAGCTCATGTTACAGCAAACTCAGGTAACTACTGTCATTCCTTACTTTAAACGTTGGCTGCAACACTTTCCGACAGTAAAGGCATTGGCTGACGCTTCCGAAGATGAAGTGATGGCCTTATGGCAAGGACTTGGCTACTACTCGCGAGCCCGAAATTTACACAAAGCGGCAAAATTTGTTGTACAAGAACTAAATGGCCAGCTTCCCGAAAATGCAGAAGAACTTAGAGACGTTCCCGGTGTTGGTCCTTACACCGCAGGCGCAATTTCGTCGTTTGCGTTTAACAAACCGGCTGCGATAGTTGATGGCAATGTGAAGCGCCTCTTTTGTCGATATTTTGGTATTGAAGGCGACATTGCTTCAGCAAAGGTCAATAAAACTATTTGGTCCTACGCAGAGCGATATACGCCAACTTTTGATAATCGCCGTTACGCACAAGCACTGCTTGATCTTGGTGCAACTGTCTGCACACCTCGTTCGCCGGATTGCCAACAGTGTCCTTTAAAGACAAGTTGTAATGCCCTAGCAACACACCGCGTTGATGTTTTACCGGAAAAGAAAGCAAAGAAAAAAACACCTACGCGAAGCGGTTATTTCTTACTCGACATCAACGACGATGGGGTGATGCTAACGCAGCGATCAGGTAACGGCATATGGCCTCGATTGTGGTGCCTGCCCGAAATATTAGAGCCGCTAGAAACAGCACCCATTCACGGTCGTTTTAAACACGTGTTTTCACACTACAAACTCGAGGCAACAGTTTTCTCGCTTCCAGCAGACCAAAGTGGCCAACGAGTTCCCATAGAGCAATTGGACAACTATGGATTACCTGCTCCAATTCGTAAATATCTAAATACGTTGTGTACATAACTATCAGTAATTAAAGCTTAGCTAAGTTTGCATTCACTGATATCACCACCGTAAAATGACTATCAAATTATAAGCCGAACGAGGTTGTCATGAGCCGTAACGTATATTGTGAATACCTGAAGACAGAAGCTGAAGGTTTAGATTTCCAACTTTACCCTGGTGAGTTGGGAGAAAAAATCTTTAATAGCATCTCAAAGCAAGCTTGGGCCGAATGGCAAAAGAAACAAACTATGCTAATTAACGAGAAACGTCTAAACTTGATGGACCCACAAGCAAGAGCATTTCTTGAAGAGCAAATGCAAGCGTTCTTATTTGAAGGTAAAGAAGTCGATATTGAAGGCTATACCCCTCCTGCTAAATAAATATCTCTAGAAACCCCGCAATGCGGGGTTTTTAATGTTTAAAAAAAGTAAATTTTAAGTCAATTAAAGTCCTATTTCCCTATCTTATGCCTTATATAGTGGGCATTTCCCTCACTTATTGCTCTCAACTAGAGAAACATTGCCAAATCTGTTAGACTACATACGAATTTTTCAAGAGGGAGAAGTTATGGAAATGCCTTCCTGGCACCGTGCTGTACTAAAAGTAGGCAGTGCGTTGATTGCACCAGATGATACAGGAACGAGCAGTAAATACTTATTAGCTATCGCTCGATTTATTATTGAGTGTCATGAACGTGGACAAGAAATTGTTCTCGTTTCGTCCGGCAGTGCCGCAGCGGGCAGAAAACATATCAGCTATGACGGCGATAAGCTTCCGGTGACAATCAAAAAAGCGATGGCAGCTGTTGGACAAAATGACATGATGGCAAATTGGTCACGCTTTTTTGACTTCCCATGCGCCCAAGTACTGATGACGCATGGTGACTTACGCGATCGTGCTCGTTATGTCAGTGTCCGAAACACACTTCGAACATTGTTAGAACACGATGTATTACCCATCGTTAATGAAAACGATGCGTTAGCTACCGATGAAATGAAAGTTGGTGATAACGATAATCTCGCTGCTATGGTTGCGACCCTCGTTGACGCCGATGCGCTATTCATCTGCTCCGATATTGATGGCTTATTTGATGCTGATCCGCGAGTGAAGCCAGATGCGAAAAAAATTCCAGAGGTAGATGAAATCACCGAAGAAATTTTCGCATTAGCCGGCGGCACGACAAACAAAATTGCGACAGGCGGCATGCGTACCAAGATTGAAGCTGCTGAAAAAGCGACCTCTCACGGTATCGATACGTATATCGTGAATGGTCGGAAAGGCGAAACCTTCGAGCACATGTTACGCGGTAACAACCCGGGCACCTTGTTCAAGCGCCAGCAAGATCCAATGAGTAATAAAAAACACTGGTTGCGTCACACCTTGATTTCGCAGGGTGAACTGGTCATCGATGAGGATTCTGCCGCAGCATTAAGCCGTGGAGAGTCTCTAACAACCAGCGGCATAGTAGATGTTCAAGGCGATTTCAATCGTGGCGATGCGGTAGTGATTCGCTGTGGTAGTACGGCCGAGGCCATTGGCAAAGGTATTTGCCAATATAGCTCACACGAATTAATGCACATAAAAGGGCAAGAAATAAGTGATATAGCCGAAGCATACGGCTACAGCCCAATCTCTGAAGTAATTGAGAGTAACGATTTAATGATACTGGAGGACGAATGAGTACTCAGTTAGCTGAACAAATTTCAAAACGTGCAGCAGTAGCTGCCCGCGCTGTTGCAAACTTATCAGAAGCAAACAAAAATCAGGTACTGCAACGCATGGCGGACGCCATTCGCGCAGCGAAGAGCACTATCTTAGCGGTCAATGAAAAAGATATGGCTACTGGGAAAGAAAAAGGCTTATCAGAATCTATGCTAGATCGACTGCAGTTGAATGATGAGCGCATCGAAGGTATGGCAAGTGCCATCGAAGAGATTATTGAACTCTCAGATCCTGTTGGTGAGCGCAAACATTTTGAAACGCGGCCAAATGGCATTCAAGTGGACAAAATGCGTATTCCTTTAGGCGTTATCTGTATGATTTATGAAGCGCGTCCAAATGTGACAGCCGATGCTGGGGCTCTATGCTTTAAATCTGGTAATGCAGTTATCTTGCGCTGCGGCCGGGAAGCAATTGAAACCAGTAAAGCTATTGCTGATGCACTTCATCAAGCATTACGCGACAGCGAGTTACCAGAAGACGCGATCACTGTCGTACCGTCACCTGATCGTGACTTGATGACAGAGTTACTTAAACAAGACAAGTATGTGGATTTGGTGATTCCTCGTGGCGGTGAAGGCTTAATTCACTTTGTTAGCGACAACAGTAAGATCCCAGTCATTCAGCACTATAAAGGTGTATGTCATTTATACATCGACAAAGATGCTGATTTGGATAAAGCCTTAAATATCTTATTAAATGGCAAGACTCAACGTACCGGTGTATGTAATGCGCTCGAAGGTTTAATTGTGCATCAAGATATCGCACCGAAGTTTTTGCCAATGGCTGCCAAAGCCTTAGCTGAAAAAAATGTTGTGATTCACTCAGACAAGACTTCAGCAAGCTACTTTGATAACCCAGACGTCATTGCCGACGATGCTTATGGTGAAGAATACTTGGCGCTTGAAATTGCCGTGAGAACGGTCAAAGATTTCGACCAAGCACTCGATCATATCCATAACTTTGGCAGTGGTCATACCGAAGTAATTGTCACCGAAAATAAAGACGCTGCCGACCGATTTATCCGTGAAGTCGATTCTGCCGTCACAATGGCAAATGCATCTTCACGATTCAGCGACGGTGGTCAGTTAGGCTTAGGTGCTGAAATTGGTATATCTACCAGTAAATTACATGCATATGGCCCAATGGGGTTACAGGCACTGACAACTGAAAAGTTCGTGGTGACAGGTACTGGACAAATTCGCGAGTAAAATACTCGCGTTTACTGCCCGTGCTAGACGCCTGAAGTGTATACGCTAGTTATATGCTTCAACTAAAAGAGGCCAATCTCGTGTTTCATCAAAATGAAATGCTCGATTGGCTTCTTTTGCTTTTGTTAGCTCTTTATTTAACGAGCGTAATAAGCGTTGTAAATTAGCTTCTCGCCACTGCCCTTCCGTTCTAAATCCGCATTTATCAAAATCGACAATCCAGCACTTACTGCTGTCATCAAGCATGATGTTATGGCAGTTTAAATCAGAATGATAAACGCCAGCATGATGTAGCTCACGTATCGCCTTGCCAACCTTTTGCCACTCTGACTCAACTAGAGGACGCTGTGACAGTATTTTAAAAAGGTCTTGAGCACTTGGGATAACCTCAACCAGTATATCTGCGCGATAGCCCCATATTGGCGCTTTTACGAAACGTGCTGCCACCGGCCTTGGTACTGGTAATTCAAGTTCGCGTAGCTTAAGCAATAACGAAAACTCCGCCATCGCGCGACTACTAGGGATTGGTTCACGCTTGAAACGATCTTTATTAAACTTACCAACCAAACCACCGCGATAATAATGTCGCAATAATACCCCATGCTCTCCCACATCAACAAAAAACGCTGTGCTGCGTCCTGTGGCCGACCCCTTGATTTTATTCTGACTCTGCCAAAAGCTCGCTTCAAAATGCTTCGTTGTGCACTCTTCTAGAACCTCTGGGTCATACCAAATTTCTGTGCTGTCGTTCGGCTTTGTAGTTTCTATCATCGACATCGTCCTTACGTTTTCGGTTCCTTGCATCAAAGGTAGGAAGCGTTTGATATCCTGCAAAATAGCTTCGGTCGCACCTTGATCGTTGGCAAATTCATCAAAGGCATGCTTTGCATACTGTGTCGCTTTCTGCGGGTGACCTAGCCACTCATTCCAAACAGCTGCTAGCGTTTTTGCATCAGTAACTAGGTGAACACCGCCCACCGCTTTTAAGCGCTGATAAATTTCATCAAAATTGAATACATGGGGCCCGGATATAACTGGCGTTTGGGTTGCAATTGGCTCAAGTGGGTTATGCCCGCCTCGCTCAATCAGGCTTCCACCGACAAATGCGGCATCCGCGACGGCATACCACAACAATAATTCACCCATTGAATCAGCAAGAAAAACTTGATGAGCAGTCTGTATTGCCTGCTCTGCACTTCGGCGCACAAAGCTAAACTGCTTCTGTTCAATCAATCTAGCGACAGCATCGAAACGCTCCGGGTGACGCGGAACGATGATTAACAGCGCTGTTGGGTGCTGTTCCAATACCAAGCTGAACGCCTCAAGAATTTGTGCATCTTCACCATCATGCGTGCTGGCAGCGACTAGTACCGGGCGGTTTAATTCATCACGCCAGCTCTGGGCTTGTTGGCGTAGGTCATCACTCACCTGAAAATCGTGCTTTAAATTCCCCCGCACAGCGAGTTTATTTGCCGGTACTTGGAGTGATGCAAAGCGCTCGGCGCTACCTTTAGTTTGCGCCGCAATAAAATCAACGCTCTGCCAGATAGACCCAAGTAGCCAATCATATTTTTGATAGCCTTTTGCAGAACGCTCGGACATGCGAGCATTAACAACTAAAACAGGTATGTTTTGCCGCTGACATTGCGCTAACAGAGAAGGCCAAACTTCGGTTTCAAGTACGACAAGCAAGCGAGGACTGAGTTTACTCACAAACCGCTGCATCGCTGCTGGCGTATCAATCGGCAGGTAGCTATGAAAAACGCGCTCACCAAACAGTTTCAGCGCCATTTCAGCCGCTGTCGGTGTCATTGATGTCAATGTTACCGAAAGGTGTGGATAAGTTCGTAAAACGCTCTCTATAAGCCCCCGAGCTGCGACCGTTTCACCAACTGAAACACAGTGAATCACAATGCCATCGCGGGCTTGTGGCGGAAACTCCTGAAGTGCAAGACGCTCACTCCAGCGCTTTCGATAGGCTGGGGCCTTCGCTCCGCGAAGCCATAGGTAAATAAATACCAATGGCGTCAGGAGCCGAATGAGCAGTCTATACCAAACAGTCATTAACGCTTAGCGCCAGTACTCTTTGATCCAAGTTGTAGGAAGTACCTTGCGGTACCATTTGCCGCTGCGTCCGGCAAGGGCATCATCTGGGTGTGGTCGACCATGAAAAATGATCACCTTCGCGCCTTCTGGAATACGCGGCTGCTGGAAGAAACTTAGCGGGAACGGACGCAAACAATGACGTTTAAAGCTACGGCACCACTGCGCTGGCCAATATTTTAACTTGCCTTGGCGTGCAACAAACTGCGTAATAAACTCTTGTTCGTTGCGAACATCTTTACGTGAACCAACCGGATCTGCCTTTAGGTGTTCTAGGGCATCGACATGCGCACCAATGTTAAAACGAAACACCGAGGTATTTCCGGTAGCATCTGATTTGTCCCATTCTTTGATGACCAAAAAGTCACCTTCAGGTTCAAAGAATTCATCTAAACTACCCACAATGACAATATCAAGATCCAAGAACAATGTTGGACCTTGTAAATCATAAAGTGGATTAGCGAAACAGGTTAATTTCAACCAGCCGTGTGCGAACGTCCATGGCTTGCGTTGATCAAAGTCTTCGAATCCAATCTCTGGAATTGGCTTTACTTCAACTTCATCGCGAATTCCTTCAGCGTCATCAGTGAAGCAAACAAAGCGATATGGCAATGAGATATTGCGGCTCACCATTGAGTACAATGTATTGACGTAATCAGAGCCGTACTTTTTGCCCCATTTGATACAAATAATATTAACTGGCTGCATGATGTTCCTGCCTGAGGGTTAACTAATTTAATAGACGCATAATGCCAAATTTTCGGTGATCTCGCTATGCTAAAACACGTATTTAGCATTGATTCCCTATAACTTAGCGCAGATTTAACAGATGACCACTCATTCATCGACCTCGTCAATTGGCGAAATTAGTTTTAATCGCCTACCAGATGATTCGTTTACCACGTTGGCTCTTGTTCTAGGTGACCAACTGAACGCGAGTCACAGTTGGTTCAAGACGGTTGATAAGAACCGTCTAATCGTCCTCATGGAAGTGCGCGAGGAAACCGATTACGCAAAACATCATATCCAGAAAGTCGTTGGTTTCTTCGCAGCGATGCGCAATTTTGCGAAAGCATTAAACTCAGCGGGCCACAAGGTCTGCTACATTTCATTAGACGACCCAAATAACCACCAAAGCGTCACCAAAAACCTGTCTGCGCTTCTTCAACTTCTTCCTAATACCCAACAAGTTCTGCTGCAACAACCCGATGAGTATCGTGTTGATCATTACTTACAAGCATGGGCTGAACAACAGTCTGTCGAGGTACACTGGTATGATAGTGAACACTTCTTAACTCAACGCAGCGTACTCACTGATTGGTTTCCAGGTAAAGAAAACTTCTTAATGGAATCGTTTTACCGAAGAGTTCGCCAGCAAACTGGCTACCTCATGGAAAACGATAAACCGGTTGGTGGCAAATGGAATTTTGATAAAGAGAACCGAAACAAACTGGCCGACAACCAAGATGTTCCCAGTCCATTGTTGTTTTCCCACGATGTGACCGACATCGTTGAAATGCTTGAAAAAGCTAATGTAGAAACAATTGGTGATATTGAACCGCAGCGGTTCATTTGGCCGACGTCCCGACTTGAATCTAGGCAACTACTCGAGTTTTTCGTTGAAAGCCTATTAGAAAACTTTGGCCGTTATCAAGATGCTATGCACACTGAATATTGGTCACTGTTTCATGCGCGCTTGTCATTTTCATTGAATACCAAAATGCTCAGCCCGCGTGAGGTGGTCGAAAAAGCAATTGCGTTTTGGCAGAGCAATCCTTCTCGAGTGAACATGGCGCAAATTGAAGGGTTTGTGCGACAGATCATCGGCTGGCGAGAATTTGTTCGAGCTATTTACTGGCATCACGTGCCGAGCTACTTAAGTACTAACTTCTTTAACAACAAAGCAGCCCTGCCCAGCTACTACTGGACAGGTAAAACGAAAATGCAATGCATGGCAAAAAGTATTCAACAGTCTCTTGAGTTTAGCTATGCGCACCACATTCAACGGTTAATGATTACTGGCAATTTTGCATTGCTTACCAGCGTCAATCCTGACGAGGTAGACGCTTGGTATTTAGGCATTTATATCGACGCATTACAGTGGGTTGAATTGCCCAATACGCGCAGCATGAGCCAATTTGCTGATGGAGGCATTCTTGCAACTAAGCCATATATATCGAGCGGTTCTTACATCAACAAAATGTCGAATTACTGCCAAAATTGTCATTACGACGTAAACCTGCGCGTCGGTGCAAATGCTTGCCCTTTTAACAGTCTGTATTGGCATTTTATAGACACACATCACCAACAACTTAGCAATAACGCACGAATGGCCTTAATCTTAAGCCAATGGACCAAACGAGATAAAGCAGATAAACAAGAACTACTAAAGCAAGCGCGTTTGTACTTAAACCAAATTAATACGTTATAAACGGACGTTAATAGGCACAGAAAAAAGGAAATAATATGAACAGACTCATAGTTGTCTTGCTAACCAGCTTTCTTATTTTCGGGTGTAGCAGTAACCCGACGCCAGTAGCTCCGGTTATTGAAAAATTTGAAGCGACTAAATACTTAGGGAAATGGTATGAAATTGTGCGCTTACCGCACAGCTTTGAGGAGGGGTTACAGCGTGTCACCGCTGAATATCGACTCAATGACGACGGCACTATTGAAGTCACAAACCGCGGCTATAATATCGAGCTGGGTGAGTGGGAAACAGCTATTGGCCACGCCAAACCCGTCGGTACTGCAATGTACAAAGTAACATTCTTCTGGCCGTTTTATGGTGGTTACTATATTAGTGAATTACAAACAAATGATGCTGGTGACTATTCAATAGCGGTTATTACGAGTGATAGTTACGACTATTTTTGGGTGCTTTCACGAACACCAAAAGTACCTGAAAACGTTCTTGACGAGATAATGAAAAAAGCTGAATCTTGGGGATATGATACCAGCCTGATGATTCGGGTGAATCATCAGGCTGGATATCAATAAGTCTTACTGTGCGCGACGACCGCGGCGCTCGCCAGGATTACCGCGACCACCTTTATCACCACGACGTTGCGCACCTTTAAATGGTGGACGTTCGCCAGCAGGCGGACGTGGGCGACGAGTAATTTGCTCACCTGGAGCTAACTCAAGGCCCATCTGCTGTTGACGTACACGAGCACGTTGTAATACACGTACAACGGCTGTTGGCATGCCTTTTGGCAACTCAACCAAGCTATGTCCATCAAATAACTGAATTTGACCGATAAAACGGCTATCCATATCAGCTTCGTTTGCAATTGCACCCACGATATCTTGTGGACGAGCACCGTGCTCACGACCAACTTGAATGCGATAAGTGTCAAACTCAACGTTTGCATCACGACGATCTCGAGAGCTGCGTTTTTCGCGACCATCACGACTATCGCGGCTATCACGCGCATCACGTTTGCCACGACGTTCAGTACGTTCTTCAAATTTACGTGGCGCCGGATCATCAGCAACAATCAACGGACGCTGCGAATTTTGCTGAGCTAACAAAGCTGCAGCAATTTGCTCTGCTGATAAACCAGTGTCTGCCTGCATTTTCGCAATGATTTCATTTAATTCATTAAACTGACCGCCAGCAACTGTCGTCACAATTTGTTCTTGCAGTTTCTGTTGACGATGCGCGCTCAATTCTTTCGCATTTGGCACTTCAAAATACTCGATAGTACCGTTCGTTAAACGCTCATAAGTGCGAAGCAAATGCTTTTCTTTGTTGCGATAGAACAAAATTGCTTCACCGCTACGCCCGGCACGACCGGTACGACCAATTCGGTGAACATAAGATTCGCTATCGCCTGGTAAATCATAATTCACAACGTGCGTAATTTCTGGCACATCAAGACCACGTGCTACCACGTCGGTTGCTACTAAGATTTCGATACGACCGCTACGCAATTGCGCAACAGTTTGCTCACGCTGTGCTTGGTTCAAGTCGCCACTTAATGGAGATGCTTTAAAACCAGATGCTTGTAGCTGCTCAGTAACATCCATGGTGTCTGAACGCGTACGTACGAAAATCAACACGCGCTGGTATTCCAAGGTTTCTAACAAACGCGTCAACGCTTGCATTTTACTTAAGCCACGCACTAACCATGCGCGTTGACGAATGGTCGCCTTAGCTTTTTCAATGGCAGCGATTTGAATATTTAACGGTTGCTCACCAGCTTCAGTAACGAGGAAAGTCTTAGCCAATTTACGAATAGCCGGCGGCATTGTCGCTGAGAACAGCGCACGTTGTGCGGTGTTCGGTACTGCACCCATAATGGTCTCGATATCTTCAATGAAGCCCATGTTCAGCATTTCGTCGGCTTCATCAAGAACAGCTAAACGCAGTGAGCTTAAGTTCAACACGCCTTTGTTCAATAAATCGAGTAAGCGACCTGGCGTACCCACAACAACATGAGCACCACCACGTAACGCTTTAATTTGTGGACCAAACGCCGCGCCACCATATACTGTGGCAACTTCAAGACCACGCATTTGCTGACCGAATTCAGCTACGGCTTCAGCTACTTGAATAGCAAGCTCGCGCGTTGGTGCAACCACCAACATTTGTGTCGCGCGCTCTTTGGTATCAATTGCAGATAAACCTGGCAAACCAAACGCTGCCGTTTTACCGGTACCGGTTTGCGCTTCGCCAAGCACGTTCTTGCCTTCAATCAAGGCAGGAATTGCTTGCAATTGAATTGGTGTAGGTTGGGTGAAATTCATTTTTTCTAGCTGTTTAAGCACAACAGCAGGCAGGGCCAAATCGGCAAACGATTGGCCAGTCATTACTTCAGACATATTTTTCTCACATGTTTCTGTATTGCATATATAAGGGGGATATACGCCCAGCTACAGAACACGATGAACACTCTGGCAGGAAATTAGGCGCTGTTTACCCCAGCATATTCAGGGGTAAGTCCGCTCCCATCAATAGCGGTAATGACCCTGAGGCCGCGAACTATACGCTAATTGTTAAACAAACACAAGGTAAACTAGCATTGAAGTTCTAACGTATAACCCTAATACTGAGTTATACATTCATTAATTGGGAGTAGTCATGTCAACACATACTATGCGTTCACTCGTTCAAACCAATGCTTTCATTGATGGGCATTGGATACCAACTGATAAACGCTTCGTGGTGACCAACCCAGCTACTGGTGAAACACTTGCCGAGGTAGCTGATGGTGATGCAACGCTGGCCGAACGGGCTGTGGAAGCTGCTCACAAGGCGCTGACTCACTGGCGCGAGAAAACACCGAAAGAGCGAGCTGATCTGTTGCGCCGCTGGTACCGGAGCATGCTTGATAATAAACAAGCGCTGGGTGAATTAATGAGTGCTGAACAAGGTAAACCTATCGCCGAAGCCATCGGTGAGATTGAATACGGCGCCAGCTTCGTTGACTGGTTCGCAGGTGAAGCAGAGCGTTGCTACGGTGATATTTTGCCAGTTAGTTCTAATGACAAACGAAGCTGGATTATCAAGCAACCGATTGGCGTGTGTGCGGCCATCACGCCTTGGAACTTCCCCAATGCGATGATAACGCGAAAGGTTGCCCCCGCCCTCGCCGCTGGTTGCACAATTGTTGTTAAGCCGCCGCAACTAACACCTCTTTCAGCATTAGCGCTCGCACAACTTGCTAGCGAAGTGGGTATTCCGGATGGCGTAATAAATTTTGTGCCAACTACGCAATCAAAAGAAATTGGCGAAGTGTTCACGCAGCACCCACGCGTCAAGAAGTTTACTTTTACTGGTTCAACAGCTGTCGGCAAAGCTCTAATGGAGCAGTGCTCACAAACCATGAAAAAGGTTTCACTGGAGCTAGGAGGTAACGCGCCATTTATTGTCTTTGACGATGCTGATATCGACCTAGCCGTGCGTGAATTAATGGCATGTAAATTCCGCAATGCTGGTCAAACGTGCATCAGCGCCAATCGAGTCTTGGTACAGGAGTCTGTGCATGATGCATTCGTTGAAAGACTCGAGAAATCATTGGCAACGATCAAAGTTGCTCCTGGTGATGCGGATGAAGTGGACTATGGCCCCCTCATTAACAAAGATGCAATAGACAAAGTCGAAGAATTGCTCAAAGATGCGCAGCAGCAAGGCGCTAAGCTTGTCACGGGCGGGAAAGTATTAACAGAGCTAGGTGAGTTATTCTATGCCCCTACGTTAATTACTGAGGTAACTCCGGCTATGCGTATTGCGCAGGAAGAAATATTTGGACCGGTGATTGCGGTGCAAACATTTACCGATGAGGCGCAAGGTATATCACGCGCAAATGATACGCCGTTTGGTTTGGCAGGCTATTTTTGTGCACAAGACTATAAACGTATTCAGCGTGTCAGCGAACAACTGGAATGCGGCATGCTTGGCATCAATGCTGGCGCAATTTCTCACGCATACAACGCCTTCGGCGGCGTAAAAGAATCAGGTATCGGTCGTGAAGGATCACGTTACGGTTTGGCCGAATATCAAGAAACTAAAAATATCACCCTAGGCGGCTTTGCATGAAACAACAACTCGAACAACGCTTACAAAGGTTGCGAACAACCTACAATAGCGGCTTAACTCGTCCTGTCGCATGGCGCAAGCAACAACTGCAACAATTGCAGCAAATGCTTGATGATCACGAAAGCGAGCTGCTTCAAGCTCTACAACAAGACTTGGGCAAATCATCGGCAGAAGGCTGGCTCACGGAACTGGGTTTTCTGAAAAGTGATATCAAACATACCTTGCACTATTTGAGCAAGTGGGTGAAACCTCAGCGCGTTAGACAACCAATGTTAGCGTGGCCGGGAAAAAGTTATCTGCACCCTGAACCTTTGGGTGTGGTACTTATAATTGGTGCTTGGAACTACCCGTTACAATTGTTGCTGAGCCCTCTCGTAGCTGCACTTGCCGCTGGTAACTGTGCAATTGTGAAACCATCTGAGTTATCGCCTAAAACGGCAGAACTTATTGAGCGACTGCTACCCGACTATTTGGCAGCAGAAGCGGTTCAAGTTGTAACCGGCGGTGCGGACGTGGCTTCAGAACTACTTCAACACCGTTTCGACCACATTATGTATACCGGTGGCGGCCGCGTGGGTAAGATTGTTATGCGTGCCGCAGCAGAACATTTAACCCCTGTCACCTTAGAGCTTGGCGGTAAAAGTCCTGCAGTGGTATTGGCTGATGCCAATATCGCGGTTGCTGCCCGACGCATCGCTTGGGGAAAGTGGATAAATGCCGGACAAACCTGCATTGCGCCTGACTATGTCTTAATAGATGAATCGAAACATGATGAATTCATAGCAGCCCTGAAACAATCTTGTGAAGATTTCTTTGGCGAAGACCCACAACATGCCACTGATTATGGTCGAATCGTGAATCGCCAGCATTTTGACCGACTGAAAGCGTATCTCGGTGATGGCCAAATTGCATTTGGGGGCGAATTTGATGGCGACGATCGCTACATTAAACCCACCGTCTTGTGTAATGTTGATCCTGCAAGTAACGTCATGCAGGAAGAAGTCTTCGGTCCTATTTTGCCGATTCTAAAAGTTAGGAATTTGGCTGAGGCTATCAATTTCATTCAAGAGCGCGACAAGCCATTAGCTCTCTATGGTTTTAGCAATTCAGCGCGCCAGCTCCAGCACCTTACTGAGCAAACTCACGCCGGTAATCAGTGCAACAATGACACGTTGATGTTTATGCTCAATCCTGAACTGCCATTTGGCGGTGTCGGCCCAAGTGGAATGGGCCGCTATCACGGGAAATTTGGTTTTGATACGTTTAGCCATATGAAATCGGTCATGACTAGGCCATTTGCTGTTGACCCCAACTTTAGGTACCCACCTTACACTTCATTTAAACAAAAGCTGCTGCGTTGGTTCTCGTAACTGAGCTGTGACCAGACCAAAACCGCATATTTTTAGCCGTTGGTCTGGTCTGCTTGCCGACGGTGAGCGCATGCGCTAGGATTGGGCGGTTTGCAAACCACTATAATAACGAAAAGCAAGGGTTCTCGCTATGAGCGCATCTCGTGAGCATTTCAGCTCAAAAATTGGTTTTATTCTTGCCGCGGCAGGCTCTGCCGTGGGTATTGGTAATCTTGTTGGTTTCCCTGTTGCTGCGACCAAAAATGGTGGTGGTGCATTTTTATTAATTTACGCTTTTTTTGTGGCCTTTATCTGTTTGCCAGTCATGCTTGCCGAAATGGGCTTAGGACGTCGAGCTCAGCACAGCCCCTATAAAGCCTACTCAGAACTTGGACAAGGTTTAAAACGTTGGCGTCTAGCTGGTTTATTCGCGACCATAACGCCATTTATGATCGCTGTTTTCTACATGGTCATCACCGTATGGATCTTTGGCTATCTTGTACAATCACTACTGGGTAACCTCGATGCACTGGCAAGCGAAGGTTTCTTTGGTAATTTTGTCAATGACTATGACTTCATTTGGTACTTAGTCGGTGTCACCATTATCATCAATTTTATTCTGGGTGGTGGTGTTCGCAAAGGTATCGAGCGCGCATCTAAAATCTTAATGCCGACCTTATTCTTAATGCTTATTTTGCTAGTCATCTTTGTTCTAACATTGGACAACGCATGGGCTGGCGTCCAGTTTTATCTTGTGCCTGATTTCAGTCAAATTAATGGCTCGGTGATCAATGGTGCGTTGGCTCAAGCATTCTTTTCATTGTCACTGGGTATGGGTATTCTAATCACCTACGGCTCTTACTTCCGTCGCAGTGATGACATTGTTACGTCAGGAAAATTAGTAGCAATCACAGATACCGCTGTCGCGTTCATTGCCGGTTTGATGACCTTACCTGCAATTTTTGCGATATATCCAGACACCAATCCAGATTCATTAAGTGACTCTTCGGTCAGCATGATTTTTTCATTCTTCCCGAATATTTTCTTAGCCCTTTCTGAGTCAGTTGGCTATTTTGCGGCGAGTGTTGCGGCGACTATTTTCTTTCTATTAGCATTTGTAGCAGCAATTACATCACTCGTATCCATCATTGAAGTACCAACCTCATCATTGATGGAAAAACGTAATATTTCACGTAAAAAAGCGTTATTGGCTATGGGTATCGCAATCACTGTGTTAACGCTAATAGCGGCAACTTCGTTTGGTTTAGTACCGTGGTTCACAGCCTTTACCAGCTACGCTGGTGCAGACAAATCAGTTTTTGATGTTATTTACGATGTATTCTACGACACGATATTGCCACTCAACGGTTTACTTATTTGCCTATTCGTCCGATTCCGTTGGAAGCGCAGTCAGTTAACTGCTGAATTGAGCGAAGGGAATCAAGCATACGCAACTTCATGGTTGGAAAAATACGTCAGCTTTGCTATTGGAACCTTTATTCCGTTGATACTAGCTGTTGTTTTTATCAACACAGTGTTAACGAAGTTTTTTGCAATCTCTATCATTTAAATTATGGGGTTGAATCGCATTGCTAATCACCTAAAGACTGCTCGCGTTCGAGCAGTCTTTTTGTTTGATGGCCCGAGTGATTGGCAATCATTCCATAAAAACGCTGTAATCCGTCAGCTCCCATCAACTTTATGTCTAACTGATCGTGAAGAAAGTACCATCGCGGTGCATCGATATCGAGATTATCTAGGTACGTCTAATGATTTCGTTCTACTCGAGTTTACCGACGTCATTCATGCAGATGCACTTGCTGCGCTAGCTGGCACTGTAAACGGCGGCGGTATACTTTTTGTCTTTCTACCAGAGCAATCATCTCATTTTAAAAAACGTCTACTTGCATCGAGTATAAATTTCGCACGTGTAGAAATTATTCAGCCGAATACTGATTTAAAGACGCTGACGCAAGAACTAACAACAGCTCCCCTGCCAAAGTCGAAAACCGAAACCTTACCAAGCGCAACACAAAAGTCGATTATTGACAGCATGATTGATCTTCCGGGTACTTGTCATATCCTCATGGCTGACCGCGGGCGCGGTAAAAGCACAACTTTAGGCTTGGCGTGTCAGGCTTGGATACGCAACTATCGGGGCCGAGAGTTAGTGGTAACAGGGCCACGGCCATCAGCGACAACAACTTTACTTGAGCATGCCGCAAAATCAGTTCGCTTTGTGCCTTGGGATAAATTATTGAGCGAGTACGCCCCGCAAAGTGTGCGGCTGATTATCGATGAAGCTGCGGCGATACCAATGCATGTTTTACAACAACTCGTACAACGATTTACCGTATGGGCGGTCGCTAGTACCGTAGATGGCTATGAAGGTTGCGGCCGAGGTTTTGCAATTCGCTTTGTCGAATGGTTGCAGCAGCAGCGCACTTGCAAGCTACATCAATTGATGAAACCACTACGCTGGTCACTACATGATGAAGTGGAGCCTTGGTTGAATCAGGCATTATTAATGCAGGCTCAGCATCAACAAGACAACCAGAGAGTTTTTACCGATACGCAATCGCCGATCTCTTTTTTACACACCCATGCGAGCGAATTATCCGAGTACGACCTGCAGGAAGTTATTACGTTGCTTTTAGAAGCTCATTATCAAAGCAGCCCTAACGATTTGCGTTTACTACTTGATGACCAACAACAAAAGCTACTTTTAGCTCGACGCCAAAACATCATTATTGGCGTCATATGGTATAGCGTCGAAGGACAATTACCGCAAGAGCTACAACAACCAATTGCAGAGGGGAAACGTCGGTTAAATGGTCAAATACTTCCTCAAGCAATGGCTTTTTACCTACAGCAACCTGAGGTTTTAAATTGGCAATGGTGGCGAGTTACTCGCGTAGCTGTTCACGAGAAAGTTCGTCGTCAAGGGATTGGGCTAGATCTTCTTAAAGAATTGAAGAAACTTGCGCAGAGTGCTCAAATTGACGCTCTAGGCTCAAGTTTTGGTGCTAGTCCAGATGTATTAGAGTTTTGGCGTCAAAGTCCTTACCAAGTCATTCGTATTGGACGCAAGCTAAATATGGCAAGCGGCTACCCCAATGCGATTCTCGCGCTCGGTCTTACTGAGGAAAGCAGTGAACTAATCGAACGACTCCATCACTACTGCAATTCAGAGCTAGATTGGCGTAACCACGTAGACGTTAACGTAAATTCGGATATGTACCGTATTGCGAGGTCTGTGCTGGTCGGATTCGCTTATGGCAATTTACCATTTACTGAAGCACAGTTCGCCTGGAACGTCTGTGACAAAAAATACCCAATCAAAGCTTCCGGCGTTACCTTACCAGGGCAGATACTAAGCGTGACCGAAGACCTTGCACGACTCACTCAAAAATACGGTTACAGCAGCCAGCAGACGATGCAAAATCAGTTGCGCCAAATTGCACGTGAATATCTCGAACTCACCCGCTAAACACTGTTAAAATAGTTACCTAAACATGCTTAGTTAGCAAAATTATGCTATCTTTTAGCCTTCGTGTTCACCCACAACGGAAGGGTATTTTTAACATGTCACGAGTTTTAATTATTGGTGCGGGCGGCGTAGCTGGCGTCGTTGTAAAAAAGTGTGCGATGCTACCGGAGTACTTTTCGGAAATTCACTTAGCTAGCAGAACTGTTTCTAAATGCGAAAAGCTTCAAGAAGAAGTTGGAAAAGATCGCGTTGTTGGCGTCTACCAAGTTGATGCTGCA
>NCJS01000162.1 GCA_002279005.1 Idiomarina sp. 34-48-12 | reverse complement strand
GGGTAAACATCAGCAACTGTCGGTGCAAATACCGCGGTCGCTTTGCGCTCAGCAAGCGCAAGACAGTCCGCATCCAGTGTGCGTGGGTAACTATCAAGATCTTCATTAGCGCCAAATTGCATGGGGTTCACGAAAATACTAACCACCACATGATCAGCGTGTTGCTTGGCTAAATCGACTAATTTTAAATGACCCTCGTGCAGGTTGCCCATGGTCGGGACCAACGCCACGGTACCATCCAACTGAGCACGCCAACCGCGAAGCTCTTCAAGACTTTTTAAAAGCTGCATAGTGATTACTCGAATGAATGCTCTGGGCCCGGGAAAGTACCGTCTTTCACCTGCTTGATATAAAGCTCGACAGCACTTGATAGATCGCCAGTTTCAGCAAGGAAGTTTTTAACAAACTTAGGCAGATAGTCGCTGTTCATACCAAACATATCGTGCATAACGAGTATTTGGCCGTCGGTGTGAGGGCCTGCGCCAATACCAATAACCGGAATAGATAATTTATTGCTGATAAGCTGACCGAGTTCGGTTGGAACACATTCTAGAACTAACATTTGAGCGCCTGCTTGTTGTAGCGCAAGCGCTTGACGTACTGTATTTTCTGCGGCGCTTTGCTCTCGGCCCTGAACTTTATAGCCACCCAGCACATTCACCGATTGTGGCAGTAAGCCAAGGTGTGCGCAGACAGGAACACTGCGTTCAACGAGCATGCGAATGGTTTCGAGTAGCCACTCACCACCTTCAAGTTTGACCATGTTGGCGCCTGCACGCATTAATTTCGCAGCTTCATGACAGGCCTGTTCAGGTGTGGCGTAACTCATGAATGGCATATCTGCCATAACGAAAGCATCCGGTGCTCCGCGGCGGACTGCCTCGGTATGGTAGGCAACTTGCTCAACGGTTACAGGTAAAGTCGTTGCTTGCCCTTGAATCACATTCCCTAGTGAGTCACCGACTAACATAAAATCCATACCACAACTTGCAAAGAGCTTTGCAAAGGATGCGTCATAAGCAGTTACCGAAACGATTTTGTCTCCAGCAGCTTTCATTTTTGTTAGTTTTGAAATTGTCATGCCCGCCATGGCGAACTCCTTGCGGCAGCCAAATAAGCTTCGATTGTATCAGGTTATTTTTTCAAGGTCATGATGCGTCATGTTGGCAAGTAATGACGCAACAGTACGACCATCGGGTAGGGTAAGTTCAGGCGCCAACTCGGCTAATGGCACAAGGACAAAGTCGCGCTCAGTCATACCCGGGTGAGGTACCTGCAGGCGCGGTTCATCGATAGTGAGGTTATCGTAGAGAAGTATATCGAGATCTAGCGTACGCGGGCCCCAGTGGCGAATCCGTTGGCGACCAAATTGATTCTCAATAGCTTGTAATAAATCAAGCAAATCCAAGGGCGCAAGACTCGTCTCAGCACAAACAACAGCATTCACGTAATCCGGTTGATCACTTGGCCCCATTGGTGTGCTTGTATAGAGCGAGCTACTTCTAACAAACTGCAATTGCGGCAGGCTACTCAAACTAATAATCGCGTCTCTCAGCGTTTTTACTGGCTCGCCTAAGTTCGCTCCCAACGCAATATAGACTTTTGCCATTAATCTGTCTTCTTAGTGGGTTTGGTTCGGCGGCGGCGACCGCCGCGGCGTCCACGCTTTTTGTTGGGCTTACCTTCATCGGCAGCAACTGTCGACGGACTTATATTGGTATTTTCTTGAATCTTGGTCCAAAACTGCGCGCGCTGCTCTAACGGCTTCTGTTCGAGTGGCGTGGCTGTTTTTGCTCGAAGCAACAAGAAATCATAAGCTGCACGGAATTTAGGGTGCATGAGCAAGCTGTTGATCCTTTTGCCTTTCGCGCGCTCCATGCGTTGTTGCAGTTGCCAAATCTCTCGTGCCGGAATACTAAATCGCTTCGGAATCGCAATGGTTTGTACTTGACGTCCAATGACATCGGCTGCCGCGATATTTAAAGCATCAACAGGCGGTAAGCCACTTTCGACACTTAACTGTTCCATACGTGCCTGTAGCGGCCACCACAGTAGTGCGGCAAACAAATAGGCAGGCGTAATGCGTTGATCGTTGCGGACCCGCGTGTCGGTATCTAAAAAGGTTTGACGAAGCATTTGATAAGGAGCTTCGGTCGGCGCAGCCAAATACGACTTCAGTAATGGGAACATTTGCTGAAACAAATGATAGTCCACTAACATCTCGAAGTTAGCTAAGCCTTTACCGGCTGTAAATAGCTTTAAAACTTCTTCGAACAGTCGGGCTGGTGGAATATTCTGCAATAACGGTGCAAGCTCATGAATTGGCTTTGCCACCGTATCATCAAGGCGCATGTTTAGCTTGGTTGCGAAACGAACCGCTCGTAGCATACGTACCGGGTCTTCACGGTAACGGGTTGGCGCATCACCAATCATGCGTAACACACCCGCTTCGATATCTTTCATGCCATCGGCAAAATCAATAATACTGAAGTCGGCTATGTTGTAATACAGGGCATTAACGGTGAAATCGCGACGCTGTGCATCCTCATCGATTGTTCCGTAAACATTATCGCGGAGCAGCATGCCTTCATCATCTTGCTTCGCTACTTTATCGGTACGTTCATCTTCTGCGCTATCGTGATGGCCACGAAATGTGGCAACTTCAATAATTTCACGACCAAACACAACATGTGCGAGGCGGAACCGACGGCCCACTAAACGACAGTTACGGAAGAGCTTGCGCACTTGCTCAGGTGTAGCATTGGTAGCGATATCAAAATCTTTTGGATGTAGCCCTAGTATCAAATCGCGCACACAACCACCAACCAAATAGGCTTGATAACCTGAATTATGCAGGCGATACAGCACTTTCAGAGCCGGTTCTGAAATGTCTTTGCGCGATATTGGATGTTTATCGCGAGGAATAATTTTAGGTTTGGCGAGAATATTCTGCGGTAAATTTGCGTCATGCGTTTGATAATAAGAGGTTCTCCAACTGATGTCGCAAACGGTTATATTGTATCCTGCTGGGGCGTTTCAGGGAAGCTTCTCGCTTGCCATTGCGCAACTGCCTCAGCCAACAGCTGCGGTACTGTGAGCTTGCTGCTCGGAGTTAATCCTAGAAACACGAGTGCAGCTTGTAATTGTTCTTTTGCGTCGTCATTGTTTAACGCCGGCGCATGATTCTGCTTGCTTAGCTTGCGTCCTTGGTCATCCAACGCTAACGGCACGTGTTTAAAGCGTGGCACCCGCTCGGTAAAGTACCGCCATAAGTTCAATTGCCAGCTTGTCGCAGTAAGTAAGTCTTCACCTCGAACTATATCCGTAATGCCTTGTTCGATATCATCGACGACAACCGCTAGCTGATAGGTAAATAATTCATCGCGGCGAAACAAAACGAAATCTTCACCCGCAAAACTAGGGTCTATCTCGACGTGACCCTGCCAACCATCGTCAAAACAGAGAATTGGATCATCATTGCGAAATCGAATGGCAGTATCTGCGCAGGTGATATTTTTGTTTCGGCAAGTGCCTGTGTAGTAAGGACCTAGCGCTTTAATCTGCTTTCGTGTGCACTCGCAACGGTAGGTTAAGTGCTTCTCTTGAAGTTGCTCAAGAGCCAGTTGATAGCTCTCAGTGCGCTTACTTTGGTACCAAATATCGCCATCCCAATGCAATTCATGACGCTTCAGTTGTTCAAGAATGATGTTGTCAGCACCGACAACGGCGCGTGGGGTATCGACATCTTCGATTCGAACCAGCCATGTTCCGGCATTGGCGCGTGC
>NCJS01000161.1 GCA_002279005.1 Idiomarina sp. 34-48-12 | reverse complement strand
AGAGTTGTTGTTTTACCTGAACCTGTCGGGCCGGTGACAATCAACATACCGTATGGACGATTAATCAATCGGCGTACGCGCTTGAGAATATGCTCTGGCATACCGGTTTGCTCAAGGTGCAATAACCCGGCAGACTGATCCAACAAACGCATCACGCACGATTCACCATACTGTACCGGCATGGTTGATACCCGCACGTCAATGGAATGGTCACGTACTTTGATATTAAAACGGCCATCTTGTGGCAGGCGCTTTTCTGAAATGTCCAAACCAGCCATCAGCTTCAAACGTAATAACAAGGCATTGGCAATGTTGGTTTCCGTCAGTACGTTTTCTTGTAATACACCATCCACACGCATTCGAATGCGCAGCGCCCGATCATCTGGCTCGATATGAATGTCTGAAGCGCGAACCTGCACTGCATCAGCAAAAATCGATTGTAAGAGTTTTGCAACCGTTGCTTCGTCGTCGTCATCATCAAGCGACAACGCGCCAAGGTCGAATTCCGCACCATCTTGGGTTTCTGTTTGTAGCTCTTTCGCAAACTGGGCAATGTCTTTGGTGCGGCGATAAAGGTTATCAAACGCCTCCAGTAAATCAGCGTCGGGCACTACCGCAAGTTTCATTTCACGCGGCTGTAAATATTGGGAGATTGCATCCACCGCCGCAAGGTCAGCGGGGTCGCTCATGCCAACGAGTGCCATTTGATCATCGGCCTCAATGACCAGCGCCCGATGACGGCGTGCCTGAACTTCTGGAATTAAGTTCACAACTTGCTGTGAAATTTTACGGTCACCAAGTTCAATTAAAGGAATATTCAACTGACGCGCTAAAAACTCTAACAAGTCATGCTCATCAATAAACCCAAGATCAATGAGCGTCACACCAAGTTTGCGACCGTTTTGTTTCTGATCGGCGAGTGCTTGCTGCAATTGGGTTTCGGTAATCATGCCGTCCTGAACAAGTAAATCACCGAGGCGCATTTTTAAACGTGGGCGCATCTTAGAATCCCTCCAACACGGCAAGTCGCTGTTCAATATACAAACGGGCATCCTGACCTAAGTCGGGCTGTTGAATAGCTTGTCGATAGCTACGTACGGCAGCCTCAATATTGCTAGCATCTTCATGCGCCACTGCAGCCGCAAGCCACCAACGGCCTTCGCCCGTTTGCACTGCGAGTGCCGTATAGTCGGCGGCGGCTTCACTAAAATAGCCAAGTTGCGTTGCCGATGACGCGCGCAATTGCAACAGTTCAGGAGTTTCTGGAGCTTGCATTGGAATCACACTAAGAACGTTGTAAGCCTGTTCAATGCGACCGATTCTTTCATATATTCGAGCTAGCAATAACTGCCACTCCGTTTGTTGAGGCTTTAAGTCTAACCCTTGCTGCAATAGAGTTGTTGCGCGGCTCGTTAATCCTCGCCCATACCAGTACGCAGCCAATTCAGAACGCACTTGCACATGGTCTGGCTTCACTACTAACGCTTTTTCTAATAACTCTTGCCCACGAGCCTGCTCACCCTTTTGCAAGGCTTCGCGAGCTTTGGATAAATTCGTATCAGCCAACTGTTGCGGTGATAGTTGCACCCGCTCAACACTGAATGAATTGGATGAATTTGTCGCTGGCTGTTTCTTGGTAACTTTTGGGGTTGGCTCCGCCGTCGATTCTGCCTCAGTGCTCACTTGAACGGCTATAGGCTCTGGATTCACCACTGGCTGCTTCGGTTGCACTTCAGCTTGCATTGAATCTTGTGCCTTCGGTAACGCTGCTACATCAACGATTGCTTTTGGCTTGTTAGCATCAGCTGTCGCTTTTTCTGTAGTTTCGGCAACCAGCTCTTCTGATGTGGCGATGGCTTGACGCAATTCGGCTGGGGTCGTCTCGACAGTTGGCGTTGACTCGACTTCAATTGGTGCTGAGTTTGAACTGTACATCCACCACAAATTCAAGGCGCCAATGATCACCGCTAAACTGACGACCAGAATACCGACTATCCACGCCCAATGAATTGGTTGAGGTGCTACAGCTGCCGGAGTATACGTGTGCCGACTATTTTGCTGTTGCCGTTGATCGAGGTCGCGTAGCATGCGGTTAATGACGCTCATAGATTACCTCCAGCAAACCATTGCTGTTGATAACCCCAAAATGCTGCAGCAGCAATGGCTAAAGCACCTAGTACCCACCAATGCCAAGTACGTTTCGGTAACGTCGCGTCTTCCGTATCTTCTACCGCCGTACGCACATGCTTCGGAGTAACCGGATAGACGCCTTCGCCGTAACACAACAACAGCACTTTGTGGCACAACACGTTGGCAAGCCGAGGAATGCCGCGGCTCGCTTGATGCAACATACTCACAACCCTGCCGTTGAAAATTGGCGCGCCTTTGTAACCCGCTACATGTAAACGATGAGATATATAGCGCGCTAATTCATGCACGGTCATCGCTTGCAAATGGTAGCTAAACGATATGCGTTGACGCAGTTGACGGTGTTCGCGCGCGGCTAACCTTTCGTTCAACTCTGGTTGCCCAAATAAAACAATGTGCAGTAGTTTTCGCGTCTCAGTTTCTAGATTCGAGATAAGGCGCAGAGCTTCGAGCGAATCGCTTGGCAACGCTTGAGCTTCATCAAGCACAATCACGACCGTTTTTCCGGCCGCATTAATTTCCATTAAACGTTGTTGTATGGCTTGAGTCACTAATTGCTGACTACTTGCCTTAGAGATATCAACCTGAAGCTCGCGAGCTACTTGCGCACGCAACTCATCTGGATTCAAAAATGGGTTCGGAATGTATGCCGTTACATAGGTTTCAGGTAATTCGTTCAGCAGCTTACGACACAACAACGTTTTACCAGTGCCCACCTCACCAACAACTTTGATGAAGCCCTCACCGGTGCGCAATGCGGTTAACAATACCTCTAGCGCTGCACGGTGGCCTTCGAGATCACAATAGAAACTCGTATTCGGCGTCAGCGTAAATGGTAATTCGGTTAAGCCGTAATGCTTTTGATACATAGCGGTCTCAGTTTCCGTACCATTGCTT
>NCJS01000160.1 GCA_002279005.1 Idiomarina sp. 34-48-12 | reverse complement strand
CGGTATGCCGCAAGTAATGGTGGCTCACCGGCCTCAATTCGACGATAAATATTCTCTAAAACCACTATCGAATCATCGACTACGAGACCTATTGCTAACACCAATGCCAGCAAGGTAAGTAAGTTGATTGAGAACCCCATCGCAAACAAAGCGATATATGAGGCAATTATTGCTACTGGAACTGTTAATGCTGGGATTAGCGTGGCGCGAATATTGCCCAGGAACATGTAAATCACCACAACCACCAACGCCATTGCTATGCCGAGCGTGTTATATACTTCGTCGATAGAGCCTTTAATGAATATTGACGAGTCATAACTTGGCACCATAAACATGGTTTCAGGCAACGTTTGGGAAATTGTTTCAATTTCTCTTTTAACGTTTTCTACAACCTCTAAGGTATTCGCCTTTGATTGTTTCACAATACCAATACCGACCATATTGATACCGTTGCCACGGAAATCGGTTTTGTCGTTCTCAGCACCCATTTCAATTCGAGCGACTTCGGCTAGGCGCACTAATTGGCCATTATCACCGCGCTTAATCGTTAAGCGTTCAAAATGCTCTGGAGTGAGGTAGGTACGTGCAACACGAACGGTAAATTCACGGTCAATTGATTCGACTTCACCTGCAGGGAGTTCGACGTTTTCTGAGCGTAAGCGGCTTTCAATGTCGCTAACTGTAATATTGCGCGCAGCCATCGCATCGCGATCAAGCCAGATACGCATCGCGTAACGACGCTCACCACCCAGTTGAACACGGGCAACGCCATCTACAACCGACAGCCGATCGGCAATGTAGCGGTCAGCATAATCGGTTAGTTCAAGCACCGACATGGTTTCGCTGCGCAAGTTGTACCATACGATGGTACTTTCATCTGAATTCGCTTTTGAAACTTCTGGCGGGTCTACTTGCTCAGGGAGGTTATCGAGTACCCGTGAAACACGGTCACGTACATCATTAGCTGCCGCGTCGATATCACGCGTTAATTCAAATTCAATGCTAATACGTGAGCGACCATTACGGCTGCTCGAGTTGATATTTTTTATCCCTTCAATGCCACTGATACGATCTTCAATCACTTGCGTGATTTGAGTTTCAACAATATCTGCCGAGGCGCCAGTATAGTTGGTATCAATCGATACAACCGGCGGATCAATATCGGGATATTCACGTAGCGGTAGCATCGTAAATGCAACGATACCAAACACAATCAGTAGAATATTGACAACCGAGGCAAAAACTGGACGTTTTACCGAAACATCTGAGAGCAACATGTGGTTTAGCCCTCCCGAACTGTTACAGCAACGCCATCGCGCAAACGCACCATTCCTTCGGTTACGATTTTATCTCCCGGCTTAATTCCATCGATAATTTCAACGATGCCTGGTTTGCGCCGACCTAAGGTTACCAATGTCTGACGAGCGGTGTTGTTTTCATCAATGACGTAGACATAGGTACGATCATTAATCGGTACAATAGCTTTTTCCGGCAGAATCATTGTCTCATCGACACTGCGCAACAAATTAACCCGTAGCAACATACCGGGACGCAGCTTGTTTTCTTTATTTGGCAACACTGCTCGCACCAAAATTGAACGGGTCAACGGATCAACTCGCGAATCAATGCTACGAATTTCACCGCGGAATTCTTCACCAGGATACGCACCACTTCGTGCTGCAACTACTTGCCCCTCGCGAAGGCTAGCAAAGAAAAGTTCGGGAACATTAAAGTCTAATTTAATTGGCGTCGCATCATCGAGCGTCGTTATCTGTTCACCTGGAGACACCAATGAGCCAACGCTGACATGGCGAATACCAAGACGCCCATCGAAGGGCGCAACAATGCGTTTTTGCGCTAAGCGAGTTTCCGCAACCTCTAACTCGGCAATAATCTCTTTTACCAGCACGTCTTGGGCTTCAAGTTGCTGCTGCGAGGCAGCGTTCTGACGGCGTAAATCAACTAAACGTTGGTACTGACGATTCGCTTCTGCCAAACGGAACTTTAACTCTTGAACAACGGCATTTTCTTCTCGAGAATCAAGTTCGACCAATACATCACCAGCTTCGACCACGTCACCGTCATCAAAATGAACGGCCATAACCACATCCTGTGCTTGCGCCGTAACAATGATTGACTCGTTCGCTTGCGCCGTACCCAAGGCTTCAATTACATCGCGAAACTCGCTGATTTGAGCAGTTTGAACGCGCACCGGCACCGCGTTTTGCGGGCGTTCTTCTTTGCCAGCATTGGGATCTGCAAAACCGAAAAAATACGCTGCAGCGGCTGCCACAAGTACGAGTATGATAGTGATCGGATTAAATAAATTTCGTGCTGCCATAAATCCCTCAGGTTACCACTTTGGCTTCATGTCATAGTCTGACACTATTGTAACCTAGGGATTCAATGCGGCATCCCCGCTCATCGGACAATAAGCGGGGTTTACCGCAAATAGCCGTTACTTGTGGTAAGCAGGGCTTAACTTATGCACCGCTTCAATAAAGGCTGCAGCATGATCTGGATTTACTTCAGGATGTATACCATGCCCTAAGTTAAAGACATGACCGTGACCGTGGCCATAACTTTCTAAAATGGTCGCGACTTCAGCTTCGATACGGGCCGGAGGCGCATATAAAACACTCGGGTCCATATTACCTTGCAATGCAACTTTGTCGTTTACGGCTGCACGTGCGGTGCCCAAGTCGGTTGTCCAGTCGACACCCAGGGCATCACAGCCAGTCGCTGCCATATCACCGAGCCAAGCCTCACCGTTTTTGGTAAACAAGGTTACAGGTACCTGTCGGCCATCGGCGTGACGGGTCAAGCCGTTGACAATTTGCTGCATGTACTTCAATGAGAACTCGCGATAATCACGCGGGCTTAATACGCCGCCCCACGTGTCGAAAATCATCACTGCTTGAGCTCCAGCAGCTATTTGTGCATTCAAATAACTAGTGACTGATTGGGCTAGTTTGTCTAACAACAAATGCATCGCCTGTGGCTCACTGAACATCAACTTTTTAACTTCGCTGAAGTTTTTCGTGCTACCACCTTCAACCATATAGGTCGCCAAAGTCCAAGGAGAA
>NCJS01000159.1 GCA_002279005.1 Idiomarina sp. 34-48-12 | reverse complement strand
AATTCTGCAAGGCTTTGCGGTAGCCATGAAAATGGGCGCGACCAAAGCTGATTTCGATGCCACGGTTGCACTGCACCCAACCAGCGCTGAAGAATTCGTAACGCTACGCTAACCTCTCACATCAAGCGTCATGGATAGAATTCGAGACAGGTGGCTGTATGGCAGCCCTGTCTCGCTATGCCATTGATTAAACGTATCCTGAATTTGCTTTGCGCCACGGCGACTATACGGTGAGGCGTCTAATAGATTGTGATTGCGCAAGGCCGTTAGGTTATCAGGCGTTAATAAATAGCCATCCCACCCCAGACGTCGAAGCACATGCTGCGCTGCCGTTCCGCCTAACCGAGCACCATGCTTTTTAAAGAACCGAAGTAGCTCCGCTTGCTCTGCAGATGGCCATTGCGCCAAAAATTTCCCGAAACTACCATGCTGTTCAGCGACTTCAACAATCATGCGCGCATTAACCGGAACCGTTGCGATTTTTTGTAGATTGCGCACAATACGTTCGTCGCGCGCCAGTTCATCGATCCGCTCTGGCGGAACCTGCTGCCAATAAATCGGCAAGAATCCAGCAAAAGCGGCTTCAAACCCTGCCCACTTGTTTTCAATAACGCGCCAAGCGAAACCGGCACGAAACACGCAGCGGGTCATTTCAGCAAGCACCTGATTATCGGACGTTTCTTCAAGTTCAGCTGTGGATGCCAGTTGCGGCATACGCTGTTTGACGGCTTGTTCGCCGCCATGACGTTTCACCGCGCGTTCATAGAAATAATCGAATTTCATTTTTTCTCATCATCTGCATAGGAATCGACATCAAAGTTTTATACCATTTGTTAGTTACAATAAACAGAATCAATCACCGCATCATCTATACATAAAGAGTGCCCTATGACATCAACAGCCACGCAGACTACACAGAGCTCGAGTAAGTGGCGGGTTTGGCACCGCTGGTTATCACTGATATTCGGTGTGCAAATGGTTATTTGGAGCCTCAGTGGCGCCTACATGGTGTTTTTTGAGCTCAGTTTTATTCACGGTAATCACCTTGTTCAATCCAGCCCGCAAGTATTACCAAAATCAGAAAATTTGCGTTCGGTTGAAGAGCTTATTCATGCATTTCCACGCGCACGCGAAGTGACACTGCAGCCGGTTTACATTGGTGGCAATTGGATTGCAGCTTATAAGGTATTTGCGCGCCGCCAGACCTTTTTGGTTGACGCTCAAACACTGCAACCAATCGAATTTAACGCAGCCGATATACGTGCTATTGCAGAGAGGCTGTATGCGCCAAGTACACCAGCCCCCATTAAAAGCATGTTATTACTGTCCCAGAATGCCCCATCTGAAATAAGTCCAAGTCTGTTACCCATTTGGCAAGTTAACTTTGATGATTTTGGTAGTTCGAGCTTCTATATTTCGCCAGTAACCGGCGAGCTGCTCACCAAACGTCATGATTTCTGGCGTGGCTTTGATTTCGTCTGGATGCTTCACATTATGGATTATGAAACCCGTGAGGATATTACCAACTGGCTACTTCGCAGTTTTATTCTGGGCACAGGCCTATTAAGTATTACCGGTATTGTCTTGTTAGTTTTCACCATTGGCCGCTCGCGAAGTAAAGGAATGCAATCATGATGCGCTTCGCTCAATGGCTACACCGCTGGATTGGGCTTATTTTGCTCATTCAAGTGGTATTGTGGGTTGTCAGTGGATTTTACTTTTCAGTGCAAGGACATCATGCGATGTCTGGGCATCAGTACAAACAAAATCCAACTGGTCTCGTTATTCGCCAAACCATTCCAGAGGTTGGTATTGACGAAATTTGGCAGCGTTATCCGCAAGCGCTATCCATACAACTCTATCGTGTTGTAGACGAACCTCTATATCGCATTGAACTGGTATCCGAAAATGTCTACTTACACGGTGACACCGGCCAACGGTGGCATACCAATGCCGAGCAAGCGCAGCAACTCGCGCGTGCCACCTATTCAGGCCCTGGTAGCGTAAGCGCTGTAACACCGATTACTGAAACCAACGAATTAATCGACTGGCAAGGCCAAGGTTACCAAGTTCAATTTGATGACGATCTCAACACACGGGTTTATGTTGATGCCACCACTGGCCAAGTTCTGGAACACCGCAATACGCCATGGCTAGTTGCTGACTGGGCGTTCAAGTTGCACTTTATGGATTATTCGGGCGCGCGTAGCTTTAACCATTTATTGATATATACCGCCGCGCTGTTAGCGCTTTGGTTTACCTTATCCGGCGCCTTGTTATTGGTACAAAACCTTCGCCGCGGCGATTTCAATCCACGGCGCAAAGCTACCCTGTTAGAGTCACTGCAGCGGCAAAATAAACCAATTGCTAGTGGTTGCGGGGGCGGCGGCACCTGTGGCTTGTGTAAGGTGAAATTAACTGAGCCCACATCTGTGACCGTAGCCGAGAACCATTTGTTAACGGCTACTGAACTCAACGCAGGCATTCGGCTTGCTTGCCAACATCGCGATCATGGGCAAGTAGTTACCTTGCTTGATGAGCGTGTTCGTGACTTCAAATTAACCTTGGTTGGTAAACATAACCATTCCGAGACCATGACGGAAATGGTCTTCGATAGTGTTCCCGCTTGCGACTATCAGGCGGGACAATTCATGCAGTTTAAAATACCTCATCATGACAACGTTATTTTTAGGCATTATTCATTTGCGACTGAGCCAGCCAGCAACCAACAGCTTCATTTTTTGGTACGCCATGTTCCTGGTACCACCGAGTTTCCACGTGCAGGCGTTGGTTCATCTTATCTGTTAAGTCTTCAAGCAGGTGATTCAATTGACGCTGTCGGGCCGTTTGGGGGCTTTCTGGCAACTGACGCCAACGAGTCTCCTCGTGAACAAGTCTATATTGCTGGCGGCGTTGGTATAGCGCCAATTCATGCCTTGGTTGCAAATGAGCAAGCAAGACAGCGCCACTTGTTTCATGGTGCACGTACCGAGGAAGAACTCATTTTTGCCGAGGACTTTCGTGCGGATACATCGCTTCGCTATCATCCCGTAGTGGATAAATTTGTGCACGAAGAAGTGGCGGCATGGTTGGAGCA
>NCJS01000044.1 GCA_002279005.1 Idiomarina sp. 34-48-12 | reverse complement strand
GCGCGGTGATTTCGCCGAAGGTATTCGCGCGCTGTTAATTGATAAGGATAAGCAGCCAAAGTGGCAGCATGGTTCGGTTGGTGAGGTTTCGGCGGAAGAGGTTGATGGCTTTTTCACGTCGCCATGGGCGGCAAGCGATCACCCCCTTGCAACTTTAGGTAAATAAGAACAAAAACGTTTTTAGCTATTAGATATTAGCTATTAGCCCGCTGTTTCGGGTTTTCTAATATCTAATATCCATTATCAAATATCGATTTGGATTTTAATTATGGCGAATGTTGGATTTATTGGGCTTGGCAATATGGGCGGCCCGATGGCTGCAAACCTTGTCAAAGGCGGCCATCAGGTTAAAGTTTTTGATTTAGCGGAAGTGGCATTGCAGGCTGCGAAAGATGCAGGTTGCAGTGTGGCCAGTTCGGCAAATGAAGCGGCGCAAGGCGTTGACTTCGTGATCACCATGTTACCTGCAGATAAACACGTTGAGAGTGTTTACTTGGGTGATAAGGGGTTGATTCACGAATTGCCAAGCAGCACGCTCGTCATTGATTGTAGTACTATTAGTGCAGAAACAGCGCGTAAGGTCGGGCAGACATTAGCAGCGGAAGGTATTTCGTTTATTGATGCGCCAGTTTCTGGTGGTGTTGGTGGCGCGAAGGCCGGTACGCTTACTTTTATTTGTGGTGGTGACACAGCGGCGGTGGACCGTGCGCGAGACGTGTTGCAGCACATGGGCAAAAACATTTTCCGTGCTGGTGATACTGGTGCTGGTCAAGTTGCGAAAATATGCAACAACATGTTGCTGTCGGTGTTAATGGTTGGTACTTCAGAAGCGCTGCAGTTGGGTATTGCTCACGGCCTTGATCCGAAAGTGCTGTCGGAGATTATGTCGAAGAGTTCCGGTAGCAACTGGACTTTAGATGTATATAATCCTTGCCCGGGTGTGATGGATAATGTGCCTTCAAGTAACGGCTACCAAGGTGGCTTTTTAGTTGACCTAATGAGTAAAGATCTTGGTCTGGCGCAGCAAGCAGCGTTAGCTAGCGGCGCGGCGACCCCCATGGGTGGCTTGACTCACAATCTGTATCGCAGTTGGTCACAGCTAGGGCACGGTCGTGAAGACTTCTCCAGTATCTTCAATTTCGTTAAAGCGAATAAAAAATAACGAATAACGAGTGGAAACATTATGAAAATTGCTGAAAGTACCATTGTTATTACCGGTGGCGCCCAAGGTTTGGGTCGCGCGATGGCTGAGCATTTTGCTGCCGAAGGTGCGCAATTGGCGCTGATTGATATGAATGCTGACACGCTGACTGAAGCCGAAGGTATTTGTACTGCCAAAGGTGCCAAGAAGGTCAAAGGTTACGTCGTGAACGTCACTGACGAAGCTGCTGTTGAGCAGGTGTTTAGCGACATCGTGGCAGACTTTGGTGCGGTGAACGTGTTGATTAATAACGCCGGTATTTTGCGCGACGGTATGTTGATTAAATGCAAAGACGGTGAGATTACGCACAAAATGCCACTGCAACAGTTCCAGTCCGTGTTGGATGTTAACTTAACTGGTAGCTTTTTATGTGGCCGCGAGGCATCGGCTCACATGGCAAAAGCTGGCAACGGCGGCGTTATCATTAATATTTCAAGTGTTGCTCGTGCCGGTAATATCGGCCAGACCAACTATGCGGCAACGAAAGCCGGTGTGGTTGCGATGACGGTCACATGGGCACGTGAGCTAGGTCGTTTTGGTATTCGTTGTGGTGCCATTGCACCAGGATTTATCGAAACGCCAATGACTGCACAAATGAAGCCAGAAGCCGTGGAACGTGCTTTGAGCATGGTGCCGTTACGTCGTTGGGGGCAGCCAGAAGAGATTGCTCACAGTGCGCGTTATATTATTGAGAATGACTTCTTTAGCGGACGTGTGATAGAAATAGACGGTGGCGTTCGACTATAACGAGTACTGATGCGTAAATTACCCCCATTAAATGCCTTAAAAGCGTTTGAAGCAGCTGCCCGACACCTCAGTTTTACGAGGGCAGCTGATGAATTGTTTGTCACCCAAGCTGCGGTGAGTCACCAAGTAAAAGCGCTTGAGGAGTTTTTGGGGGTTCAATTATTTTTACGCCGCAATCGGTCGTTGTTACTTACCCCCGAAGGTCAAACCTATTATCTTGAACTAAAAGAAATTTTTGATCACATTGTTCAAGCTACTGAAAAAGTAAAGTTTGCGAGTCAGCGTGGCTCGCTAACCATTTCATTACCGCCAAGTTTCGCCATTTTATGGTTCGTGCCGCGCTTAAGTCGATTTCGTGAGGCGTATCCAGATATCGATGTCCGCATTCGAGCGGTTGACGAAGTCGACGGCTCGTTAACC
Source organism: Idiomarina sp. 34-48-12 (assembly GCA_002279005.1). Lineage (GTDB taxonomy): Bacteria > Pseudomonadota > Gammaproteobacteria > Enterobacterales > Alteromonadaceae > Pseudidiomarina. Next base: position 9,510 of record NCJS01000044.1, on the reverse strand, counting down.
GATGACGTCGATGTTGCTATTTACTACGGCGCGGGCAAGTGGCCTGGCTTAAAAGCCTACAAGTTGCACAATGAATACCTGATACCGGTTTGTTCGCCGCTACTATTAAACGGTACCAAACCACTGCGTGAACCACGTGATTTATTGAATCATACGTTACTGCACGATGAAACCCGCAATGCTTGGAAAGACTGGTTCAAGTTGGTTGGTATTGATAAAGATAAGGGCGATAACGGGCCAATTTTTAGTCATTCCAACTTAGCATTGAAAGCCGCGGTACACGGGCAGGGCATAGCATTAGCCAACAACGTATTGGTTAAACCCGAAATTGATGCCGGGCATTTGATCCAAATATTCCCAGAAGCATTACCGCGGCAAAAATCTTTTTATCTTGTTTGTCGTGACTCTCAGTCAGAAGTCGGTAAAATCGCCACCTTCCGAAATTGGCTACTACAAGTGGTCGAAGAAGAAGAGGATAGTTATGAGTGATAACCAGCGTGTTGCGATTCATCGCGATAACGCCGATGGTCAGTATCGAGTGATTTTTGCGCACGGTGCCGGTGCTGGGTTACAAAGCGATTTTATGCAATATATCGCGCTGGCATTAGCACTGAACGATATTGAAGTAGTTCGCTTTAACTTTCCTTATTGGCAAAAATTTATGGATTCAGGTGTGCGTCGACCACCGAATCGAATGCCTGAGCTTGAGCATTGCATGCGCACCGTGGTAAGCCAGTTTAATGATGATAAGCCATTGTTTTTAATGGGTAAGTCGATGGGCTCTCGCGTTGCATTTCGACTTGCCGATGAGCTTGGTGCGACAGCCGCTATCGCCTTAGGTTTTCCATTTCATCCTATCGGCAAGCCTGACAAGCTGAGACTGGACGATTTAAATAATCGCTGCGCGCAGAATCTGATCATTCAAGGTACGCGTGATAATTTTGGCAAGCCTGAGCAGGTGCGCAGTTATCCGTTGCCTGCAAATGTTGCGGTAAAATGGATTGAGGGCGGTGATCACAGTCTTGAGGCTACCAAGCGCAGTGGCTATGCGCGCGAGCAATTGTGGCAAGCCGCAGTAAACGAAGTAACGAAACTGATAAAAAGCGTTGATCGTTAGTCGTTATTCGTTATTCGACACAGATAAAAGCAAGTAATAAGGTTTTTATCTTTGCTCTACGAATAACCAACAACGAATAACGTCTGACCAAGGGGTTATGAATGACCGGAATTGTGGCCTATTGTCGGCCCGGATTTGAAAATGATTGTGCCGCTGAGCTGCAAGATAAAACCGCAGTGCTTGGCATCTATGGCTATTGCCAAACGAAGCCGCAGCAAGGCTTTGTGGTTTATCGCTGCCAATCGGAAGAAGCAGAACATTTAGCGAAAAAGTTAATTCTTAGTGAGTTGATTTTTACCCGCCAATTTATTGTGATTTTGGCTCATGTCACCGAGCTGCCACAAGAAGATCGGGTTAGTGCAGTGCAAGTGGCGCTGCTTGATGAAGATGTGCAAGAGGCTTTCGCCGGTGTGAAGCCGTGTGGCGATATTCGCGTGGAAACACCCGATACCAATGATGGCAAGGAACTCTCCAAGTTTTGTCGTAAATTCACTGTGCCATTGCGTCAGGGATTACGCAAAATTGATTGGTTAACGGTGAAAGAGAGTGACCGTCGACCAACGTTGCATGCGTTCTTTTTAAGTAATCAGGAAGTGTATATTGGTTTTTCTTACTCGTTTAACCAATCACCTTGGTTAATGGGTATTCCACGGTTACGGTCGCCAAGTGATGCGCCAAGTCGCTCAACGTTAAAACTCGACGAAGCGTTTCAAGTATTTGTGCCAGAGCATGAGCGTGAAGAACGTATCACCTCAGGCATGAATGCGGTTGACCTTGGTGCTGCGCCGGGCGGTTGGACGTATCAGTTAGTGCGCCGCGGTATGATGGTGCAAGCAGTTGATAATGGCCCAATGGCGCAAAGCTTAATGGATACGGGCCAAGTGAAACATATTCGCGAAGATGGCTTTAAATATCGTCCGAAAAAGAAAAATGTGACTTGGTTGGTCTGCGATATGGTTGAGAAACCTGCGCGGGTTGGTGAACTGATGACGAGTTGGATAATTGATGGTGACTGCAAAGAAGCTATTTTCAACTTGAAACTACCAATGAAGCGACGCTATGCCGCGGTGGCAGAATACCTTGAACAAATTAAGCAAACGCTGGTTGAGCAGGGCCGTGGTCGGTTTGAGTTACAAGCCAAACAGCTTTATCACGATCGTGAAGAAATAACGGTTCATATACGCTGGCTATAATTGTCGCAACGTATTGAAAATGATGTATAAAAAAGCCCAGAACCGTTAGGAACTGGGCTTTTCGTTGTTAATAATCAACACATCTTACAGGCGATCGATGACCGCTTGGGTGAAATCAGTTGTACCACCGGTACCACCTAAATCACGCGTGGTACGGTCGCCACTTGCAATAACATCAGTCACCGCAGCAAGAATGCGTTTGGCTTGGTCTTGCATACCGAGGTATTCGAGCATTTGAATGGCTGCCAAAATAACTGACGTTGGGTTCGCTAAGTTCTGCCCTGCGATATCCGGCGCTGAGCCATGAACCGCTTCAAAAATCGCTGATTTGTCGCCAATGTTAGCACCTGGTGCCATACCTAAGCCGCCAACCAAACCAGCGCAAAGATCCGATAAGATATCACCAAATAAGTTGGTGGTTACAATCACATCAAATTGCTCTGGGTTCATGACAAGCTTCATGCACACCGCATCAACAATCATTTCATCTGATTGAATATCTGGGTATTCCGCGGCTATTTCACGCGCCACTTTGAGGAACAAACCTGAAGTTGACTTCAAAATGTTCGCTTTATGAACTGCCGTTACTTTTTTGCGGCCTTCGCGACGCGCTAGTTCGTAAGCAAAGCGAACGATACGCTCAGCGCCAGCGCGGGTGATTTTACTCATCGCTTGCGCTTCAGAACCGTCTTCAGACACAACCTGGCCTAAACCTGAGTACATACCTTCGGTATTTTCACGCACCGTGATGATGTCGATATTTTCGTAGCGTGCTTTGGTGCCTTTGAATGATTTTACCGGACGCACATTGGCGTATAGGTTAAATTGCTTGCGCAAGCTAACGTTGATTGAGGTAAAACCTTCACCAACAGGCGTTGTCAGCGGACCTTTTAACGTCGCTTTGTTGCGCGCAATCGCATCCAGCGTTGTTTGTGGTAACAGCTCACCGGTTTTTTCTAAAGCAGCTAAGCCCGCATCAGCGAATTCATAGTTAAACTCGCAGCCGGCTTTATCAAGAATTTTTAATGTTGCATCGATGATGTCTGGACCAATGCCATCACCTGGAATCACGGTAATTGTGGTGCTCATTGCAGGTACCTTCTTACTTCTAGGGTCGTCAAATGTGAGTACGAAATTGGCGCGAACTATAGCAGATTTTGATGTGTGGAATGGTGCTAAGCATCATTAAAACGATTGATACTCGCTATAAGCATCAGCACCCCAGGCAATAAGCTCACCATCTTTAAATAACAACGGCGTGCATTCATCGCGAGTCGTAATACCGTCTGATTTCACATGATGGGTGCGATAAAACAGAATGAGTACTTCGCCATTATCGGTTGCTTTTGCCTCGCTAATATCCGGCGAGCCGAGCAATCGGATGACATCATCGCGCGGTGTTCCCAAATTTAACCGACCGATTTGCTTCAAATTAAAGGTTTCGCGTTCCTGCCAACTCATGTTTTCAGGATCGGCTTGATAAAAGTGCAGGACCAGCGCAGCGGCTGCCGCATAAATTGCAAAGCCGATAAGTACGACCTTCAGCATCTTCGACATTGGCTGCGCCTCCCTAGCAGTTTTAATCAGTAATGACGCGATAGCATGGATGATATACCGAACCTGGTAGTTTCATCCGGCTTTGTTCGACGAATGCCCGCAACAATACGTCCAACTTCTTCATCATATCGCTTTCACCATGAATTTCGAACACGCCATGTTTGCGAATCGCACGAATACCGTCATCTTTCACGTTGCCTGCAACAATGGCTGAAAACGCCCGACGTAAGTCGGCAGCTAATGCTTGCGGCTGTTGCTCACGATGAAGGTTGAGATTGCGCACGTTATCATGGTTTGGCACAAACGGACGCTGGAACGCTTCATCAATGTGCAAGGTCCAGTTAAAGCAGTACGAGTCGCCAGTGTCACGACGATACTCTTTCACCGCCAGTGCGCCCTGAGTCATGGTTTTCGCAACTTCAGCTGGGTCAGCAATGATGATTTGATACAATTTACGGGCATCATCACCAAGCGTTGCCGCAATAAAGTCATCAATGGCTTCGAAATAGCCACGACTGCTTTCAGGGCCCGTTAGAATAATCGGTAATACCTGACGTTGATTATTCGGGTGCATTAAAATACCGAGTATATAAAGTAGCTCTTCGGCGGTACCTGCGCCACCTGGGAAAATCACAATACCATGTGCACAGCGCACAAACGCTTCTAAGCGTTTTTCGATATCAGGCAGAATAACCAACTCGTTGACGATTGGATTTGGTGGTTCGGCGGCAATAATTCCTGGCTCAGTGAAACCTAAATAACGGCCATCAACAATGCGTTGTTTGGCGTGACCAATGGTTGCACCTTTCATTGGGCCTTTCATTGCGCCTGGGCCGCAACCGGTACAAATATTGAGGCTACGCAGGCCAAGTTGGTAACCAACTTCTTTAGTGTACTTATACTCAACTTCGTTAATTGAGTGGCCACCCCAACAGACAATTACATTTGGCTCGAGGTTCGGTTGAACCACTTGCGCGTTACGCAAAATATCGAACACCACGTGGGTGAGAGTATGGGTATCGGCTGAATCCAATGTTTGCGCGTTATAACGTTCGCCAGTAAATAAAATATCACGGAGTACTGCTTCAACTAGCTCTTGCATACCGGCAATGAGTTTGCCATCCACAAATGCTTCGGCCGGCGGGTTTACCAGCTCAAGTTGGACACCGCGCTCACATTTGAGCACATTCACGTCAAAGTCTTTGTACTTTTCGAAAATCTCTTCACTGCTGTCGGTCGTACTTCCGGCATTCAATACCGCCAAACAGCAGTTACGGAATAAACGATACAGTTGTTCGTCGCTACTTTGTTGTAAGCGATTAATTTCTAATTGCGACAGTAAGCTCATGCTACCGCGTGGAGAAATCTTAAATCTCATAGTGTTTCCTTGTTCATTATTATTGGCGACTTAAGCGCACAGACTGAGGTGTTGGCTCGAAATCAGAACGAAATGGATTTATATCCAAGCCACCGCGGCGTGTATAACGCGCGTAAACAGTTAACTGTGTTGGTTTGAGTCGCGATTTTATATCCATATAAAGCCGTTCAACGCATTGCTCATGAAACTCATTGTGATGTCGAAATGAGATGATGTAGCGAAGAAGGGCGGCATGGTCAATTGCCGGACCGTGATAGCGTATCAATACGGAACCCCAGTCTGGCTGATTTGTAATGAGGCAGTTTGATTTCAACAGGTGGCTGTGAAGCGTCTCAGACACGATGTCGTTTGAGCTCAACTGCAACAGCTCAGGATTATAGTCGTAACAATCAATTTCAATCGATTGCTCATCAATACAATGCCCCGGCAAATCGCCAAAGGCCATTCGTTGTGCTTGTTGCACGGTATCAAGCCGCACCGCTACCGGCGCGCCTGCACAGTTCGATAAATCAATGGCGAGTTGCTCTTGTACATCAGCCCAACTGTCCCAACGACTTTCATTAAAGCTATTCAGGTACAGCTTGAACGACTTGGACTCAATGAGGTTAACGCTGGTGCACGGCACTCGAAACTCAGCCACAGCAACTTGTGGTACGCCAAGGTGATTCAGCCACGACAATTCATAACCGTGCCAAATGTCGTCACCATGGAACGGTACCGAAGCACCTTCATCAAGGCCAATAGGGGTGCGGTTGAGTTGACGTGGTACCGCTTGCAATAGCGCAGCGTCGTAATGCGTTGGATACTGTGTGGGTTGTCCCAAATTTAAATGGGCAAGCTCTTGCTTCATCGATTTTAATTACCTGTTACACTACCATTTTTAATGCAGTCGGCCATTGTAGCGCCGCTATCATTGAGTTACCAGAAAAAACCATAGGGCTGATTCATGTCGCTTGTTACCGTATTTGATGATTTTATTCACCGTTATACCGCAGCTTACGCAGAGGCTAATGCCCCGTTATTAACTGAGGCTCACGACGATTGGCAAGCGCCTATTTATCGCCACCCTGAAGCTGGCGAGCCAGCATTACAAGGCCAAGTACAGTGGCAACCTATTCTACAGCAGGAACCATTGCAATTTGATGATCTTGCGAATGCGCTTGAGCAGCCATTTCATCCTGACATTGCCATCTTCTACGGACGTTGGTTCGCTGCAGATCTCAATGTCGAGTACGACAATCATCCGTTAATTTTATTACAAAACCACTGTCGCGAAGATGGCGAACGTTTACAAGCTAATTTAGCTGGTCATGTGTTAATGAAGCGTCGTTTACGTCAACCGATCACGCTCTTTATTGGCTTAGCGGAAGAATCTGATGACTTGCTGATAACCGTTGATAATGAGTCTGGTCAAGTTGGGCTCGAGTTTGTTGGGCAGCCTCAGCATGAGATATTAGCGCCGTCACTGGCCGCTTTTATGGAAAAAATTAAACCAAGAATTGTCAGCGAAGAAGTCGAGTAGGGTATAGCCAAATTGATCTGGATCAAGTAATTTGAGCATTAGTTATTTGTAGTTGTAACGTATCCGAGCGTTGAGGTTGTAACGGTGTAGTAGCGCTCACCAAACCGAGTACGAAGGAAAGAGCATAGAATGACAACAATAAATCCAGCTCAATTACGTGAAGGGCAATTAACTTATTTAGTTGCCGAAGATTTAAAAATGGCAGCATCGTTGCTGTTTCAGGCCTATCATGATGATGCCTTACTCATGTCGATTTTTCAGGCCGATAAACCGGATTATGAAAAACGGTTGCGAGCCGCGATACGTGAAGAGTTAATGGCGTTTTGGGAAGCACAGCAGCCCATGCTCGGTGTTTTTGATGGTGAGTCATTAATTGGTGTGGTTTGCTTAACTCAGCCGGGTAAGAGTTTCGGGCCAGGGAAATACTGGCACTGGCGTCTGAAAATGCTATTAACTGCAGGCTACGTGAGTACCATGCAGTTGCTCGAAAAAGAACGTTTAATTCAAGAAGTGATTGGTGGTGATGACTACCACATGCTGGCGTTTATTGCAGTGAGCCCACGTTATCAACAGCAAGGTTGGGGTGATCTCTTGGTTCGCGCAGCGAAAGCAGCTTTAGATGAAGAACCTCAATCACGCGGTTTGGCAGTTTATGTCACCCAACCACAGCATCTAAAACTGTTTGAACAAAATAGCTATGAATTGGTGCAAGAACTTGATGTTGGTGACATTCGTGGCAAATTGTTGTTTCAGTCGCGAGTGCAAGCACAAGAGGTGAGTCGTGCAGTTTAAGAGCTTCTCAGAATTTTATCCCTACTATTTAGCAGAACACGCTGACCCGCGCTGTCGCGCTATGCATTATATTGGCAGCACGTTGGTGTTGGCGGTACTTGTTTACGCAGTGCTCACCCAACAGTGGCTTTGGTTAGTGGCTATTCCATTCGTGGGTTATGGCTTTGCGTGGCTAGGGCACTTCGGCTTTGAACACAACAAGCCGGCGACATTTAAGTATCCGGCTTATTCATTGTTGGGTGACTGGGTGATGTATGGTCAGTTTTTACTAAGCCTAGTAGGTATTAAAACGGGGCCAAAGAATTCTCGTCCGTCGAATTAATCGGCATTCGGTACGCGGTGGGGCGGTACGTTCACTTCCACTAAGCGCAAGTTTAGTAACGTCGCTTGCCCCACGTAGCGACTCTCACCATCACTACTAAAGCCAAATTCGTAGGTGCTTAACCAACCGATATGGCGTGCCCGTTTCGCAGGTAGTCCACTTTGCCACGCAATATCAAGAAACTGCAATTGGTGCTGTTTGCAATACTGCTCAACGTAGCGTCGTGCGTGCTCGGCCTGACGTCGTCCTTGCCAGAATAGTAAAACCACAAAGCTAACAAGAAGCAGTAAGATGGCGTCGCCTAATATCATGAATTAGCTCCAATGAACTGTTGCCAAGCTTGATACAAAGCAACTGGCAGATCATTGCGTTGTACTAATCCTAGGGTGAAGATTCGAGTTTCTGGTAAACGCAGCAGATCACGCACGATACCACCAAACAGCGCAGCATTTTTTAGCTCCGCGACGCGAACCAGATAGGCTTCCATCAATTCACCATGTCCACATAATGCCGGCCAGAGTCGTGCGGCAATAATAACCAACTCATCAGCCGTTGCTTCAGGCATGCGCTGCGCGAGCAAGCTTTGCAGTTGAGGTGTGCCGGCAAAACCGGCAAGCGCTCGCAGCGCGTTCAGACGTAACTGTTGTTGTTGTGGTGCGCTTATCAATGGCAGCAACTTGTCAGCTAGTTCTTGTGGTGGTTGGGTATGTTCGAGTGCTTCAGCTAAAGCATTTTGGAGCGCATCAGGATAATTCTCGAAATGCGAGGCAATCGCTTGCGTCGCCTCGGGGTGTTGTTTTAAGCGAGCGGCTACATCATGGATACCTTGCACGCCTAAGTGCTGCCAGCCCTCATCGGTAGGTGCTTGCAATTCGTCAAGCGCCGCGCTGAAATAGCGTGATGGCGGGCGCTTCCAACCTGCGGTCAGTTGCGCATGTATCGCCGCGCGTTTGGCTTCTGAAGGCGTAAATAAATAAGCGGATTGCTGTAACTGTTGCTCTTGTTCGTCATTGAGAGCGCCAGTAATTTGCTGACCAAGCAATGCGATAACATGGGCCATGAACTCTTGTTGTGCGGCATAATTAAGCAAACCGCGCTCATCGAGCGGCATTTTTAAGAACCATAGAAACGGTTCTGGCTGCTCAGCTTGGCGTTTTGGCCAGAACACAACAGCAAACCACGCTTGGTCTTGCAGCGGGTACGGGTAAGGGCGCTGTTGCGCACAAATCGCGTTAAATGTATCAGTATCTATGGCTTGAACGCGGCGGCCTAAATCGTAAACGAGATAATCACTATGGCTTTCGCTGAGCAACTCAGCTAGGTTTGTCATGGTCATGAAACTTGCAACATTTATCATTTTGCTTAAAGATGTCGGCCATTATAACTAAAATAAGTCGTGGAGGTAGTCATGGACCAACGACAACGCGCAGCGCGTTTACTTGAACGAATTGAAGCCGAACTCAATTGTTTAGGCTTGTGGCAAACCCATTATCCTTCAGCGCAGGCGCTGGAGAGTGTTGAACCGTTTGCGATGGATACACTGGATTTTCACCAGTGGCTGCAATTTATTATGTTGCCGCGCATGTGGGCAATGCTTGATGGCGAACACCCGCTACCGCAAAATATTGC
>NCJS01000158.1 GCA_002279005.1 Idiomarina sp. 34-48-12 | reverse complement strand
TAAGTTGGGTTTGCTAAATACCCATTGCCACACCTGTAAGTCTCGGGCGCGAAAAGCGCCTGCGCAGGACAGTAAGTAATAACGCCACATGCGATAAAATGTGTTGTCGTAATGTTCGCTGAGATCTGGCCAAGCCCGTTCGAAGTTCTCGTGCCAAGCCATTAAAGTTGGATCGTAGTCAGCACCGAAGTTATGGACGTCTTCGGCGCAGAGAAGATCGCGAGAAGCATTGTCGATGTGACTTAAACTAGGTAGCTCGCCGTTCGGGAAGATATACTTGGCAATCCACGGATCAGTGCCGCGTATATTACGGTTACGGCCAATGGTATGCAGTAAGAATAGGCCATTAGGCTTAAGGCAATTCGCGACAACTTTCATGTAGCGCCGATAGTTTTTGTGACCAACGTGCTCAAACATGCCGAGACTCACAATCGCGTCAAACGATTCGTTGAGCGTCCGATAGTCCTGTAGCCGAAACTCAATGGGTAAGTTTTTACAAAGCTTGGTACCAAGTGCGACTTGTTCTTTAGAAACCGTGACCCCCACGAATTCAACGCCATAGTTTTCAGCTGCATACTTCATGAAACTCCCCCAGCCGCAACCTATATCGAGAATACGCATGCCGGGTTTTAGTTGTAGTTTTCGACAAACCAACTCGAGTTTTTCAATTTGTGCTTGCTCAAGTGATTGTGCGTTTTCCCAATAGCCACAGGTATACACCATGCGTGGGTCTAACATGGCTTGGTACAAGTGATTACCGAGGTCGTAATGACGCTGCCCAACAAGCCATGAACGTTGGGGCGATTGTAAATTGAGTAGGCGGTTTTTGAGATAGTGCCAAATAAGTCGCGATGGTCGAACTTGAGTGTGAATGCGATTCGCGAGCAGCCTGCAAAAAAACACATCAAGCTGCTCGCAATCCCAATCGCCAGCCATGTAGGCTTCGCCAAGAGCTAAATTGCCTCGAGCTAATACATCCTCAAAAAAAGCAGGATCGCGCAACTGCATATCCCAAGGCCGATTCCCATTAATTTGGATATCGGCCAAGGCTAAGAGCTCGCCAACAAACATTTGTGCGTTCGCCATGCCACCTCCAGTAACATGATTTACGCACAAGTGTAGTCAAATAACTGCAATTGCACGAGACCTTACTGGGGCTAGCGTGATTTCGACGTAACAAATTCAGGATAAGCCTCAACGCCGCATTCAGAAATATCGGCACCAATATATTCATGCTCCATGGTGAGACGAATACCGAATGCTTTTGCCAAGAACCACCACAACACCAAACTGCTTAAGAATACCCAGGAAAAAATAATGGCAGCGCCAATTAATTGGGTAGAGACGGTTGCGGATGCAGAGGTCATTCCCGCACAAATCAAGCCGTAAAGCCCCGCAACACCGTGAACAGAAATGGCACCAACAGGGTCATCAATTTTTGCACGATCAAGCAACACAATAGCTAAAACAACAATGATGCCCGCGCCCCCCCCAATGACTACCGAGCTTATGACTGTTGCGGCGGCAGGTTCCGCAGTGATGGCAACAAGCCCAGCGAGAACGCCATTCAATATCATGGTGAGGTCGGCTTTGCGCCATATGAGGCGAGTGACGATAAAGGCAGAAACGGCTGCCGAAGCGGCAGACAAATTGGTGTTGAGAAATATGCGGGCAACCGTGTCAGCATTCTCCACACTATGAATACTCAGTAGCGAACCACCATTAAAACCGAGCCAACCAAACCAGAGAATGAGCGTACCCAGTGCGGCCAGCGGCATATTGGCGCCCGGAATTGGATAAATAGCGCCGCTATGGCCGTATTTACCTTTGCGAGGGCCGAGAATAATGACGCCAGCGAGTGCTGCTGAAGCGCCTGCCATGTGCACAACACCTGAGCCAGCAAAATCAACAAACCCCATGGCGCTTAGAAAGCCGCCACCCCAAGTCCAGTTGCCAACTAGCGGATAAATGACACTGGTCATCACCACCGTAAAGACGAGGAACATCGAGAGTTTCATACGCTCTGCTACTGCGCCTGAAACAATAGACATAGCCGTTGCGACAAACACCATTTGAAAGAACAAGTAAGCATTCGGGGAGTAGTCGTTGATTTCAGCCTGACCGTACATCAAGTGGTAGCCGATGAATAAATAGCAAAGGCAGGCAAGCGCATACAACAAGATATTTTTAACGAGTATTTCGGTGGTGTTTTTGGTGCGCACGAGTCCAGCTTCAAGCATGGAAAAGCCCGCTGCCATCCACATCACTAACGCCGCACTCAGCAGAATAAATAATGTATCTAACGCGTAACTTAATTCGGTAATCGTCATTGCTTGCTCCTTATATCGCGAATTTATCGACTTCACCGGTGCGAATTCTGATGACGGTTGAAAGCGGCGTCACAAAGATCTTGCCGTCGCCAGTATTGCCGGTATGTGCGGCATCGCGGATGGCATCAATCGCAGCTTCTAGTTGGTCGTCAGTCACCGCTATGTCGATGCGTATTTTAGGAAGGAAGTCGATACGATACTCGGCTCCTCGATAAAGTTCGGTATGACCTTTCTGACGGCCGAAGCCTCGAACTTCAGTGATAGTCATACCCTGACAACCGACATGCTCGAGCGCTTCGCGTACGTCGTTGAGCTTGGCGGGTTTAATAATGGCAATTATTAGCTGCATGGCTGCTCCTTTATTGACGGGTGACCTATTCGCCCGGTAATAATTTCGTTCGATCATTCTTTCGATTAATAACCAAGCAAATGCCATGCCAAAAAAATCAGTAAAAATCAGGATAAAATCGGCGAAAAATAGCAAATATTGCACTAAGTTGGTGCATTGGTTTGGTTTTGAGGGTGACTCTTGCACTACAGTAAGGCATGTTTTCAAATCATAGGGGCAAAACTAAAGTCAACTCAGAAAAGTGAGGGAATGGGCGCATGCGGTTTTCATGGGGATAACATATAATAATTGAGTCTTTACAAGGTGCTGTAAGCTCCGTAATGTTAATCAAAAGAAACGAAAGGTATCGTCATGAAATATCTATCCGTAATTGCAGTCTTATTTACAGTCGTGGGTTGTGCGACGAGTCAGTCATCGGTAACTCAGGTAGATATGGCTGCGGCGGATTCGGTAGAGTTTATG
>NCJS01000043.1 GCA_002279005.1 Idiomarina sp. 34-48-12 | reverse complement strand
GCAATTGGTGCTGTGGTGGCCATGTGCGGGGTCATTTTAAACCTAATTCTAGGGGTATCACGGGTGGTTCTGGCTATGGCACGTCGTAGCGATTTACCACAGCAATGGTCGCAGTTGAATCAGCAAAGAACATCGGCACCGTCAGCCATTTGGGTCACCTTTGTGGTGATGTTGTTGATTGTATTGATCGGTGACTTGAAAATTGCATGGTCGTTCAGTGCATTTACCGTATTGGTTTATTACAGTATTACGAATCTTGCGGCCTTGCGCGTTAAAGTAGCAGACCGATTTGTGCCACGCTGGATTTCTCTTTTGGGATTAATAAGTTGCCTTTCATTAGCTGCGTTTATTGAGTTGCAAATAATGTTTGTTGGGCTCATATTGGTCGGCATTGGACTTCTCTGGCATGCCTATCGCGCAAGTCAACGCACGGATTAGCATCACAGCTTTAAGGAAATTATTGGGTGGAGCACTATTCAGGCGGAATTATCATTGGGTTAGCATCAGTGCTCCTCATCGCATTATTGTTGGCGTTGATGTTTTGGCGCCGTGCGCGCAAGCAAACGCAACACCTTCAGGCTTTCATTGACGCTGAATACGATACCCTGAGCTCACTGGCGCAAGATCACCCACTCAGCGACAAGCTCTCCGATATCTGCGAACTCGTAGAGTTACAAATTTCTGACTGTTTTGCGTCTGTCATGATGGTGAATGCACAAGGGCTCGCACTCGACGTTGTCGCAGTCAAATCGCTACCTCTTGAATTCAGCAAAGCGCTTCAGGGTTTGCCGATAACTGACGGTGTCGGCGCTTGTGGTACGGCTGCTGCACTGAAGGAGCCGGTGATTGTTGCCGACATGCTTAATGATTCGCGATTTGAGGCGTTCTTGGCGCTTATTGATCAATATAACTTGCGCGCAGCCTGGTCATTTCCTGTGTTTTCGCCAACAGACAGGCGTTTACTTGGCACATTTGCGTTGTATTCCACACAAGCTCGGATACCAACGGAAGACGAAGGACGACTTATTGAGCGAAATCGCGACCTCATTTCGTTGGTTATCGCGCAACATCAAGATCGCATAGAGCGATTACGTAGTGAACAGCAAACGGCATCGCTCTTCGAACATAATCCCGAAGCTGTCTATACCCTTGATTTGAACGGCTACTTTACCAGTGTGAACACTGCCAGTGAGAAGCTGCTGGAGCTGACCGAACAAGAATTACTTGGTCAACACTACCAATTAGGCATAGTTGAAGAAGACCGTGATTTAGCACGTCGCCATTTTGAGGCTGCAAAGGCTGGTGAACCACAGCATTATCAGCTAAGAATATTTAATAGCAAAGGTGCCTTGAAGAAACTCGAAATTACCAATATGCCGATGATTGTCGACGGCAAAATAGCTGGCGTACATGGCATTGGTAAAGATATTACTCAGCAGAGTGATTATGAAGAGCGCTTGCAAATTCTGAACCGGAGCGTTGAGGCGAGCACCAACGGTGTGGTGATTAGCGACGCCCGCCGCCCAGGCTTTCCAATTATCTATATTAACCCAGCGTTTACCGCTATTAGTGGGTATGAGCCAGACGACATGATTGGGCGCAATTGTCGCATTCTTCAGGGGGTAGACACTGACCCCAATACCGTTCAGCAAATATCTAAGGCGTTGCGCGAACAGCGCGAGATTCGTTGCACGATTCGTAACTACCGAAAAGATGGTAAACCATTTTGGAATGAGCTGATTATTTCGCCGGTACGTGATGTGAATGGCGAGGTGAGCCATTTCGTTGGCTTGCAAAATGATATTTCTGAGCGGGTTGAGCGCGAAGCAGAGTTGGCTTACAACGCAGAACATGATGTATTAACAGGGCTTCCAAATAGAACGGCTTTGGAGCGTTTTTTACAGCGTTCTGTGAGCAATAACGATGCGCGCGTTTATGTATTATTTATTGACTTAGATGGCTTCAAGCCGGTGAACGATAGTCTTGGGCATGAGTGTGGTGATCACATCTTAGTGCAGACCGCCCAACGATTGAGTAGCGTCATGCCGACACAAGATTTGCTGGCGCGCTTCGGCGGTGATGAGTTTGTTGCCGTCATTCAAAGTGTGACCCGCGATGAAGATGTGATTCCGTTGGCGCGCCAAATTTTGAGTCAATTCGATGCCCCGTTTGTATACGAAGATGCAGAGGTCAGTTTGTCGGCAGCCATAGGTATCGCGAGTAGCGAAATTGCGGTGAAGAATCCGAATGAACTTATTCAACAAGCTGATGTGGCTATGTATGAAGCGAAGCGCCGCGGGAGTGGTACTTACCAGTGGTTTTCTCCAGATTTAGATCTCGATACTCAACAACAAATTACACTGCGAGCGCAGTTGCAAGATGCCATTCAAAAAAGTCAGTTTGAAGTATTTTATCAACCGATTGTGTCTCGAACCGGTGGTATTGTTGGTGCAGAAGCACTCGTGCGCTGGAAGCACCCTGAACGTGGCTATATCTCGCCGGCTGATTTTATTCCACTAGCCGAACGCACAGGGCAAATTGTGGCAATTGGCAATTGGGTATTAGAGCAAGCCTGTAAAGATTTAGAGGTATTGCGTGAAGCGGGTATTGGCCAAGTGAGCGTGAACTTCTCACCCATGCAGTTTTATCGTGATGACTTCATCCAGTCGGTTGCTAATGTACTTAAAAAATATCAAATTAAACCGAATCAACTCGTTGCCGAAATCACCGAAAACGTATTGCTCCGTGACTCAACCGGTGCTTTAAAAATGATGGACGAGTTACGCGAACTTGGTCTTGAAATTGCGCTGGATGATTTCGGCACGGGCTTCGCCAGCTTAAGTTACTTAAATGTGATACCAGCACAAAAACTCAAAATTGACCGATGCTTTGTTCAAGATATCGATAGTAATCCGCGCAACGCCGCTATTACTCGAGGGATGCTTACCATGGCCGCAGAGTTGGGTATTGAAGTGGTGGGTGAAGGCGTCGAAACCGAGGCAGAACGCGATTATCTCACGCGTTTTGCCTGCGATTTTATGCAAGGCTATTTATTTTGTAAGCCATTACCTCTATCTGAACTATTAACTTGGTTAAACCACGAATAAATTGCGGTACATGCGCTCCGCGTAGTCGTCGGTCATGCCCGCAACATAGTCACAAAGCACACGGTCAGCTGCTTGCTGGCCTTGCTCTTGTTGGGCTTTTTCCCATCGCTCACGCGTATTGCGCGGCAACAAACGCAGTGGCTCAGTGTGCAGCGCAGTAAACAAATCCAGCAACATATTTTGACTGCGATAGCGCAATTGCTGAATTGATGGTTCGTTGATCACATGTTCAAACACGACATCTTTCAGGCTCTTCAATAAAAAGGCTTCAGCTTTTGGAAGCGTCGCGTTATATCGAATTAACGGTTCTTGAGCATCGGCCAAAACCTCTTCCAAGCGAACCTGTGTCACAAAAATATTCACCAATGCGCCAATGGCATTTTTACGTTGATGATGCTCGCGTGCGAATAGTTGCTCACCGAGTTCCTGCATAAGTGTTGCCAATTCTTGCGGCAGTTCATTAATCACAGAATCAACGTGAGCGTGCCACTGACTCTCGCTTAAGGTGCCGGTTACCACGGCGTCTTCGAGATCGTGAACACCGTAGGCAATATCATCGGCAAGCTCCATAAGTGAGGCATCGAGCGCTTTATGCTTCGATTTCTGCCACGGTGCCGCTGTTAGCTTATCCACTGCCTGAAACAGTTCTCGGTCACTCGCAGATAGCGGTTCTAAAACCCAATCGAGCAAATCGGCATCACAGGCAAACAGTGCCTTTGCTGGCTTCCATCTCGCCAAGCTTCCCGGATTAGCGAGGTTGTCGGGGGCGCTGAGCGCTGGCATCAAAACCGGATACTTTAGCAAGCCAAGTAATGAGCGGCGGGTTAAATCCATTCCATGTTCAGGGTGATAGGCTTCAAGCTTGCCAACAATTCGGAATGTTTGGCCGTTGCCTTCAAAACCACCGGACCCAAGCATTTTAAAGTGCAGCGCGGTTTCACCGCCGTGGCCAAATGGGGGATGGCCTATATCGTGGGCCAAACAGAGCGTTTCCATTAAGTTCAAATCTGGCAAGTATTGTGCCTCATCGGCACCACAAACTTGCTGCAACTGATTAATTAACGAAGCACCAATTTGTGCCGCCTCTAAACTATGGGTTAAGCGGGTGCGATAAAAATCGTTTTCGCCCACGTTCATAATTTGGGTTTTCGATTGTAACCGGCGAAATGCGGCTGAATGGAGTACTCGTGCGCGGTCACGCTGCCATGGTGTACGTAGGTCGCCTGGGCGATTTAATGGTGAGCCAGAGCGGCGTTGCTGCCAATGCGTGGTCATGCGGTGCTTTCCTTACCAAGTGCTGCTTGTGGTTTTGTAAAAATTACCACATCACGGGGGTAAATAGTCAGAACAAGAGCAAACTTTGTTGCCAAATACTGAAAGGTGGCTTCATGGAAGAAACAAATATGAGTCGGGTCGTTTCGGTAGTTCCAGCCTGAGAATTTATCGACGTGGGTCCAGCGCTGCGTCATGATGCCCAAGTAGCCGCCGGGCTTTAAACAATCGACCAACTGTTGAAACACATCAAGCGGCGCGGCAACATGCTCAATGACTTCAGTACAGGTTACAAAATCATAGGTTTTCGTGAGCCGCTCTGGCACGTGGTCGTAGTAAATATCGTAGGTACTGCAAGGTCTACCAGACTCATCAAACATTCGGCTTAATGTCGGCCCAGGGCCACTGCCGAAATCAAGCCCGCTGGTGCCAACCGGAAGACGCTCACACATTGGTTCGAATAAGCGCGTTAGAAACTGCCGGTAGTTTGGGTCGTTCGGATTATTCTGATGTAAATCGTAGATGCTTTTTTCAAGCGCGGAATTGAGCTGAAAGGCGCTAGGCACATGAATCAATTCGCATGTCGGACATAGAAAATATTCGCGTTGCGCAAGCGGACCGCGTTGCTGGATATACAGTAACGCGGTTGCTGAGTCTGCGCACAGAGGGCATGCCGACATGTGAATTAGTCGCGAAAGTTCTCGAACTGTAATGGTAATTCGATATCGGAGCTACGCAGCATCGCAATCGTTTGCTGTAAGTCATCGCGTTTTTTACCTGTAACACGAACTTTATCGCCTTGAATAGACGATTGAACCTTCAGCTTGCTCTCTTTAATTTTTTTGGTGATTTCCTTCGCAAGAGGCTGGTCGATACCTTGTTTGAAGGTTAACGCCAAACTGTAGGTTTTACCGCTATGCGTCGGCTCATCAGGAATTTCTATGCCAGCCAGACTAATATTTCGTTTCGCACAGTGGTTATTGAAAATATCTTGCAACTGACGCACCTGGAAATCAGATTCCGAAGTTAGGGTGACGGTTAAATCATTCAGCTCAATGGTTGCTTCAACACCACGAAAATCAAATCGAGTGGTTAGTTCGCGGGTGGCATTGTCGACAGCGTTTTTTAATTCAACTTTGTCGATTTCTGAAACAATATCAAAACTTGGCATGGGGGAATCACCTTATAATTTATGTCTTATCAGAAGTTCTGGCATAGATTATCGCAATAACCTTGTGCTTATACAAAAAACATTTAGACATCTAAACGTCCATATTGATATTTCCTAGGAAAGCCGTTACATTAAGTCGCATCTTAACGAGCCCGTTTATCCAAAAGGTTGTTGCCATGACAAGCGCATCTACGCTACTAACTGAAACCCATCAATGTCCTGTACCGGGTGGTGTGTTGTATCTCAATGAACTAGGTTCCGGCCCACTGGTATTGGTACTCGGGGGTATTTCTGGTGATCGGCAAGCCATTACTGGGGCAGAGGATGGCTGGTGGCAAGGTTTAGCGGACGCGATTGACCCGCATCAATTCACTATTGTCACGGTCGACTATGCGGGCGGCAACGGCGATTCTGAAGTCACGGCAGTACCGCAAACCATTGCCGACCAAGCAGCCTATATCAGTACGGCGTTGCAAGAGCTAGGTTGGACCGAGTTTCATGCGGTTGTCGGAGGCTCGTATGGTGGGCTTGTCACATTGGAACTTGCGCAAGACAAGCTGCTAAATTTCGAGCGCGTCGCGGTAATTGGTGCCGCTCATCGACCCACTGCACAAGCCGTCATGTTGCGGGCTCTGCAACGCGAATTTGTGCGCCTAGGAGATGCCGCTGGGCAACCGGAGCGCGGCACTCAGTTAGCGCGAGCATTGGCGATGTTGAGTTACCGTAGCGCCGATGGCATGGATCAGTACTATCCCGATCCGCAAGATGCCGTAAATTATATTGAAAGCCGCGGTTTGCGGACGGTGCAACGCTCACTCCCTCGCGCGCGACAATTATTCGAAGTCTTCGGACCGGCGCTCGACAGCTATCGTATTGAGCCTTATCACATTGAGCAGCCAACGTTAGTTATCGGCTTTGATAGCGACCAGCTGGTACCACCGAGCTTGCTCCAGAGCTTTCATGAGCAATTGCCGGATGCCCGTGGCTGTCACATATTTTCGTCAACCTACGGCCATGATGGGTTTATTAAGAACACCGCAGATTACGCAGTGGTATTGAAACAATTCTTGGAGTCGCAATGCAGTTAGGCATTATTGTTGTCGGATTAGGGACGATAGGGCAAACATGGTTACAAGACTATGCTAATCGATTACCTCTCAATGTATTTGTGCATGCAGTAGCAAATTCGAAAAGACTTTGGCGCTGGCCCCTGCCACAAGATTGGCAACACCAACGTGAACCTCAAGCTGTTCAAGAATCCATAGTCGCTGAAATTCAAAAGCTTGATCAACAAGGCTGCGCTACCGTCGTTCTTGACCTTACAGCTTCGAAAGATGTGAGCCGTGATTACTTGGCGTGGATTGATGCTGGTGCGCATATTATAAGTGCCAACAAATATGCTGGTTCGAGCAACCCAGATTACTATCAAGCACTACGTAAAAGGTTGCAAGAACGCCAACGTCATTGGTTGTATAACACTACCGTTGGTGCCGGTTTACCGATTCAAAAAGCCATTCGAGAACGGCTTGATTGCTATGACGTCATAACCGCTATGGAGGGTAATTTCTCTGGGTCGCTGTCATGGATTTTCCAGCAGTACCGGCCGGGTGACAAGTTGTCAGACTGGCTACGAAAAGCGGCTGATATTGGTTATACGGAACCTGATCCGCGGATTGATTTTAGTGGCATGGATGTCGCCCGTAAGCTATTAATTCTAGCCCGCGATGCAGGCTGGTCATTGCAGTTGTCGGAGGTTGATTTACATAACCTCGTGCCCGCTTCGTTACAGAAAGTGTCACTTGAAGCGTTTTGGCAGGGGCTTGATGCATTCGATGCCGCGTTTGAACATTGGCGCCTGCAACATCACCCTAATGCCACACAGTTTTGCTACATTGGCAAGGTGGAAGAAACAATTCCCGGTAGCGTGAGAGCATTCGCCCAATTGCAGCCTATCGGTGCAGATTCACCTTACGCTCACTTACCACCTGGCAACGCGAATTTCATTATTCGAAGTCGCCAATACCAGCACAATCCGCTCATTATTCAAGGCCCAGGCGCTGGCCCTGAAGTGACTGCGGCTGGTGTTCAAAGCGATATCTTGGAACTACTCAAACGTCTTTAAAAAATAACTTGCACCACGGCGTCATTTAATTATTATGGACGTCTAAACGTATAACCATCTATTTATTGAGGCCGATATGACTTCGAATTACCAACCAGCCACACTAGCTATTCATCATGGCTATGAAACCGATCCGACGACCAAATCGGTCGCTGTACCCATTTATCAAACTGCGGCTTACGCGTTTGATAGTGCGCAACATGGTGCGGATCTATTCGATTTGGCGGTGCCGGGCAATATTTATTCACGAATTATGAATCCAACCAATGATGTGCTCGAGCAGCGTGTGGCAGCCCTTGAAGGGGGTATTGCCGGCTTGGCAGTAGCATCTGGTATGGCAGCCATTCATTATACGTTGCTGACGCTAGCAAAGCAGGGCGACAACATCGTCACCACACCACAAATTTACGGTGGCACCTACACCTTGTTTGCTCACCAACTACCGGCTCTAGGCATTGAAGTACGATTTGCCGAAACCGATAGCCCTGAGGCTTTAGAGAAACTTGTTGATGCCAACACCAAAGCGCTCTACTGCGAAAGCATCGGCAACCCTGCCGGCAATATCGCCGATATTCCCGGCTTAGCTGCTGTGGCTAACAAGCATGGTGTGCCGCTGGTGGTTGATAATACGGTGGCAACGCCGATTTTATGTCAGCCTATTGCGTTGGGTGCGCACATTGTTGTTCACTCACTCACGAAGTATATCGGCGGTCATGGTACCACCGTTGGTGGCATTATCATTGACGGCGGCACGTTTGATTGGGTTACCCATAGCGACAAGTTCGCTCAGTTTTCGCAACCTGAGCCGGCATACCATGGGGTAGTTTATAACGAGGCCTTTGAAGCGGCGGCGTTTATTGCAAGGGCGCGGACGGTGGCATTGCGCAATACTGGTGCAGCGCTATCGCCGTTTAATGCCTTTTTAATTTTGCAAGGACTAGAGACTCTCGAATTGCGCATTGAACGACACTGTGAAAATACGAAGAAAGTGGTGGATTACCTACAACAACATCCGCAGGTAGCCTGGGTCAATTATGCCGGTGTTTCTAACCATCCAAACTATGGGTTAGCACAGAAAATTATCAAAGGTGGATTACCAGCATCGTTGTTAACTTTCGGTGTGAAAGGCGGTTATGAAGCGGGTGTGCGCTTCTATGACAAGCTGAACCTGTTCAAGCGATTGGTGAATATTGGCGATGCAAAATCACTCGCGTGCCATCCGGCGTCGACAACTCACCGTCAGCTCACTGCTGCGGAACAAGAAAAGGTAGGCGTGAAGCCAGAAGCCATACGTTTGTGTGTCGGAATTGAACACGTTGACGACATAATCGCGGATCTTGAACAGGCGTTGGCGTAACTAACCGAACGTAAAGACTGTTGGTGTTACGTTAAGAAGTGATATTATCGGGGACTTGTGTCAATTGTCAGATAAACATGTTGAGGAGCCCCGATGTATCGCAAGCTGTGTTTTGGACTATTCGCTGTTGTTCTATTGCAAGGGTGCGCTACTTACGTTGAGCACAAGCTTTCTACTCGCGTAGAGCCAATTGGGATGCCAGCAAATATGCCAGAACTCATTGCCGAGCTGGGTGGTGAGCAGCGCCAGTTCTGTATGCCTTATCTTGATGGTTGTACGCAATATTTGTATGCACCACCAATTACTGACAGTGACAAACGCACCTTCGAATTTACGGCGGTTGGTGAAACGAAAACAGAAGAATATAAACTCACGTTGAATCGCCAGCAAATTCCAGAAGTTCGACGCGGTACCATGGTTATGTTGCATGGCTACGGTGGCTCAAAAGAAACGATGTTTTTCTTAGCCGACTACTATCGTTTCTTAGGTTTCCATGTGGTGATTCCAGATCTGAAGGGACATGGCGGTTCATCACATGAACAACCCGGATTTGCCGTTGATGATGTGGACATGATCACAACGTTGATTAATTCATTGCCAGCCCGTGAGCGGCCGCATCCATTATTTATTACTGGTTTTTCAATGGGGGCGTTAGCAGCGGTGCATGTGGCGCGTCAACGCAACGACATCAGCGGTCTCGTATTGCTCGCACCGATGCGTCAATTCGCAGACGCAGTATACGAAGTAAGTAAAATCACTCACGAGCAAACTAGTAAAATTGTCTCGGAAGAGTCGATTCGTGAAGGGGTGAAAAATACGCTGATGAAGCGCG
This sequence comes from Idiomarina sp. 34-48-12, assembly GCA_002279005.1. GTDB lineage: Bacteria > Pseudomonadota > Gammaproteobacteria > Enterobacterales > Alteromonadaceae > Pseudidiomarina. The sequence continues at coordinate 6,385 of NCJS01000043.1, read as the reverse complement.
ATATTGATCCTGCTGCGCTCGATTTACATCAAGTACTACCGCCGGTAAAAGTACCAACCCTGATTTTGGCAAGTAACGTCGACAATGTTGCGCCTTATGAGTATTTCAAACCATTAGAGTCGCGCTATGTGACGGTGCGGGAGATTCCTGAGCGTCATCATTTCTTAATGGCGATTATGGATCCAAAAATGCACGAACATTTGTACCCTTGGTTGCAGCGTCGTCGTTAGCCTATTGGCCAGTCGGCGGCGTCGATATGATCAAGCTGAGCATCAAAGGTATTCCCCTGCCAACGGCGAATAAACTCTTCTTGAGGGTCATACATCGCGGTTTGTTTGGCTAAATCGAACCAACGATGCCCGCGTGGATCAGAGCCGACGCCGGCCAGATATTGCCAGTTTCCCCAGTTTGCCGCCACGTCGTAATCAATTAATTGTTGCTCAAAATAGGCCGCGCCATAACGCCAATCTAGGCCAAGTTCGTGAACAAAACAGCTTGCGATCAATTGGCGACCACGGTTAGACATATAACCCGTTTCGTCTAGCTGTTTCATGCACGCATTGACGATGGGGTATGGAGTATTACCTTGGCACCATTTTTGAAATCGTGCGGGGTAAAAACTAGTCGTTGGACGGCGTTGCTGAATACCCTCAAACGCAAAAAGTTTCTTGTCGTGGTAGAGGGCATATCAATGGAAATACTCGCGCCACAACAACTCAAAAAATATCCAATAGGTGCTGTCATTGGCACCTTGAAGCGCTTCATGTGCCGCCAATTCAGCGAGTACTTGGCGCGGCGATATAGCGCCTATGGCGAGCCAAGCAGAGAATTTGGTGGAATCCCTCCAATTATCGAGCCCGTTACGTGTTTGCTTATAGGTTTGCGCATGAGCTGTAGCAAAGTAGTCCTTCAGATGCTGAAAGCCTGCGGTACTACCACCAACAAACGCTGTTTGAGATGGCGGCGTCACCCAAGTCGAGCGGCTAAGGTCTGTTGTAAAAATTGCCAGCGTTTTTCACCAATACTGCGCAATCCGTATCGATTCGGCTGAAACCATTTCGGATTCACACAGTACAAGCAGATGAGTTGCTGGCATTCTTGTTGAGCGAGATGAAGCAACGGGTGGTCGCCAACCCGAAGGTCACTGTCAAACCAAATGAGTCCCACCCGATGTTTCATTGTCGGTTAAACCAGCTCTTTCAATGAGGCTTTGCTGAACGCTTTCACCTCATCTTCTTTGCCGTCACGCATTTTTTGAAGCCACTGTGGGTCTTGCAACAAGGCGCGACCAACAGCGATGAGTTCAAACTCATGATTCGCCATACGCTTTACAAGTTCATCAATGCCTGATTTCTCTACCGCAGGTTTATCTGAGGCAAAGGTACCGCTGATAAAGTCTTCGGTTAAACCAACGCTGCCGACTGAAATAGCAGGTTTACCGGTTAATTTTTGCGTCCAACCGGCGAGGTTTAGATCAGAACCTTGAAACTCTGGCTCCCAGAAACGGCGTGTTGAAGCGTGAAAAATATCAACGCCGGCATCAACCAACAAATCAAGTAGCTGTTTCAGTTGCTCAGGAGTTTTAGCAAGTTTGGCGTCGTATTCTTGCTGCTTCCACTGTGAGAAACGAAACACAATTGCAAAATCTTCGCCAACTGCTTCGCGCACGGCTTTAACAATTTCACATGCAAAGCGCGCACGGTTCTCTAATGAACCGCCATATTCGTCATCACGAACATTCGTGCCTTCCCACAAAAACTGGTCAATCAAGTAACCATGCGCGCCGTGAATTTCAACGCCATCAAACCCTGCTTCCTTCGATTGCTTAGCTGATTCAGCGAAAGCGGCAATCACTTCGTTGATATCATCTTTAGTCATTGCTACGCCGCTTTGCTTACCTGTCATAGCCTCGCCATAAATTTTAGGCACATTCGGGAAGCCACTGGCCCCGGCGTGATTAATTTCCACACCCTCGGTAATAATGAGGCCAATTTCGCCCTCGGCGCGGCGTTGGTAATACTTGACCACCGCGTCATTTGGCACATTGCCAGGCGAGAAACTACGTGTCATTGGCGCCATCGCGACGCGATTGCGAAGGTTTAATGACTTACATGAAAATGGTTGTAATAAAGGGGATAAATCCGTCGACATGATAACTCCTTGAATCAGTTTGGTACGGGGAATACGCACATGCCGACGAAATCGATCGCAGTATTTATGTAAAACTACGATGCGGCGTTCGTCAGCATTTCATCGGGTAGCGGCTCTTCAATGCAAGCACACAACGTGGCGACTAATTTGCGTTCAGTCTCTGAGATATGTTGGTCAGACGTCACCGTTTCAACCCATTTCTGAACTAAAGGTTGTTTGGCCTTCGGTGACCAGCTCTTACAGGTGTTTAATGCTTGCTCAAGCTGCTTCAAATTCAGCGGCTGCTGTTGTTCGGCGCGTTTGAGTGCCACGACCGTTGCCGCAAACGCTTCAGCGTTATCTATTTTTAAGGTAAAGCGTTTCGACTCAATTAACTGACGAGCTAACAACTGATACAAGCACCAGTGGAACAAATCATCACTTTGCTCTAGTTGTTCGAGATCTTTCAATAATGCCAGTCGGTCACTATCTTTTGCGACGCGTAATGCCGGAACCGCCAACTCAACTAACGCTAATTGTTGTGCCGCGCTCAACTCAGCAAGCTGCGGATGGCTTTCGCCCAGCAATTGACCAATCATCATATCGCGAATAAATTGCGGCGCTTGTTGTGGCGAACGCACGCGCTCGAGCAGTAGCGCCGGTAATGCCAACATTGCTAAGCGGTTCAATGCAGTCGGTTGTGGCTGACTGGCCTGCTGTTCGGCAACAGATTGCACCATGGCCTTGTTGGGTTTCGGATAGCGACCATTCCAACTCGGCTGAATGCGCTTGATGCGTTTATCGAGCGGCGGATGTGTCGCCATCAAGGTAAACCAAGAGCTCAATGCTTGACCGAAGAATAAATGAGCGGTTTCATCCGCATTCGCGTGGTCAATTTTGCTGCCGTACTCGCGCGCGCCAATTTGTTGGAGGGCGCCCGAAAGTGCTTCTGGGTTGCGCGTAAATTGCACCGCGGCAGCATCGGCAAGGTACTCGCGCTGGCGACTCACTGCAGCTTTGATGATGTTGCCAAAAAACACGCCAATATAACCAATAATAAATAGGGCCAAACCAACTAACGGCAGCGCATTACCATTGCCGCGTCGCCGCGATGAGCTAAACCGCGCAGAGTGCAGAAAAATGCGCCCGACATGTGCAATCAGTAAAATTCCAGCAAGAGCCGCAATCAAGCGAATATTTAGGCGCATGTCACCATTTAAAATGTGGCTGAATTCGTGTGCCACAACCGCTTGCAGCTGCTCGCGAGAGAACGTTTCGACAGCGCCGCGGGTTAAGCCAATGACGGCATCTTTGCTTTCGTAACCGGCGGCAAACGCATTAATGTTGGCTTCGTTGGGAAGGAGATAAACCGCAGGAACGGGCATATTCGCCGCAATCGCCATTTCCTCCACCACATTGAGAATTCGGCGTTCAAGTGGGTCTGTCGAATTCGGTTCAATGCGCACGCCACCTAAACTTTCCGCAACAACATGGCCGCCTGGCTTCAAACTCAGCCACTTCACCAGCATGGCGGTTAGAATGCCGCCGCCAACAATCACCACCACCCAAGCAATCGGTTGCCAGCTGAAGTGGTACTCGCCATTCTGCTGTATCGCAACACCACCAAATATCGCCGCTGTAACAACAGCAACGAATCCGATAATTAAGGTAAAAGCGACAAGAAATAGCACCACGAGCAGGCCAGTATTACGCTTGGCCTGCTGTTGGTGTTCAAAGAAATTAACCATGTTGTTAATCCCGATTAAAAGTTAACTTTTGGTGCTGCCTGTATTTCCGCGCTATCGGCAAACTCCAGTAAGTTTGCATCTTTGCTGTGACCAAAGAAGCTTGCAAACATGACTGGCGGGAATGATTGGCGATAAGTGTTATAGGTCATTACCGCGTCGTTAAAGGCTTGGCGTGAGAACGCAACGCGGTTTTCGGTGCTAGTCAACTCTTCACTTACCTGCATCATATTCTGGTTTGCTTTTAAATCTGGATAGGCTTCCATTACCACATTCAAGCGACCCAGTGCGCTGCCCAAGGCTGATTCGGCACCGCCGAGTTGCTGCATTGCCCCAGCGTTGGTTGGATCTTGTGCTGCTTGCGGTAAGGCTGCTGCCGCTTGATTACGTGCAGAAATGACTGCTTCTAATGTTTCACGCTCGTGCGTTAAATAGGCTTTCGCTGTTTCGACTAAATTCGGAATTAAGTCATAGCGACGTTTGAGTTGAACTTCAATTTGCGCAAAGGCGTTTTGAAATTGATTTTTGAGCCGCACCAGTTTGTTGTATATGCCAATCAAGTACACCAACACCACTACTGCAGCAATAATAATAATCCATCCTGTTGTCATCCCAGCTCTCCGCTCTAGTTATTTTACTATGCAACATGCTATGCTTTGCCGTTATTAGCAAGCCGATCAATGTAAGTATTCATGACAACATCAATCGCCACCGGCAATTTATTTATTTTGGCTGCACCAAGCGGTGCAGGTAAATCTAGTTTAATCCGTGCTTTGCTTGCGCGCCACACTGAAGAAAGTATGCAGGTGTCGGTGTCATGCACAACGCGGGCGCCACGGCCCGGTGAAATTGATGGTGTGCACTATCATTTTTTAACCGAAAGCCAGTTCAAAGAAAAAATCGACAACAACGATTTTTATGAGTGGGCGCATGTGTTCGGCAATTACTACGGCACGTCACGTAGCTATATCGAACAAACCTTAACGCAAGGTATCGACGTATTTTTGGACATTGATTGGCAAGGTGCGCGTCAAGTTCGTGAAGCTCACCCACAGGCACAGTCTATTTTTATTGTGCCGCCAAGCCTTGAAGTGCTTGAAGAACGCCTGCGCAGTCGCGGTCAAGACAGTGACGAAGTGATTCGCTCACGCATGGAAAAAGCACAAGCAGAAATGTCGCATTATCATGAGTTTGACTACTTGCTGGTGAATGATAAATTTGATCAAACCTTGGCACAGCTTGAGCATATTGTGTTCTCGCAACGCCTTAAGGTAGCATTACAACAAGTGCGGCATGCCGCTAAAATCAAAGATCTCTTGGCGAATGGCGGGTAAATCCGTATAATTCCTGACCCGTTTTGCACATAGTTGGAGTAAACATGGCTCGCGTAACCGTAGAAGATGCTGTTGACCGTATTGGCAACCGATTCGATTTAGTATTGGTGGCAGCACGTCGTGCCCGTCAATTAGCAACCCAAGGCAAAGATGCATTGGTTCCTTGGAAAAACAATGAAAAAGCAACCGTTGTCGCTTTACGCGAAATTGAAAGCGGCCAAATTGATGCGAAGCGTTTAGACGCTGAAGAACGCACCGAAATGGCACAAAAAGACGCTGAAGAAATGGCAGCCGTTGACGCAATTCGTGGGCTTGAGTAAATCGGGTGTATTTGTTTGAAGGCCTCAGACAACAGTTAGCCGAGTATTTGCCACCGGACCAGGTGGAGCAAGCTGCTGCGGCCTTCAAATTAGCTGCTGATGGGCACAAACATCAGAAACGCCATAGTGGCGAACCCTATATAACCCATCCTGTTGCAGTCGCTGGCCTGCTGGCTGATATGCGACTCGATCACGAGACCATCATGGCAGCCTTGCTGCATGATGTGATTGAAGATACCGAATATACCCAAGAAGATCTTGCTGAACAGTTTGGCGCAACCGTCGCTGAACTCGTTGAAGGCGTATCTAAGCTCGACAAGCTGCAATTTAATTCCAAAGAAGAACTGCAAACTGAAAACTATCGCAAAATGATCATGGCGATGGTGCAGGATATTCGCGTTATTTTGATCAAGCTGGCAGACCGTACGCACAATATGCGTACCATTAGCCATCTGCGCCCAGACAAGAAACGCCGAATTGCGCGCGAGACCTTAGAGATTTATGCGCCACTTGCTCACCGCTTGGGTATTCACGATATTAAAAACGAGCTGGAGCTGTTGGGCTTTCATGCGCTGCATCCTTGGCGCGCGAAATTACTCGAGTCCGAAGTAAAGAAAGCGCGCGGTAATCGTCGTGAGTTGGTTGAACGCGTTCAAACCGAAATTGAAAAACGATTGAAAGATGTGGGTATTAAAGCCCGTGTTCTCGGTCGTGAAAAACACTTGTACAGCATTTACCAAAAAATGAAGTACAAGGAACTCAAATTTGAGCAGGTGATGGATATCTATGCGTTCCGCGTGATTGTGGATGAACTTGATACCTGCTATCGCGTACTTGGTGCGTTACACAATTTGTA
>NCJS01000008.1 GCA_002279005.1 Idiomarina sp. 34-48-12 | reverse complement strand
CTGCGGACGACGCCAACCATCAACTTCTCCAATGGCTTGAAACGCCCATGTCGCGTCAATCTGTTGCGCTAGTTGCCAATTTACTTTGCGTGCAGCGATAGCAATATCGCTATATAAGTTGGGCACTTTTAACCGCTCCTGAAGCTGATTAAGTGCTGCGATAGGCAGCCGATAACAACTGAGTGCCCAAGCAATATGACTGTTGAGCTTAGAGCCCAACTGCTGCATTTGAATTTTAAGTTTCTCGATATCAATTGAGTTTTTCAACTCGCTATACCAAGGCTCAAGTGCGTCGCACGACTTTAATATCTGCCAAAAAACATATGGTGCACTGGTCGCCATTGCTTTTTCAGTTTCCCGCCACACACGCTCTGCCGCGAGAGTTTGAAGTTCACCGCTGAGACTAATTATACGCATGAGCGTTAACGTTTCGTCGGCGACGATAAAACCGTCGTCAGCGAAACGGGCGGCAAAGCGGGCAACACGAAGAACTCGTAACGGGTCTTCAGCGAACGCGGGCGAGATATGGCGAAGCGTGCGACTCTTGAGATCGTCGAGACCGCCATAGGGATCGAATAACTGTCCGTTCTCATTTTGAGCAATGGCATTAATGGTTAAATCGCGACGAATTAAATCATCATCTAGGGTGACATCGGGCGCTGCATAAACGGTGAAGCCTGTATAACCTTGACCAGACTTACGTTCGGTACGAGCAAGCGCATACTCCTCACCGGTTTGCGGGTGCAGAAATACAGGGAAATCTTTTCCTACTTGTCGGAACCCTTGCGCGAGCATCTCTTCTGGGCGCGCACCAACAACAACGTAGTCACGCTCATGCACGGACTTACCTAAGAGTTGATCACGTACTGCACCACCGACTAGATAAACTTCCACAATTGCTCCTTTTGCTTTTTAATGATGATCGCGAATCACTAGCCCTGATGCAAGCGAGTCGTTACACTGTTTCACACTATAACTATTAATGCAGCGAAGTTGCCATGTATCTTAATTATTTTGGGTTGCATACCGAGCCATTTTCAATTGCACCCGACCCACAATTTTTATATTTGAGTGAACGCCACCAAGAAGCGCTGGCGCACCTTAGTTACGGTTTGCAGGGCAGTGGCGGGTTCATATTGCTGACGGGTGAAGTCGGTACGGGTAAAACAACGGTTTCTCGAGCGTTGTTGGAACAGCTTCCAGAACAAACACGCACGGCATTTATTTTGAACCCGATGCTGAATTCAGATGAATTGTTGGCAACTTTGTGTGATGAATTTGGTATTGAATACAACAAAAACCAAGTAACAGCAAAGCAACTAACCGATAAACTTAGCCAGTTTTTACTTGAGGCTCATGCCCAAAGTCAGCAGTGCGTGGTGTTAATTGATGAAGCCCAGCATCTGCAGCCTCAGGTGCTTGAGCAATTACGACTATTAACCAATTTAGAAACGAATCAACACAAGCTGTTGCGGGTTATTCTAATCGGGCAGCCGGAACTTCAAGACTTACTGCGCCGTCGTGAACTGCGTCAACTCGCCCAGCGCATTACCGCTCGGTACCACCTGTTGCCGCTGCAGTTAGCTGATTCTGAGCGATATATAAATTACCGATTGCAAGTTGCCGGTGCGCAGCGTGGGTTGTTCGATAAAAAAGCTGTCAAAAAAGTACACCTCGCGAGCGAAGGAATTCCACGGCGACTCAATTTACTCTGTGATCGCGCCTTGCTGGCAGCTTATAACGAACAGCAATCAGTAGTCACGGTTCGTCATATTCAAATTGCCGCTAAGGAGTTAGATGGTCCGTCGCATCAACGCGAAGAAAAATCCAGAGGGAGTTGGCTGCAGTTGATCGTTGCGGGGGTTGTAATCGCTGGTTTAACTGGAGCGGCGAATTGGTACTGGCGTCAAGCTGAAATTGCTCAACCCGTCGTGGAACAGACGACACCAATAAGAAGCGGCATTGAATTAATGGCAAGCGCTTGGAAGCTGCCGAATCCGCCGCAAGAACAAGCGTTTTGTGAATGGATTCAGTCGTTCGAACTTCTCTGCGTGGGTGCGAGCGCTCGCTTGGATCAAATTCTCATTCCTGAGCTACCAGCGCTGTTGACGCTGAAGAACGGTGACTATCAGTTTGTGAGTGATGTTGATGCGTCACCAAACAACGATTGGACTGGAGAATTCGTAATCGTAATTGCGCAACCCCCGGGGTATTTCGACGTCGATGCCGACGCTGAGCAATCGGTATATCAACAATGGCTTGCACGACAGCTGAGCGAGCATGGGGTTGATAGACGCGATGGTATAGCGGAACAAGTGCGTCATGTGCAACAGCAAGCTGGTGTGAAAGTGACAGGGCAAATAGATGCGTTGACGTTAGCATGGTTGAGTGCAAACGAAAATGAATCAGGACCGCGATTAGCTAAATCGAAAAACTCGGAGGTGCGTTAATGTCATCGGTACTTAAAGCATTACGCAATCAACAATCGCCGTTATTGCAACAACCGGGGTCGATTTCCTTACAGTCTGCGCAACAGCCAACAAGTGCTTTAGCAAAAACGTTGATGGCTGTCGTGATCATGATCATTGCAGTTATTGCAGGATGGTTCATTAGCCAGCAGTTGATAACTGGTGTGACTCCTGTGCAAGCGTCGCAAGAAACGCAATCACCGACTGCTGCCACGTCGTATCGATTAGGAACGGTGGTCACTGTGATTCAACCGAATTGGCGTATTGAGGAAGAAGTCGAGCCTGAGGTTACCGAGCAACAAGGCGATGAGCTAATCAGTGCGGCAGAACAGCAGGCTGACAGTTCGGTGGTGAACGCGAATCAAGCAATTGATCTCAATCAAATATCGCCTGAAATGCTCAGTGCTTTTGAAAGTGCACTAGGTGAGCAAGGAGAAAACTTGAGTGTGGTGCCAGTGTTGGCACAATTGAACCCAAGCTTTCAGCGTTCAGTGCCAAGTTTCACATATGATGGGCATCAGTACTCATCGCGGCCAAATTCACGCTGGATTGAACTCAGTGGCGTGCGTTTATTTGAAGGTGAAAGCTATCAAGGTTTAACCATTTTAGCTATCGCTCCTGCACATGTGGTGTTGTCAAAGAATGATCAAGCTTTTCAGCAACCCGCCTTAGAAGACTGGACAAAGCCATAACGAATCTGTTATTAAAACACCTGTTTAAATCTACTGTTTGATTTCACCGTGAAATCATCGTCAGCAAAGAGGTGTTGTTATGGCGGATTATCGTGTTCCACGTGAAGATATGCAGTTTATGCTGCAAGACGTTTTCGAAGTTGATAAAGATTGGGCCCAGTTCGGCGAGCTCGCGGAGTTAGATATTGAAACCGCGGTTGCGATTATTGATGAAGGCGCTAAGCTCGCCGAGACTCTGATTGCCCCAAACGCACGCGCTGCTGACGAAGAAGGCGTGTCATTTGATAATGGCGTGGTGACCACGCCAAAAGGTTACAAAGAGAACTTTAAGCAACTCGCAGAAGGCGGTTGGGTTGGTGTGACTGCAAACCCAGAGTTTGGTGGTATGGGCCTGCCGAAAAGTGTTTCGGCCCAATACGAAGAAATGCTGTGTGCAGCAGATATTTCGTTTTCTTTGTATCCAGGTCTAACCGCCGGTGCGATCATGACCATCGATCAGCACGCTGACGACACTCTAAAAGCTACTTATCTCGAGAAAATGATTGCTGGTCAGTGGACGGGTTCAATGTGTCTAACTGAGCCACATGCAGGTACTGATTTAGGCATTATTCGTTCAAAAGCGGTGCCAAATGACGATGGTAGCTTCGCTATTTCAGGAACTAAAATCTTCATTACTGGCGGCGAACATGATCTTGCCGAGAACATTATTCATTTAGTATTGGCGAAGTTACCTGACGCACCAGCTGGTAGCAAAGGTATTAGTCTTTTCCTCGTTCCGAAGTTTCTCGTTGATGAAAACGGAGACATTGGCGAGCGTAACGGTGTTAGCTGTGGCTCTATTGAACATAAAATGGGAATTCATGCTTCTGCGACCTGTGTGCTCAACTTTGATGGTGCCAAGGGTTGGTTAGTCGGCGAACCTCATCAAGGTCTACCGGCCATGTTCACCATGATGAACTACGAACGTCTTGGGGTTGGTATTCAAGGGCTTGGTGCCGCTGCACGTTCGTATCAGAATGCTTTAGAATATGCGCAAGACCGTATTCAAGGGCGTGGGGCGAAAGCGACGCGTGAACTTGATAAAGAAGCCGATCCTCTGATTGTGCACGGTGATGTTCGTCGCATGTTGTTGACCATGAAAGCTTTTGTGGAAGGCGGTCGCGCATTCTCAACCTACGTTGGGCAGCAGCTAGATATTGCGAAATACGCCCAAGAGCCAGAGCAGAAGGCGCGAGCGGAAGCCTTGGTTCAATTACTTACGCCGGTAGCCAAAGCGTTTTTAACCGATACCGGTTTTGAAGCTACAGTTATTGGTCAGCAAGTATTTGGTGGCCACGGATTTATTCGTGAATGGGGACAAGAGCAGTTAGTTCGAGACGCTCGTATTGCGCAGATTTATGAAGGTACCAATGGTATCCAAGCGCTCGATTTACTCGGTCGCAAGGTTGCAGGTTCGCGTGGCGAATTACTCAAACCATTGCTGGAAGATATTCAAGCCTTGTTGGCAGATCCTCAAGCCGGTTTAGAAAAAGAGTATCAACAGTTGGCTGAAGCCACTCAAATAGTGGGCAAGATCACAAAGCTCGTGCTCGAGCGTGTTGCGCAAGATGAAAACGTGATCAACAGTGTTGCCGTTGAGTACCTGAATTTGGTTGGTTATGTGGCATTTGCCTATATGTGGTTGCGCATGGCAAAAGTAGCTCAGCCATTAGTTGATGAGCGCCCATACCTAGCCAGTAAAGTGAAGACAGCGAAGTTCTATATGGCTCGCATTTTACCGCGTATACACGGTTTAATCGGAGCAATTGAGGACGGTAGTGAGAGTTTGTATCAACACGAAGTGGGCGAGTTTTAGTCGCCCACTTTATTGTGTTCTCAATGCAATGTCGTGTTGTCGCTAGTCACCTAGCGACAACAAGGTTGCATTACCACCAACTGCAGTGATGTTGTTAGTGCGTGTCTTCTCAGTCACAAAGCGTGTTAAGTAGTGTGGACCACCGGCTTTCGGGCCAGTACCAGACATACCACGACCACCAAACGGTTGTACGCCAACTACAGCACCAATCTGATTTCGGTTAATGTAAACGTTACCCACGTCAATGCGACGCGCGATATCTGCTGCAAAGGTTTCATTGCGGCTATGAATGCCGAATGTTAAGCCGAAGCCAGTGCCGTTAATGCTATCAATAACTTGGTCAAGCTCGCTCGTTTTGTAACGAATGACGTGCAAAATCGGACCGAAGTTTTCTTTAACTAGCTGATTAATGCTATCGATTTCAATCGCCGTTGGCGCCACAAAAGTACCGCCATTGGTATACTCCGGCATTGGTGCTCGAGCGATTAAGCGACCTGCTTGTGAAATATCATTGATGTGTTGCTCAAGGTTACTTTTCGCGACACCATCAATAACTGGGCCAACGTCGGTTTCATGCAACATTGGGTCACCCACCTTCAGTTCAGCCATTGCGCCTTTGAGCAAATCAATCACGCGGTCAGCGATATCGTCTTGAACAAACAACACACGAAGTGCTGAACAACGTTGACCGGCACTCTTAAATGCGCTGGCAACGATGTCGGTAACCGCTTGTTCTGGCAAGGCTGTTGAATCGATCAACATCGCATTTTGCCCACCCGTTTCTGCAACCAATGGCACAATTGCACCTGTGCGAGCCGCCAATGCACGGTTAATAGATTGCGCCGTGTAGGTTGAACCGGTAAAGCATACGCCACCGATATCTTCTTGTGACACCAAGAAGCTACCAACCTCAGCACCGCTGCCTGGCATGTAATGTAATACGTCACCAGGAATACCAGCTTCTAATGCCAATTGAACAGCGCGGAAGGCAATTAAACCGGTTTGTTCAGCTGGCTTTGCAATCACGCAGTTACCAGTAACTAAAGCTGCTGCAACTTGTCCCATAAAGATTGCGAGTGGGAAGTTCCAAGGGCTGATACAGATAAAGGTACCGCGGCCTTGCAAGAACAGTTCATTCGTTTCGCCGGTTGGCCCTGGCAATATCGTGCCGTCGCCCATCAGTTCACGTGCTTGCTGGGCATAATAGCGGCAGAAGTCCACAGCTTCGCGAACTTCATCGATACCATCTTGTAAGCTCTTACCAGCTTCCATGGTACACAGAGCAATTAGTTCATTACGATTGGCTTCCATCAAATCTGCCAATTTCTCAAGCGCCGATGCGCGCACTTCAACGTCTGTGTCGCGCCAGCGGCGATAAGCTGCATTTGCACTTTGTAGTGCTTGCTCGGCTAATGCTTTGTCACCCCAACAAATGGTACCAATCTGCTGACTGGTGTTCTGTGGGCTGTGAATAGCAACGCGGTGGTGTGCATCAACTACATCACCATTAACAATCGGGCCACCTTGCCATTGCTTATCACGATATTGATGAACGGCGTTGATAAAATCATCAGCTTGCGAGTGAATGTTCATATTCAATCCTAACGAGTTTTTCCGATCGCTGAAAATCTGCGTCGGTAATGGAATCTTATGGTTTGCGAAATGCTCATGCTTCAGCATAGTGCGAAGCGGGTGCTCTGTGAGTTCGGCCACCGGCGTTTCAGGGTCCACTAGCTTATGTACAAACGATGTGTTTGCACCGTTTTCAAGTAAGCGGCGAACTAAATACGGCAGCAAGTCTTTGTGAGCGCCTACTGGCGCATAAATACGAACGGTGACTTTCGGATCTTGCTCAAGCAAGGTGTCGTAAAGATCATCACCCATACCATGCAGACGTTGGAACTCAATTCGACGTTGATATTTTTTATTCAACTCGCGAATTGCAACTACAGTTTGCGCATTGTGTGTTGCAAACTGTGGATAGATAGCGCCATCTGTTGCCGGACTCATTAAATAATGAGCACACGCCAGGTAAGACACATCCGTGTTCGCTTTTCGGGTATAAACTGGATAGCCTTCTAAGCCGTTTACTTGACACAGTTTAATTTCAGTATCCCAATATGCACCTTTCACGAGGCGTACTGGAATTTCATCGCCGCATTCGCGAGCTAATGCAGTTACCCAGCAAAGTACTGGTAAAGCGCGCTTTGAATAAGCTTGAACCACTAAGCCAAAACGTGGCCAACCTTTACACACGCCGCTACGGTAAACTTTCTCAAACAGTTCTAGTGAAAGTTCTAAGCGATCCATTTCTTCGGCATCAATGCTGACGCCGACGTCAGCTTCTTTCGCTAACTTCACGAGTTCGGTTAAGCTGGAAGCAAGTTCAGTGAGTACCCGTTCATGATTTGCCACTTCATAACGCGGATGTAACGCAGACAATTTAATTGAAATTGTCGGTCGCGGTGCATTCGGGTTATTGAAGTTTTCTTTGCCAACTACTTTGATTGAGTTGACATAGTCAGCGTGATAACGACGGGCATCGGCCATGGTTAATGCTGCTTCACCGAGCATATCGTATGAATGGGTATAGCCTTTATCGCGATTGTTTCGGCTGTTTTTGAGAGCCTCTTGTATGGTTCTACCTAAAACAAATTGCGTTCCCATAATCCGCATCGCAGCATAGGTTGCTTTGCGCACCACAGGCGAACTTAAGCGGCGAACCATACGACGGAATACACCACGAGGCGTTTCCATTGGCTGGCCCGTTGGGTTAATCACCGAATTGGTTAACGCAAGACCCCATGTACCGCTATTGACCAACCATGAAGCACTTTGCCCCATATGTTTCTGCCAATCACCGCCAGATAAACGATCTTGAATGAGGGCATCGGCTGTGGTCGCATCAGGAATACGCAGCAATGCCTCGGCAAGACACATCAAAATAATGCCTTCTTTAGTATCAAGGCTGTATTCTTGCAAGAACGCATCAACGCCACCGCCATCAGCACGGTCGCGAACTTTATTGACTAAATCGGTTGTTGCCTGAGTTACCGCATCAAGATTAGATTCCTCTTGAGGGACTAAAGGCAATAGCTCACGCAAATAGGCATCTTCATCTACCAGGTAGTTGGCAGTTATCGCTTTTTGGAGTCGACCAAGGTCGGCGCCGGTATACTGAGCCGCAAGTACTTCACTCGCTTTGAACATAGCATCTCCTGTTGGACTCAGCCCAAGGCTGGCGGTGACATATTTCGGGCGCCAGTATATGACTTTTTTGGCGCGCGTAAAGCTAGTCTGATCACATTTTTTTAATTCTCTAAATCGCGCCCACGGTGCATTTTTTAAACACCGCTGTCAAGCCCATTTAAGTTGACCCGCACAATGAGTACGAGTACCGTATGAAACAAGCAAAATCAACGTGTAAGAGACCACTCGTGAGTCAAGAAATAGAACTAAAGTTACTGGTAGAACCAGCCAAGCGAGATGCGGTTCTAGCATTGTGCCAACAGCTAGCTAAAGAAGCACAACCGAGCCAACTGGAATTAAGTAATGCGTATTTTGATACGCCGGACCTGCAATTGCGTCAGCATGACATTGGTTTACGTATTCGCCGTCGAGGCGATGAACGTGAACAAACCATTAAATTGTCAGGTGAAGTGCTTGGTGGCATGCATTCTCGCCCGGAATACAATGTTGTAGTAACGCGCGACGAACCTGATTTGACGTTGTTTGAAGAAGATATTTGGCCTGATGAATTCCCCGTATTCGATGTTCAGCGCGAATTAACCGAAATATTTCGTACCGATTTCACCCGCCATCGTTGGCAAATCATCAGCGGCGATGGTGTGATTGAATTGGTTTTCGACGAAGGTCAGGTTATTGCCAACGATAAGACTCGACCAATTTGTGAAATTGAGCTTGAGGTTCAAGGCGGTGAGATAGCGCAAGCATATAAGTTGGCGAGACGCTTCATCACACGTGTTAATGCACGAGTGGGCAGCTTAAGTAAGGCTGCTCGGGGTTATTTGTTGGCAGAAAAATCGGTGTTAGAGCCATTTACGCATGCTCACTTTGTTCGCCAGCAACCAACTGACGATGCTGGTGGTGGTCTTTATCGAGCTCTGGCATACGCGCTGCAATATTGGCAGCACAATGATGCCTGTTTGAATGAGCAACCGAGTGTGCGTGCTGTGGCCGGAATTACTGACGGTATTCGTTTGTGTAAAGTCGTGCTGCAGCAGCTCGCTCTGTTTGAAATTGATGTGAGTGATCATATTGTACGGTTAGAGCAAATGCTGGGACATCTCGGCTGGCTGAGTCGCTACGACGGACTCAACGAGCTAACCGCGGAGGATGGTGCATACCACCGTGCACTGGAGCAAAATCAAAAATTGTACGATGAGATACTCGAACAGCAAGAGCATGCCGTTCAACTTGAGTTGGTAATTAACTTAAGCAAACGAGATGATTATCAACTGACCTTGTTTGAACTTGGTGAACTATGCGCGCAACAACCTCGTCATGAGCAACTAACGCAGCTACCACTTAAACAATGGGCAGCGCAGCGGTTACGCGAAGACTGGCAACAGGTTGTCGAAGCGTTTACCCGTCATGAGGAAATGCGTGCGGACCAGTATTTAAAACTCCTACCGCAGTTACAAAGCTCGCTACAGTTAGGCTACTGCGTTGGCTATTTGTTCGATGCCGATGATCGTGAAAGTTTCCGCGCGCCGTGGCAAGACATGATGCGTGGCATTCGAGAAATTATGGCATTAAAGCTTTTGCGTGAGGCCATTAAAGATACCGACGACATTAACACGGAAAAACTACTCAGTTGGCAAGAAGTGCAACTTGAGTCACTTCTCTACGCGTTGGAGCGTTCACGCAGAGCTGCTCTGAAACAAGAGCCATATTGGATACTGTAACTGTGAAGTTGCTGGCGCGAGTAACGTCAATTAGTGAGTTTGTTGCTCGCGTTATAGAGCAACAGCCCGATGCTATTGAGTGGCAAGGGGAACAAGTTGTTCTGCCTCAACCGAGCGATTATCAGCTTTGCTTAAATGATAGTCTGGCACGTTGCACGAACGAAACCGAAGCCAATCGAGTGGTGCGGCAGTTACGGCAGCGCTGGTACGCCACAATTGCAGCAGCAGACTTACTGCAACAAATGGCTATAGAGGACGTGCTGGCGCATATTACCGCTACTGCTGATGCGTTTATTAGTTGTTCATTAGCGTGGCTGTACCCCCGATTTTGCGAACGTTTTGGCACGCCGCGTGACGAGCATGGCAAAGCGCTTCCATTGTTAGTCATTGGTATGGGTAAATTGGGTGGCGGTGAACTCAACTTTTCATCCGATATCGATCTTATCTTTTGCTACCCTGAGCAAGGTGAAACAGATCATCCGCGTAAACCTATCGAGAATAGTGTATTTTTCACTAAACTTGCCCAGAGTTTGGTGAGTATGCTTGATCAAATTACCGTGGATGGTCGGGTGTTTCGTGTTGACTTGAGGCTTCGGCCATTCGGTCAATCAGGCCCAGTTGTGGCCAGTTTGTCGGCACTTGAATATTACTATCAGGAGCAGGGACGCGACTGGGAGCGTTATGCAATGGTTAAGGCTCGCATCATCGGATCGGATACCAATTATCAGCAACAACTTTCGGCATTATTGCGCCCATTTGTTTACCGTCGTTATATTGATTTCTCCGCCATTGATGCCTTGCGCAAAATGAAGAGCTTAATCACGCAAGAAACGCGACGAAAAGGGCTCGAGCGCAACATCAAGTTGGGTCCCGGAGGCATTCGTGAAATCGAATTCATTGCCCAGGCCTTTCAGCTCATACGAGGCGGTCAGCAACGACAATTACAGACTCAGTCAATTTATCAAGCCTACCAAGCTATTGCCGAACTAGGGCTGTTGCCGCAGCAATCGGTCGATGAATTACTGGGCTGCTATGAGGTGCTGCGCAAAATGGAACACGTATTGCAGCAACTCAATGATGAACAAACGCAAACGTTACCTATCGAAGAGTCATTGCAAGAGCGTATAAGCCTGGCGTATCAACAGCCTTGGCAGGAAGTAAATGAGTTAATTAAGAGAACCATGGCGAAAGTTCATGAGCACTTCCGTCAAGTTATCGGTGATCCGGATGCTGAGGATGAAGAAGCTGGGGAACTGCAACTGCTGTGGCAGGATATGATTGAAGATGACACGGCGGTGGAAGTTCTTGTCGATGTAGGGCTTGCGAAAGCCACTGCGCAACTCATATGGCAACAAGTAAACCAGTTACGTATGGATGTGCGCAAGCGTGGCTCAGGCCCGCGTGGGCGTAAAGCAATGGCGCGCTTGGTGCCTTTGTTGCTTGAACGCGTTGTGCAATTTTCTGATTCCGATTCAGTGCTCGAACGTGTGTTTCAAGTGTTGCGAAAAATCATGACCCGTACTGCGTACGTTGAACTTTTAGTCGAGAACAGGGGTGCGCGCGAACAACTTATCAAGCTATGTCGGGCAAGCTCGTGGTTGACCCATCAACTTGCTTTGTATCCGTTGCTTTTGGACGAGTTGATTGATCCGCAACATTTGTATCAATTGCCTAAATTGGAAGACTATCCGTCGCTACTGGACGAGTTCTTATTGCGACTACCGGAACAAGAACAAGATTTAGAAGCGCAAATGGATGCGCTACGTCAGGCTCGCCAAGTTTTGCAACTGAAAGTTGCTGCGGCTGATATCAGCGGAGCATTACCGCTTATGAAGGTCAGTGACCACCTGAGTTATCTTGCTGAAGCAATTATCGCAAAAGTGGTGCGTCTAGCATGGTTTCAGTTAGCGGAGAAGCATGGTGTGCCTCCTGGTCGTGATATCGACAATATGGGCTTTGCCGTAATGGCTTACGGCAAACTCGGCGGTTTGGAGCTCGGCTATGGTTCTGATTTAGATTTAGTATTTATTACTGACTCAGACTATTCAGGCGAAACCAATGGTTGCAAAGTTATTGAAGTTCAACAGTTCTATCTACGTTTAGCACAGCGTATTTTGCATTTATTTACCACGCGAACGGTGGTCGGCACTTTGTACGAAGTAGACATGCGTTTGAGGCCGTCGGGTAAAGCCGGTTTGCTAGTATCTCGCTTGGATACGTTTGCTAGTTACCTGCGTGAAGATGCTTGGACGTGGGAGCTACAAGCCTTAGTGCGGGCAAGGCCAGTTTTCGGTAGTCCTGAGTTGTGCCAGAAGTTAATCGACATACGTCGGCAGCAGCTATGCCAAGATCGTGAAGAAACAGAACTGAGAACGCAAGTACTTAGCATGCGAGAAAAAATGCGCGAGCACTTGCAAGCAAAAGTAGAAGGTCAGGAGTTTGACGTAAAGCAGGGCGAAGGTGGTATCACAGATTTAGAGTTTTTGGTTCAATATTTAGTGCTACGTTTCGCTCCAGAACATCCGGAGTTAACAGAGTTTACCGACAATATTCGCGTATTAGAGAAGGCTGCGCAGGTCGGCTTGATGAGTCCTGAAGACGCAGAAGAGTTAATGAAAGCTTATATTTCTGAACGTGAAGTGATTCATCAACTAGCGCTTGATGACCGAGGCAATGTCACTCGAATGGACTTAGAAGAATATCGCCACACTGTTATTCAAGCGTGGCGATACTGGTTAACGGATCAACGTTTATAAAGGTCAGGGTCGCTCTCGTTCGGTCGTGTTTTAAAGCGCCGATGTATCCACATGTACTGTTCAGGTTTTTGCTGAATCGCAAATTCAATCATGTGATTGACTCGAGTGACATCAGCGACATCATCTCCGGTCGGGAAATTCTCGAACTCAGGGTAAAAGGTCATATCGTACCCAGAACCATCGTCACGTCGAAAACAGGTTACCGGCATTACTGCACAATTGGCATTGCCCGCAAATAATAAAGTACCGGTAGTGGTACTTGCTTTTTCAACAGCAAACAATGGCGCAAATACAGTGCGCTTACGGCCATAATCTTGATCTGGCAAGTAACCTGCAATTTCGCCTTGGTCGAGTGCTTGAAGCATGCTGCGCACGTCTGTGCGCGGAATCATGTATTTGTTTGACCGGCCGCGTCCTAATGTTTGTAAGTACTCCATAACCGCATTGTTGTGTGGGCGGTAAAGGCCTACGGCTGGTTTAACGAACCCATGTAGTCTAGCATGAACTTCAAGACTCAAAAAATGAAACAGTAACAGCAGAACGCCTTTGCCATCTTTTTGGGCTGCGTGTAAATGCTCTTCGCCGTGAATATGTAGTTTGCGACGAATACGCCAATCTGGCCACCACCAAGCCATGCCCGTTTCAAAAAAGGCGATACCGGTGTTTTGCATGTTCTTTTTAACCAATGCTTCAATATCATTGGAAGACATATCAGGAAAACAAAGTTCGAGATTACGGCGTGCAATGTCAGCGCGGCGAGGAACGAAACGATAGAATAGTCGACCTAAACCTCTACCCATTCCCAGCTGCCAACGATATGGCAGCCAAGAAATGGTGTAGAGAATGCCGACGCTAAGCCACGTTAACCAATATTTTGGTAGTAAGAACCGTGGCTTAAAGTGCGGTTTTTCAATTATTTTCATTAATCAAGCTTGCGTTAATGGCTACTAAATCTTGTTCGCTGATCTGACCTGAAGCTTGCTTCAGAGTCAAATACTGACGAATGTATCCATAACGAGCGCTCGATAAATTACGACGGGCGTTGTACAGATTGCGAGTGCTGTTTAACACGTCCACAATAGTACGAGTTCCCACTTCAAAACCGGTTTGCGTGGCTTTCAATGCACTTTCAGCTGAAACCACGGCCTGTTCGAATGCACGAATAGTTGCTTGTGAAGCAACCATATCGTAAAAGGCATTGCGAACTTGACGTTCGACACCGCGACGAACACCTTCGAGCTCCTGGCTTGAAGCGACATAGTTTTCACGCGCTTGGTCCACTTCAGCAGACGTGCGGAAGCCGGTGAAGAACGGCACATTCAGAGAAAGTCCGATAGAGTTTGAATCCATCCGCGGAAAATCAATTTCGTTACCACGAACCGTGGTGGTAGTGTCACGAGTCGAGTATGAACCATTCAACGAAACGGTTGGTAAGTGACCATTGCGGGCTAAATCAATTTGTTGCTCAGCAATTTCAACCGACACGCGTTGAACGAGTAACTGTAGATTTTTATCTTCAGCAATTTTTACCCATTGCATCGCATCGGCTGGCTCTGGGCTTTCAGGTGAAAATGTCTCGGTGTTTAGCTGAGCTAAATCTTGATGGTAACGACCGGTGATTTCGCGCAATGATTCTTGGGCAATTTCAACCGCATTCTTAGCTTGAATTTCAGCGGCTACTGACGTGTCATATTGAGCCTGCGCTTCGTGTACATCGGTGATCGCAGTTAAACCAACGGAGAAGCGTTGCTTAGTTTGTTCAAGCTGACGCTCAATAGCTTTTTTCTCTGCCGTTGCAAACTCTAGGTCGTCTTGACGCTCGAGTACGGTAAAGTACGCATTCACCACACGAATCATTAATTGCTGACGAACACTTAAGTAATTAACCTCAGCTTGGTATGCTTGTTTTTCACTTAATTCCGCGCGATCCCATACGTTCATATCGAACACGGTTTGGCTTAAATTAAGGCCAGCATTCCAACCGCGGTTTTCACTGTCAACCACAATGAAACTTTGTGCTACTGAATCGTAAGCCGCACTCTCTGATTTTGAACGTGAATATCCGGCAGAAAGATTGACTTGAGGCCAAAATGCCGATTTGGTGATGTCGATACCTTTTTGAGCTGCGCGGCGCTGCGCATCAACCTGTTGTAAAGTTGGGTCATTTTGCAATGCAAGTTGGAATACTTGTGCAAGGTCGTCGGCGTAGGCGACGCTAGTCGTCGCACTGAACGTTAAGCCAACTAAAACTGATAGTACGTGCTTTTTCATGGATAGGGTGTCCTAATTATTTGAAAGCATCATCTTGCCAAAAAAACTGGCTGCTATTTTACATACACTCGTGAATGTTTACTAGTTTACTTTTAAACGAATTAAAATGCATGGCACCAGTTGCAACAGAATGGCTTCAAGTGTAACTAATTATGTGCCAAAGATGGTTTTTTTTACACTTGTTGTGAATCAAATTCGCGTTCAGTCGAGTACATAAGACGTTAAACAACGAGAAAAGGTTGCTTGTGCAAAAATTTAATCAAAACGACGTAAAAATTATTGAGAAAACACCGGTTCGTGAAGGTTTTCTCAGCTTATATAAATTGCGATTGCAGCATCGATTATTTGAAGGTGATTGGTCGCCGGTGTTCGAGCGTGAGGTAATGGATCGTGGCCATGCAGTGGTCGTGTTGCCCTATGATCCTCACAAGGATGCCTTAGTGGTATTAGAACAGTTTCGGGTAGGAGCGCTTGAAAACGATGCTTCGCCGTGGCTGCTCGAGTTTGTTGCGGGAATGTACGATAGTCATGATGAAACGGCAGAACAGGTTGCTCACCGTGAGCTTGAAGAAGAAGCTGGGTTAACCGCCAAAAGTTTGCATTATGCGCTTACCTATTTATCAACACCGGGCGGCTGTACTGAAAAAATTTCGATTTATATAGCGCTGGTTGACAGCGATAAAGCAGCTCGTCATGCCGGTTTGGCGACAGAACATGAGGATATCCGGGTGCACGTGCTGCCTTATGGTGACGTTGTGCAGTTGTTAGAAGCGGGAAAAATTAACAATGCGGCGAGCGTGATTGGGCTACAATGGTTGCAATTACATAAACGCCAATTCGAGGATTTATGACTACCGACGTGATTCGAAAGCGCTATAAATTTGATCTCGCTGCCTTGCAACGACTGGCGGCAATCAACTATGCCGCTTTGCGTCCAATGGTTGCGGGAGTCAAGCAATCAGGCTCGAAGATCATTAAGGTCGGTCAACAATTACGTTTTGCGGTGACGGTGTTGGAAACCGCACCCTATACAACTGAAGTGAGAATTGAACAGCAGGCGCTATTAAAACAATTGCCAGGGTTGCGAGAGACGCAAATAGATGTGCGATTGTACCATGATGCCCAGCTTGCAGAGGTGGTTAGAAGCCAAGGAGTTTCTCGCCTACAAGCAAGCTATGAGGTGCCAAACCCGAGCATGCATCACGCCGATGAAAAACACCAAGTGAATCACTTTTTACAAGAGTGGTTACAACTTATTCGAGCGAATGGCTATTACCAGGAGGTTTAGGCCTTGTTGCTGTATTTACACGGATTTGAAAGCTCGCCAGGCAGTTTAAAAATCATTCAAACCCACGAATATTTGCAAGAGCATGGCGCTAGTGCTGATAGGTTATATGCTCCGCAACAACCATCACGTATGGCGGATATACGAGCCTTGCTTGATGAGCTTATCGATACTCACCCAATCAGCGCGGTAATGGGCAGCTCACTGGGGGGCTTTTGGACGCATTATGTTGTGAGTCAATTGCGCAAACGCCAGCGCCATGTTCGTGGTGTTCTGATTAATCCAGCAGTACAACCATACAGCTGGATGCCTGAAGAGTCAGTCGAGCGTATTCACCCTTATACCAACGAGCATTATCAACTTGATTTTCATGATTGCGAAGTTTTGATTGCAGCCGAGCAACAGTTCTCGCAAGATGTCGAGTTAATGGTACTGCTACAAGCTGGTGACGAACGTTTGGATTATCGACTCGCTCGAGACTATTATCGAACTCAGCGAATGCTTGTTGAGCAAGGCGGTGATCATAGTTTTGTTGATTTCCCACGCTACTTACCAGCTGTGCTTGAGTTTCTCGACGTCCTGTAACAGTATATGGGCATTCCTATAACAACGATTCCGTGCAACACGAGATAAATAAGCGCATGTCAGATTACAAAGCCGATGCGATAGAGGTCCTCAATGGCCTCGAACCGGTCCGTCGCAGACCGGGAATGTACACCGATACCACGCGCCCCAATCATTTAGGCCAAGAGGTCATCGACAACAGTGTTGATGAAGCTTTAGCTGGCCATGCACGCGAAATGGTGGTGACGTTACACCCTGACCAATCATTAGAAGTGCAAGATGATGGTCGTGGTATGCCTGTTGATGTTCACCCTGAGGAAGGTGTTCCTGGGGTGGAACTGATCATGACCAAGCTTCATGCTGGTGGTAAATTCTCTAATAAAAATTACAAGTTTTCGGGCGGTTTACACGGGGTCGGTATCTCCGTAGTGAACGCGTTATCAACACGGGTTGATGTAACCGTTAAACGTGATGGCCAGGTTTATCAGATGGCCTTTGAGAACGGCGATAAAGTTTCTGAACTGGAAGTGACAGGTACGGTTGGCAAGCGCAATACGGGTACGAATCTGCGGTTTTGGCCTGATCCGAAATATTTTGACTCGCCTAAGTTTTCAGTACTGAAGTTAACGCACTTACTCCGTGCGAAAGCGGTTTTGTGCCCAGGGTTAAAAATTACTTTCCGCAATCTTGTCGACAATGAAGAGCAAACTTGGTACTACGAAGATGGTCTTCGCGATTATTTAGTTGAAGCCGTTCGTGAACTGCCAACACTCCCGGAAGAACCATTTATCGGCGCCTTTGCGGGTAACGAAGAAGCCGTTGATTGGGCCGTCACTTGGCTTCCTGAAGGCGGCGAAAGCGTCACTGAAAGCTATGTGAACCTTATTCCTACCCCGCAAGGAGGAACGCACGCAAATGGTTTACGTCAGGGCCTGCTTGATGCCATGCGTGAATTCTGTGAGTTCAGCAACCTGCTGCCGCGTGGCGTAAGATTAACCCCGGAAGATATCTGGGATCGCTGTGCCTATATTTTGTCGGTGAAAATGCAAGATCCGCAATTTGCCGGACAAACCAAAGAACGTTTGTCGTCGCGCCAATGTGCCGCATTTGTTTCTGGCGTGGTGAAAGATGCGTTTAGTTTGTGGCTGAACGAGCATACAGAGCAGGCAGAACAGCTCGCTGAGTTGTGCATTAACAATGCCCAGCGGCGCATGCGTGCCAGCAAAAAGGTGGTGCGAAAGAAAGTCACGCAAGGCCCAGCACTGCCCGGTAAATTGACCGATTGTGCGACACAAGACCCTGCGCGTGGCGAACTATTCTTAGTGGAAGGTGACTCGGCTGGTGGCTCTGCAAAGCAAGCGCGCGACCGTGATTTCCAAGCAGTGATGCCATTGCGAGGGAAAATTCTAAATACCTGGGAAGTTGAATCCGATCAAATTCTTGGTTCACAAGAAATTCATGATATTTCTGTGGCGCTAGGTGTTGATCCTAACTCTGAGGATCTTGAACAGCTGCGTTACGGAAAAGTATGTATTCTCGCTGATGCGGATTCGGATGGTTTGCACATTGCCACGTTGTTATGTGCATTGTTCGTGAAACACTTCCGCGCTCTCGTTGATCATGGTCATGTGTATGTCGCTATGCCGCCGTTGTATCGGGTGGACGTGGGTAAAGAGGTATTCTACGCACTCGATGAAGCGGAAAAGCAGGGCATTTTAGACCGCATTGAAGCCGAGAAGAAGAAGGGCAAGGTGAATGTCCAGCGCTTTAAAGGTTTGGGTGAAATGAATCCGCTGCAACTGCGTGAAACCACCATGGATCCGAATACTCGACGCTTGGTACAACTCACCGTTGATGAACCTGAAGCGACCGAAGAGTTAATGGATATGCTACTTGCCAAAAAACGTTCGGGTGACCGTCGCGACTGGTTGGAAAGTAAAGGTAACTTAGTCGACTTGGCCGAGCTTTAAGGAGAATTATTCACATGTCTATGGATGCTTTAGAGCAACTCCCGTTACGCAAGTTTACTGAAGACGCGTACCTCAATTACTCCATGTATGTGATCATGGATCGTGCTCTGCCGCACATTGGCGATGGCTTAAAACCAGTTCAGCGACGCATTATTTATGCAATGTCTGAGCTCGGCTTATCGGCGCTGGCAAAATATAAGAAGTCAGCACGTACCGTCGGTGACGTATTAGGTAAGTTCCACCCGCATGGCGACAGCGCTTGTTATGAAGCGATGGTGTTGATGGCACAGCCATTTTCGTATCGCTATCCGTTAGTCGATGGGCAGGGGAACTGGGGTTCGCCAGATGACCCGAAGTCGTTTGCAGCGATGCGTTATACCGAAGCTCGTTTATCTCGTTTTAGTGAAGTTTTATTAAGTGAGTTGGGACAAGGAACCGTCGATTGGACACCGAACTTCGATGGCACCATGAAAGAGCCACGCATGTTACCGGCTCGCCTGCCACATATTCTACTAAATGGCGTGACTGGTATTGCGGTTGGTATGGCTACCGATATACCGCCTCATAACGTACGCGAAGTGGCGCATGCCTGTGCTTTGTTACTTGAGAAACCTAGCGCTGATTTGAGTGAAATCATGGAGCATCTTCGTGGTCCTGATTATCCAACGGACGCTGAAGTCATCACGCCTCACCATGAAATCGTCAAGATATACGAATCAGGCCGTGGCACCATTCGGATGCGTGCAAAATACCACATGGAAGATGGCGAAGTTGTCATTACAGCGCTGCCACATCAAGCGTCAGGGGCGAAGGTACTCGAGCAAATTGCGGGACAGATGCAGGCCAAAAAATTGCCGATGGTGACTGATTTGCGCGATGAATCGGACCATGAAAATCCAACCCGCTTGGTGATTGTGCCGCGCTCGAACCGAATTGATGTTGAGCAAATGATGCAGCACTTATTTGCGACCACAGACCTTGAGAAAAACTACCGTGTGAATTTAAACATGTTGGGGCTTGATGGTCGTCCGCAAGTAAAATCGATTCTCAATGTGCTCAAAGAGTGGCTGGTATTCCGCCAAGACACCGTGACGCGTCGTGTTCAGTATCGTTTAGATAAAATTTTAGCGCGATTGCACATTTTAGAAGGTTTGCTCATTGCTTATCTGAATATTGACGAGGTGATTGCCATCATTCGTCATGAGGACGAGCCGAAACCTGTATTGATGGAGCGTTTTGGTTTAACCGATACCCAAGCTGAAGCCATTTTAGAATTGAAATTACGTCATTTAGCCAAACTTGAAGAGTTTAAGCTAAAAGGTGAGCAAGACGAGTTAGAAAAAGAGCGTCAGCAACTTGAGCTTCTGCTTGGTTCAGATCGCCGTATGAAGACACTCATTCGTAAAGAAATTCTCGCTGATGCTGAAAAATATGGCGACGACCGTCGTTCACCATTGGTTGAGCGCCAAGAAGCAAAAGCGCTGAGCGAACGTGACCTAACCCCAGCTGAGCCAGTTACGGTAGTGCTTTCGAAGAAAGGTTGGGTGCGTGCAGCGAAAGGTCATGATGTTGATGGCGCAAACTTAGCTTATAAGTCCGGCGATAATTTCTTAGCTCAAGCAATAGGTAAGAGCAACCAACAAGTGGTATTCCTTGATAGCTCAGGCCGAAGTTACTCGTGCGAAGCACATGCGTTGCCTTCTGCGCGAACGCAGGGTGAACCACTTACCGGGCGCTTCAGTATGGTTGCGGGCGAAACCGTTGACCAAGTACTCATGGCAAAAGACGAACAACGCTACTTATTAGCGTCTGATGCTGGGTACGGTTTTATTTGTAAGTTCGGAGATTTAGTTAGCCGGAATAAGAATGGTAAGGCTATTTTGAACCTGCCAACCGGAGCAAAAATACTTCCGCCTAGCACCGTAACTGATGTTGAAAATGACCTTCTTGCCGTCATCTCGAACGAAGGTCGTATGTTACTGTTCCCAGTTCGCGATTTACCAGAACTTGCTAAAGGTAAAGGTAACAAAATGCTGAGCATTCCAGCGTTGCGCGCACAATCACGTGAAGAATATGTGGTGGCGGCGGCAGTAGTGCCGGCCGATGCAGCGATTACTTTACTGGCTGGGAAGCGGAAACTGACTTTGAAACCGTCTGATTTAGAGCATTATCGTGGAGAGCGCGGTCGTCGTGGAAACAAATTACCACGAGGATTGCAGCGCGTTGATGCAATTACTGTCGAAAATCAAGACTGATCGGACGTTTTTCGGCGTCTAACAGGTTATACTAGCGGGCATTAGTGATTAAGGAGACTACATGCTCGCAGTTTTACGTATAGTGCTGTTAGGCGTTTTCATTGTTGTTGGCAGTACGTTGTTATTGCTTATTTGTCTTATTCGTCCATTTCATCGAAATAACACGACTCTTGCCGCCCACTGGTACGGTCGCATGCATCGTTTGTTAGGGGTGAAACTAGATATTCGAGTACCGGATGAAATTGCCAACGCAGGTCCTTTTGTCTACATCGCCAATCATCAAAATAGTTACGATATCTTCACCTTAGCGCGCTCGATGCCGCAAAGCACCGTAAGTATTGGTAAAAAGAGCTTGAAGTGGATACCGTTCTTCGGTCAGCTGTACTGGCTTGCTGGAAACATTCTGATTGATCGCAACAACAAAGGTCGCGCATACGGTACAATTGAACAAGCAGCAGAAGCGATTCGTAAACGTCAGCTCTCAATTCTCTTATTTCCAGAAGGCACGCGCAGTTACGGTCGTGGCTTATTACCGTTTAAAACCGGAGCTTTTCGAACAGCAATGCAAGCGGGAGTCGACATTGTTCCAATTTGCGTATCTAATTTGCATGGTCGAATAAAACTGAACCGTTGGAACAATGGGACAGTGATTATTGAAATGCTTAAACCAGTTAAAACGGCGAACTACAGTACTGATTCAATTCGTGCATTAGCAGCTCGTTGTCACGAACTGATGCAGTCTAAAATTAGTGAACTTGATCACGAACTAGCGCAAGGAAAAACAACGCATGGCTAACGATCTTTCTGAGTTATTGAAGCAAAGCGATGATACAGTCGCAGCCCTTATTGCTGATGGTGCAGACCCTCAGGAAAAATTCCAGATTGAGCATCACTTGGTCAGTGCGGATTTCACCAAGCTCGAAAAAGCAGCCGTAGAGCTCGTCAAGGTTGGCTACCATGTGGATGATGCCGATGAGTTCGAATTGGACGACGGTTCGCGTTTATTTGCATTTGTTGCCGTGAGTGAGGTAAAACTTGAAGCAGAAGTTTTACAGGCGCAAACCAAAGAAGTGACAAAAATAGCAGACATCGCCGGTGTTGATTATGACGGCTGGGGCACGTATTTCGGTGAAGATGACGAAGAAGAGTAACTGCACTCACAGTCGCTTGACATGTGAGTGCAGCTAGTCAAAGGCTTAAAGTGCCGCTATCTTAGCGCGCTGTTGTTGAAGCTGTTGGAGTGTTTCTTCAGCTTCAGCTTGTTTGGCGCGTTCTTTCTCAATCACATCCGCTGGTGCTTTGCTAACAAAGTTTTCATTACTTAGCTTACGCGTAAACAAATCAAACTCCTTCTGAGCTTTCTCAATCGCTTTATCAAGACGCGCTAGCTCTGCTGCCGTATCAATCAAGCCTGCCATAGGTATGTGAATTTCCATGCGACCAACCAAAGCCGTTGCACTCGCTGGCGCTTCTTCGTTAGACCCTAAGAACGTAACCGACTCAAGTTTTGCTAACGCACTTAAGAAGTTAGCGTTGTGTTCAAGACGCTTACGAGCGACATCATCAGCATTCTTAAATAACACTGGTAATGGCTTGCTTGGTGACAAATTCATCTCGCCACGAATATTTCGCACTGCGACAATCACTTGTTTCAACCATTCCATATCATCACGTGCTGTAGCGAATTGCTGCTCCTGCACTTGTGGATACGGTTGCATCATGATGGTATCACCGCTAGCGCCAGCAAGTGGCGCAACGCGTTGCCAAATGGCTTCTGTGATGAACGGCAGCAACGGATGAAGTAAGCGTAACAGCTGCTCTAGCACGGTAATTAATGTATGACGTGTTCCGCGTAGTTGCTCAGCAGTACCGTTGAATAGAACTGGCTTGGTTAACTCTAAGTACCAATCGCAGAACTGATTCCAGGTAAATTCATAAGCAATACTTGCTGTTTGGTCAAAGCGGTAGTTATCAAGTGCACTGCGGAATTGCTTCACAGTGTCGTTAAACTGCTCAATGATCCATTGGTCAGCAAGCGATAACTCCATTGCGCCGCCATTGGTGCCGCAATCTTGTTCTTCGGTATTCATTAGCACGTAGCGGCTAGCGTTCCAAAGCTTGTTACAGAAGTTACGGTAGCCTTCCAGACGCTTCATATCCCAGTTGATATCGCGACCTGTTGAAGCTAATGCGGCTAAAGTAAAGCGCAGTGCATCAGTACCGTGTGCCGAAATACCCTCTGGGAACTGCTTTTCGGTACGTTTCTGAATTTTTGCTTCAAGCTGCGGCTGCATCATATTTGCCGTGCGCTTTTGTACCAATGATTCCAAATCGATACCATCAATCATGTCGAGCGGGTCAAGCACGTTACCTTTTGATTTAGACATTTTCTGACCTTCTTCATCACGAATCAGGCCGGTGACGTATACCGTTTTAAATGGTACCTGCGGTTTGCCATTCTCATCTTTTAGGAAGTGCATGGTCATCATAATCATGCGGGCAACCCAGAAGAAAATGATATCGAAACCAGTCACCAGTACATCGGTTGGATGGAACGTCTTTAAATCATCCGTATTCTCTGGCCAACCTAACGTTGAGAAAGTCCACAGTGCCGATGAGAACCACGTATCGAGTACATCGTCATCTTGACGAAGTGTGATGTCGCCTAAATTATGTTTTGCTCGAACTTCGGCTTCATCGCGGCCGACATAGACATTACCTTGCTCATCATACCAAGCTGGAATGCGGTGTCCCCACCAGAGCTGGCGAGAAATACACCAGTCTTGAATGTCACGCATCCAAGAGAAATACATATTCTCATACTGTTTTGGTACAAATTGAATTTCGCCATCTTCAACCGCTTTGGTCGCAACTTCAGCTAATGGTGCGACACGCACGTACCATTGATCGGTGAGATGTGGCTCAATTGGCACGCCACCGCGGTCGCCGTACGGAACCTTATTCGTATGTTGCTCCGTTTTATCGAGCAAGCCTTGCGCATCAAAATCAGCGACAATTTTCTTGCGCGCTTCGAAGCGCTCGAGGCCTTGGTAATCAGCAGGGAGTGTACCGTCGAATCCATCGATTTCCGGTAACTCTTCGCCTGTTGGGGTATACAACCCGGCTTGTACTCGAATATGTGCATGGTTGTCTAACACAGCTATCATTGGTAAGTTGTTGCGTTTACCAATGTCATAATCGTTGAAGTCATGAGCTGGGGTGATTTTCACACAGCCAGTACCAAACTCTTGATCCACATAGCTATCGGCAATGATTGGGATCTTGCGCCCAACAATCGGCAATTGTACGTGCTTACCAATAAGGTTTTGATAACGCTCGTCATCTGGGTGAACCGCCACACAAACGTCACCCAGCATGGTTTCCGGGCGTGTTGTAGCGACTACTAGGTAGTTTTTGCCATCTGCAGTAGTTACACCGTCAGCGAGAGGGTAACGCAAATGCCAAATATGGCCTTGTTGCTCTTTATTCTCGACTTCCAGATCAGAAATAGCGGTTTGCAGTTTCGGATCCCAGTTCACCAGGCGCTTACCGCGGTAAATCAGGTTCTCGTCGTGTAAACGAACGAACACTTCTTTCACAGCATTGGATAAACCATCGTCCATGGTGAAGCGCTCACGATCCCAATCAACTGAATCGCCAAGGCGACGCATTTGTGAGGTGATGGTACCGCCGGATTGTGCTTTCCAATCCCAAATTTTTTCGATGAAGGCATCGCGTCCAAGCTCTTGACGGGTAACACCTTGGGCAGCAAGTTGACGCTCAACGACCATCTGGGTTGCAATACCTGCATGGTCGCTGCCCACTTGCCAAAGCGCATTGTAGCCGTCCATTCGCTTATATCGCGTCAGCGTATCCATAATGGTGTGCTGAAACGCATGTCCCATATGCAAGCTACCGGTAACATTGGGTGGCGGAATCATAATGCAATATGAATCGCCGTGACCTGACGGTTTGAAGTAACCTTGCTCTTCCCAATTTTTGTAGAGCGCTTGCTCAATGGCTTGCGGGGAATACGTTTTATCCATAGAAACCTTCACTTCGTTCTATTTGGTTGATGAATTTATCTGCTCAGATGCTTTTACGGTTTGTAATTCAACACCTTGATGACGATAAGTCTTGTATCTTTCTCGTGCCGCTTGGCGTTCGTTTTCGGCCGAAGGAACACGTTCTAGAATGAGTCGTGCGCCTTGCCAATTTGGTATCTCGGCCATCAAATTAACGACCGCTGCAGTGCGCCGCTGCGGAACGTTAGCCTGCGGCCAACACAACTCAACAGGTGCACCTTGCGCAGGGCCTTCACCCACTAAATTATGCGGCACAAAGGCATCAGCTGGAGCTTGCCATAATGCTTCATCTAGCTGCTCAGCAGTAGCTTGGTCAGGGCACCAGACGCGAACACTGCGGAACTCGCGCCATGCTTGTGCAATACGCTCACAGAAGAACTGTTGTTGTTGTTCTTCGTTGAGTCCATCGAGTACGTAAAATATGCCCTGCGCCATAGTGTGCTCAGCTTAATCCTGCTCGCCAGAGGCGGTGCGGTTAATGATGAATTGTGTTAGCAGAGCGACGGGTCGACCGGTTGCTCCTTTTTTGGCACCACTGCGCCATGCTGTGCCAGCGATATCCAGATGTGCCCAATGATACTTCTTCGTGAAGCGCGACAGGAAACAAGCTGCCGTAATTGTGCCGGCATCGCGTCCACCGAGGTTCGCCATATCGGCAAACGGGCTATCGAGAGCTTCTTGATACTCGTCCCATAACGGTAAGCGCCAGGCACGATCGCCACTTTGTTCAGATGCTGATAACAGCTCGTGAGCAAGCGGATTGTGGCTGCTCATTAAGCCGCTAGCATGATGTCCAAGAGCAATGATACAGGCACCAGTCAAGGTAGCGATATCAACAACAGCTTCTGGTTCAAAGCGCTCAACGTAAGTCAGCGTATCACATAACACGAGGCGACCTTCAGCGTCTGTGTTTAACACTTCAACCGTTTGACCGCTCATGGTAGTCAGTACGTCACCTGGACGATAGGCTCGGCCGTCCGGCATGTTTTCACAGCCGGCAATCGCGCCAATCACATTAATCGGGAGTTGCAGCTCAGCGATGGCTTGCATTGCTCCTAAAACAGCCGCGGCACCGCCCATATCGTATTTCATTTCGTCCATATTGACTGCTGGCTTAATGGAAATACCGCCAGCATCGAAGGTTAACCCTTTACCCACTAGAACAATTGGCGCCTGCTCTTTCGCCGCACCTTGATAATGCAATAGACTCAAGACTGATTCATTTTCCGAACCGCGACCTACAGCAAGGTAGGCGTTCATACCGAGCTCAGCCATTTCTTGTTCGGTAACCGCGTTAAACGATAAGTTATCGTAGTTACCGGCGAGATCTTCGCAGCGTTCAGCCAAATAACGCGGAGTGCAAATGTTTGGTGGCATATTGGCCACGTCACGACAAATCGACATCCCTTTAGCAACCGCTAAACCATGTGCAATGGCCTTTTCGCTAAGCGGTAGCTCGCGACGTGTAGGAACGTTGAAAACCAACTTACGCAACGGGCGACGAGGCTCTTCTTTGCGGGTCTTCAATTGATTGAACGTATACAAACCACTTTGCGCTGCTTCGACCGCTTGACGAACTTTCCAATAAGTATCGCGACCTTTAACGTGCAGCTCGCTTAGAAAACAAACTGCCTCCATTGAACCGGTTTCGTTCAAAGTATGGATGGTTTTTTCTATAATTTGTTTATACTGACGTTCATCGAGCTCGCGTTCCTTACCACAACCAACGAGCAAAACACGCTCGCTAAAAATATTAGGAACGTTGTGTAACAGTAGCATTTGGCCTGATTTGCCTTCGAGATCGCCGCGGCGCAATAAGTTACTAAGGTAACCACCGCTAACTTTGTCGAGCTGCTCTGCTACACCGGATAGGCGACGTGGTTCGTATACACCGACCACGACACAGGCAGAACGTTGTTTTTCAGGACTGCCGCTTTTTACGCTGAACTCCATATGTGCTCCCGTTTGTTGCGGTTGACAGCAGATCGCTGTCGTAGAATAATTCTTGTGAAAATGACAAGTTTACTTAAAATTCGCAGCATTTCCAGTAAAAAGCAATGTTAAGAGTGGGTTTCAGTGCGCATATTTCGCTATTTAATACGTGAAACATTCAAGTCTCAAATCGCCGTATTGGTGGTGTTGATGACTATATTTGTGAGTCAGAAGTTTGTTCGCGTATTGGCTGACGCATCAGCGGGTGAAATTCCAAGCAACATTGTGATTCAACTACTCGGCTTAAATCTACCTGCGTTGGCTGCTTTAATCCTTCCGCTAAGCCTCTTTCTCGGTATTCTTTTAGCTCACGGTCGCATCTATGCTGACAATGAAATGACGGTTCTTCACGCTTGTGGCGTCAGTGAGTGGTATGTCACGCGCGTCACGCTAGTACTATCCGTTGTTTTGGCTCTTATCACGGCAGCGATGACACTTTATCTTGTGCCGTGGTCACTCGAGCAGGAGAGGGTCGTGGAAGAAAAGGCCCGAAGCGAGAGTGGGCTAAGTGTCATCATGCCGGGTCGCTTTCAACAAGCAAGTAACCAGAAAGCGGTGATTTATGTTCAAGGGCTAAACGAAAACGGTGATCTTGATGAAGTTTTTGTGGCGCAATCACTACGTGACGAAAATGATCAAGTTATCGGTGGAAGTGTCGTCATGGCCGACCGAGGTAGTGTTATCGCTGCGGATACTGGCGCACAAACGCTCGTACTGAATAACGGCATGCGTTATGCGCAAAGCTTTATTGAAGGCGAATTTCAAATTATGCAATTTGACGACTATCAACTGCAAATTAAGGAACAAGAAGGTTCAGAATATATTCGTAAATTAGAAGCCTATAGCACCGTAGAATTGATGCAAGAGCAAGATGCCGAGGCGCAAGCAGAACTGCAATGGCGAATTGCAATTCCATTGGCGATGCCATTGTTGACGTTAATTGCAGTTCCTTTGAGCCGAGTGAATCCGCGGCAAGGTAAATTTGCCCGCATGGCTCCGGCTTTACTGATATATCTTGGTTACTTTTTAACATTGATGGCAGCACGTTCAGCGGTAGCGGATGAGGCAATACCGCCAGCCATCGGGTTGTGGTGGATACATATATTGTTGCTCGTATGTGGCATTGCGCTGATAGGGAAAGGGCGGCCTTGGGGGCTAAAAGCCATGGCTAAGCTGAAGAGGTCACGATAATGTTTTCTATTCTTGATAGATATATCGCGCGCTCAGTTCTTGTCACATCGTTACTTAGCTTAGCGGTGCTTAGCGGACTATCGAGCCTAATAAGGTTTGTCGAACAATTAAAATCAGTGGGCAAAGGCACATACTCGGTAGCCGACGCCGGCTTGTTTGTGCTTTATAGCTTACCTCGAGATATCGAAGTGTTTTTCCCAATGGCAGCGCTTTTAGGCGGGCTTATTGGCATGGGAATGCTTGCCAGCAATTCCGAGTTAGTCGTAATGCTCGCTGCTGGTCGCTCGCGCTTGAATATAGTCGGTTCCGTCATGAAAGCGGCTATCGTCATGATGTTGGCCGTGATGGCAATGGGAGAGTGGATTGCGCCTGAACTGGAATCACATGGCCGCGAGCTTCGCGCTCGCGCAATTTCAGGCGGTAGCCTAATTTCCGCACAGCAGGGTATTTGGGCGCGAGATGGGCTTAGCTTTGTCAACATCGGTGAAGTTGAGAACACCGGCAGACTTCGTGACGTCACCATTTATAATTTCGATCAAAATAACGAACTGGAGTCAATTACCCAGGGGCAGTCAGCGATTTATAGTACGGATCAATGGCGCCTTTTCGATGTGACAAAAACTCAGTATACGCTCGAGCGAATCATACAGTCAGAGCAAGAAGCATTTATGTGGCAATCGTCACTAACACCAGACAAACTTGGCGTGGTTACGGTGAAACCAGAATCGCTCTCAATTCGAGGGTTATTGGACTACTTAGATTACTTGGAGAGTAACCGGCAAGCGGCTGACCGTTATGAGTTAGCGCTATGGAGAAAATTACTAGCGCCGGTAACGGTCGCTGTGATGCTGCTTGTCGCCTTGTCATTCATTTTTGGTCCGCTGCGTTCTACCACAATGGGAGCTCGAGTTTTACTTGGCGTCATTACAGGGTTTGGCTTTCACGTGAGTAATGAAATATTTGGCCCGATGGCTCAGGTTTATCAGCTGCCGCCGGTGCTAGGTGCATTATTGCCGAGTTTGTTATTTGCCGGTTGGGCTGTTTGGATGATGGGACGCCGCAGCAGTTAGCCGCGGCGATCGGTGTGCGCTTATAATTCTTTCCAATAATACAGCTGGTTAGCTTCTTTAGATAATGTGACAAGCTCAGTCCCTGCAGCATAATCGTGCCAGGCTCGACGATTTTTAAAGTCGACGAGTACCCATAAGTTCCCAAGTCCTAAAGCGCAAGTCAAAATACGAATAGCTGCCTGTTTTTTAGTTAACCGCTGCCCATTACGTTGTTGAACTTTCAATCGCCAAGCTCGCATGCCAATGGTTTGACCGCTACGCCACCAGAACCAGCCGAAAAATGATCCCAACACCATCAATAGATAGATTCCGTAGAGTGGCGTTTGATTAAGCCAATCTGCCGCGGTAAACGATTCGGTCAGTTCAATAGTGCCCATCTTATTCAAAATTGCAGGCAACAACATGGCAACACCTGATGCCAACATCAAAATTGCAACCGCTACTAATAAGTCATAAACCATGGCAGCTAGGCGTCGGAGAAATCCAGCACTTGGGAAGCTCGCATGAATTTGCGCAGTCGTTCGAGGCGGCTCTTGGTTGAAATCTTCAGATTTTTCGGTCATGGCTATTTGTCGGTCTCTCAAGTCGTCTAATGGGAGCTATCTTAACCAAAACTCACTCGTGAACACTAATTTTTAAATGAATGTGGTTATGAAATAATCGAACGAACAAATGTTCATTAAAATGTCTTGATTGACTGTAACGGTTCAGTATAATGCGCACCATACTTCAGCTAGCCAAGCTAGCGCAAAAGTCCCCAGTGCCTGGGTGGCGAAATTGGTAGACGCAGCGGATTCAAAATCCGCCGGGATAAAACCCGTGTCGGTTCGAGTCCGACCCTAGGCACCACTTCCTAAAGACGTTCATCGTTATTCGTTACTGGTTATTCGCAAAAACAAACACAAAAGCGTTTTTCGTTGTTCGCGCGCTTCGCTGGTCGTCCGCTTCGCTGTTCGACAAACCTAAACACATTCGGTTTCGGAATTTCTTTTGCTTCAAGGAACTTGCGTTCTTTGGCTTTGGTCTTATCTTTAACGAATAACGAATAACGAATAACGAATAACGAATAACGAATAACGAATAACGAATCGAATAACGAATAACGAATAACGAATAACGAATAACGAATAACGAATAACGAATAACGAATAACGAATAACGAATAACGAATAACGAATAACGAATAACCTGTTATGCTTAGGTTATTCTTTCAATGCAAGAACGCATTGCCAATTTGAGAAACTATGACACTTAAAGAAAACGATACCCCCGAATACGAAGTAGAAATCCCCTCGCGCGAGCAACTGCTAGAAGCCGTAAAAGCTCGCCTCAAACCCATGCGCTTTGAAGAGCTTGTTAAGCAATTTCAGCTCAGTGATGAACGTCAACATATTGGTTTAAAACGTCGTTTGCGCGCAATGGAGCGAGATGGTCAGCTGATTTATACCAAAGCGAATGCTTATGGTTTACCTGACCGAATGAACTTAATTAAAGGACGAATTATTGGCCACCGCGATGGCTTTGCGTTTTGTCGTCCGGATGAGGGCGGGGCTGATTTATTCATTCCTCATCATCAAATGTATAACGTTCTGCACGGCGATAAAGTGTTGGTGCAGCAGCAAGGCACTGACAGTAAAGGTCGAGTAGAAGGCCGCGTAGTGCGAGTTATCGAACCACGTCAGGGTGACATTGTTGGGCGCTACTTTGTGGAGCATAACATTGGCATGGTGGTGCCAGATGATAGCCGTGTTAGTCAAGATATTCTTATCCCCGAAGGCCAAAATGCTGGGGCTCGACATGGTCAAATTGTGGTTGTGGAAATTACCCAACGTCCTACGCGCCGCAGCAGCCCGCTAGGTACCATCACCAAAGTACTCGGCGAGCATATGGCGCCGGGTATGGAAATTGAAATTGCCATTCGTGAACACGATATCCCGAACACTTGGTCAGCTGACATCGAGAAAGAATTAGCTCGGTTTGGAGAGACGGTTCCGCCAGAGGCCTATGAAGGGCGTATCGACTTACGTGAGTTGCCGCTAATCACAATAGACGGTGATGATTCTCGTGACTTTGATGATGCCGTTTGTGCCGAGCCTCATGGTGACGGCTGGCGCCTATGGGTTGCAATAGCTGATGTCAGCTATTATGTGCGCCCGAACACTGCGCTAGATAAAGACGCTTTAGAGCGCGGGAACTCGGTCTATTTCCCGAATTTTGTGGTGCCGATGCTGCCGGAAAAACTCTCAAACGGGCTATGTTCATTGAATCCTGATGTTGATCGGCTATGTATGGTCGCTGAGATGGAAATTAACGGACGCGGTAAGCTGCAAAAATCTAAGTTTTATCCGGCAGTGATGAAATCCCATGCACGACTCACTTATACCAAGGTTGCGGCAATTTTAGATGGCGATCCAAAGCTACGTGCTGAATACGATCATGTCATGGGCAATATCGAGCATTTGCATGGCTTATTTAAAGTACTTAAAAAAGCACGGCAACAGCGTGCGGCGATTGAGTTTGAGACGTTGGAAACGCGGTTTATTTTCAATGCGCAACGTAAAATTGAATCAATAGAGCCAGTGCGTCGAAATGTTGCTCACACCATCATTGAAGAATGCATGATCATGGCGAACGTTGCCACGGCACGTTTGATTGAAGAGCATGACGAAGCTGGCGCATTATTCCGCGTTCACGAGCCTCCTTCAATGGAACGGCTCAGTTCGTTCCGAAGCTTCTTAGCAGAACTCGGCATTATCATGAAAGGCTCAGACGACCCGAGTCCGCGCGATTATACCGAAGTATTGCAGCAAGTTGCTGAACGTCCCGATGCGGAATTAATTCAAACCATGTTACTGCGCTCGATGCAGCAAGCTGTTTATAGTCCAGATAATGCTGGGCATTTTGGCTTAGCGCTAGACGAGTATGCGCATTTCACGTCGCCGATTCGTCGATATCCTGATCTGGTTCTGCATCGTGCCATTAAAGCCTTATTGAAAAAACAACAAGGGCCAACGCCGGCGCTCGAAGGCGCATGGATGTATCCGGATGAGCAACTTGACGAACTTGGCGCGCATTGCTCGATGACCGAACGTCGTGCTGATGATGCCACCCGCCAAGTTGATGAGTGGCTGAAATGTGAATACATGCAAGACCATATTGGTTCAGAGTTTGGTGGCGTAATTGCTTCGGTGACTAACTTTGGGCTATTTGTACGCATTGATGACATGCAAATTGATGGTTTGGTGCACATTAGTAATCTTTCCAACGACTATTATCAGTTTGATGGCGAAAAGCAGATGCTGATTGGTGAAAATAGTCGAATTGTTTATCGGTTAGGTGATAAAGTCCGCATCCGTGTGAAATCAGTTGATTTGGATGAGCGTAAAATTGATTTAGATTTGTTGGCAGCGGAAAGCCCAACGGGTAAAAATCGTATGCCAGAAGGGCACCGCCCGAGCACGCGTGGCGAGCGCAATAAGCCGCCTTCCAATAGTAAGAAACACAAAAAACAAGCGACCAAAGCGCGAATTAAATCGAAGCGAAAAGCGACAGAAGCTGCGCGCAAAGGCAAAAAGCCGAAAAACAAAAAAGTAAGAAAGTGAGTTAATAATTATCATGAGTAAGAAAGTCACGATATTTGGTATGCATTCGGTACGCGCTTTGTTAGAGCAGCACCCTGAGCGATTAGTTGAAGTGTTTGCAACCCGAGAGCGTCAAGATAAGCCGCTACAGCTGTTGGTGAGCCAAGCCCAACGATTAGGGCTGCGTGTGCAATTTGTACCGAAAGCAACATTGGATAAAAAATCCGAAGGTGGCAACCATCAAGGTATCGCTATCACCGCGCTGGAAGCGCCGCAGATGACCGAAAATGATTTGGATAGCCTGTGTGATACAGCAGGAAGTAGAGCTCTGTTCCTAGTACTCGACGGCGTTACGGACCCACATAATTTAGGTGCATGTCTACGAACTGCTGACGCTTCTGGCGTGACCGCGGTGATTGTTCCGAAAGACAAATCTGCTTCGATTACACCAGTTGTGCGAAAAGTCGCAAGTGGTGCAGCTGAGACTGTACCTTTTGTGCAAGTGACTAACTTGGCCCGTACCTTACGGCAATTGCAAGACAAACAGGTTTGGGTTATCGGTACTGCTGGTGAAGCCACGCAAGAACTCTATGCTATTGATCTGAAAGGACCTGTTGCCATTGTAATGGGAGCTGAAGGTGATGGTATGCGCCGATTAACCCGCGAAACTTGCGACGAATTGATTAAAATTCCTTTGTTGGGCACCGTAAGCAGCTTGAATGTGTCAGTAGCAACTGGCGTTTGTTTGTATGAGGCAGTGCGACAACGTCATGGCGTTTAAACGGAGCTGGCGACCGCTCATTTTAGCTGGGTTAATTATGGTCATGTTAGCACTGGCCTGGTTACCTGTGGGTAACCTTGACCCCGGACAGCGATCGAACAAACCATTTTTGTATGTGACCTATCAGATTACGGATAATTCGAATAATCAACAGCTTAAAGACGTTCTATTTGATGTGCGACAGCGCATTGAGAGTCGCCATGAGTGGCGGCTGTTAGAACAGCAAGAAAATTATGGATGGCAGTTAAACGTTAGTGTTGCGCACGGAGAATTGCTGCAGATTAATGGCCAGCTCACGGCGCCTTCCGAGAGCGGATCAGCCACATCGGTACAGCGGTTCAAAGTACAGGGAAGAATGGAAACCTTTGGTGCGTTGCCTGAACAGTACGTCAAAATATTAATTGAGCTTGTTGAAAACGGCCATAAAGCGCAATCAAGCTTGTGATTGCGGCCGTTATAGGCTAAAATCCCGCCGCTTAAATCAGTCTGAAGTATTTAATTCATTTAAAAAGCGTTCCTTGCTGCTGAGGGTGTGACTGAGCCAGTCAGTAGCTATGAACCATAAGGAGCAGAAATGCGTCATTATGAAATCGTATTCATGGTCCATCCAGACCAGAGCGAGCAAGTACCTGGCATGATCGAGCGTTACAGCGAGACCATCAAACAGGGTAACGGTACCATTCATCGTTTAGAAGACTGGGGCCGTCGTCAGTTGGCATACCCAATCAACAAGTTGCACAAAGCACACTATGTGTTGATGAACATCGAAGCGACTGCTGAAGTTGTTGAAGAGTTGGAAACAGCTTTCCGCTACAACGATGCGGTATTACGCAGCATGATCATGCGCAAGAAAGAAGCAGCAACTGAAGCTTCTCCATTGAGCAAGAAAGACGAGCCGCGTAAGAGCGAAAGCCGTAACGAAGAGCAAGACGATAGCGAAGCGGCATAAGCCGTAACTCACTGTGTCTACTATTGTGGAGTCTGTGCAAAACAACTATTGCGTAAGCGGCGAGATTATCAAACCGCCTCAATTGACGCACAGTCCGGCAGGCATTAGCCATTTAAGATTTGTCTTAGAACATATCTCTGAACAAATTGAAGCCGGTCTCCCACGTCGCAGTTATGTCAGAATTACTGTGGTATTAAGTGGCGAGAAAGCACCGCAATGGGCAAACGAATTAAAGGTTGGAACTGCAGTACAAGTCAGTGGTTTTTTGAATCGAATAGAAGATAAAAACGGTATTGGCAAATTAGTACTACACGCCCAGCAACTTGTGAAGATTTGAGGAGACCATCATGGCTCGTTTTTTCCGTCGCCGTAAATTCTGCCGCTTTAAGGCTGAAGGCGTTAAAGAAATTGATTATAAAGATATCGCTACTCTGAAAAACTATATCACTGAGAGTGGCAAAATCGTTCCTAGCCGCATCACTGGCACTTCTGCGAAGTACCAGCGTCAGTTGGCGCGTGCAATTAAACGTGCACGTTACTTGTCGTTGCTGCCTTACACTGATTCACATCAGTAAGCCGGCATCGCGAACGATCTCAGAAACTCAGAGGTAGCGTACAATGGAAATCATTCTATTAGACAAAATCGCCAACTTAGGTAGCTTGGGTGACCAAGTTTCAGTTAAGTCTGGCTATGCACGTAACTTTTTGTTCCCACAAGGTAAAGCAGTTCCTGCTACCGAAGCGAACATCAAAGTATTTGAAGAGCGTCGTGCTGAACTTGAAGCTAAATTGGCAGAAGAGTTAGCAGCAGCGCAAGCACGTGCAGAAAAAATCAATGCACTTGAGCCAGTAGTAATCAGCTCTAAAGCTGGTGACGAAGGTAAATTGTTTGGTTCAATCGGTACTCGCGACATCGCGGATGCAGTAACTGCTGCAGGCGTTGAAGTTGTGAAAGCTGAAGTATTATTACCAAACGGTACTTTGCGTGAAGTTGGTGAATACGATATCGAGTTGCACTTGCACTCAGACGTATTCGCAACTGTGAAGTTGCAGGTTGTTGCTGCTGACTAATTAAGTCGCAGTCATCAATTTAAAGAAAGCTGTCCATTTGGGCAGCTTTTTTTTTGGAATTTTTTTAGGTTGTGTAAACCCTGGTGTGATTCGTTACGACATACTAGATACGAACAATAACAACTCGCTGTAATAACTGACTTCAAGGACTAACAGTGACAGCCCAGATTCTTACAACAGTGCAGTTTGATGATCCTGACACCGCTCTTGTAAAGCGAGCCGGAAACGGTGATTTGCAAGCGTTTCGGGAAATTTACGAGCGTCATCACCGACGAATTTATGGTTTGGTGTTGCGCCTAGCTGCCGACCGTGAAGCCGCACAGGATGTGACGCAAGAGGTGTTTATTCAGTTGTGGAGGAACCTCGAGCGTTTTCGCGGAGAGAGCAAATTCAGTACATGGCTGCATACGGTAGCCACGCGTGTGGCCATAACCGAGTTGCGCAAGCAGACAAAACGTCTCAATCAATTGCAACTGGCAGGCGAAGACCAGGTTCAGTATGAACAGCAACTTGAGCAGTTGCGAAGCGCTGCCGTTAAAGTAACTGAGCAGTTACGTCTTGACCCAGATAATAGTGAGTTGTGGCAGTTTTTACAGTGGCTGCACCAACAAGAACTCGATTTATTGAAAGTAATGTATCAACAACCACGCACCTATCAACAGGTGTAATAGGAGTATGACCATGAAGGTATTAAACATGTTGATTGGCACCGTTGTGCTTGCGCTATCATTTACCGCACAGGCTCAAGGTGAGCGTATTGATCAGAAACTCGATATTCCAGCAAATGCTCGCGTTGTCATTGATACAATGCGCGGTAATGTGGATATTCGCGGCAATTCAAATAACGTGGCGCATGTTACCGGGCGTCTAGACAAGCACGCCGAAAAATTTGTGTTTGAACTCAATGGCGATACGTTGACGATTAAGGTCGAGATGCCGAAGCGCGGAAACTATAACGATAATGATGGCAACGAATTAACGATTACGTTACCAGAAACAGCGCGAGTTGAAGCACGCGGCGTATCTGTTGATTTTAAAGTTACCAGCTTCAAAGCTGCGGTTACCGCCAATACCGTCAGTGGCGATGTGAAGGCATCAAAACTTACTGGTAACATTCAATTGGAGTCGGTTAGCGGTGATATCGATGCGAAGGAGCTTGCGGGTGAATTGGTTTTGAGAAGCGTTAGTGGTGATGTGACAGACCATGGCAGTGATAGCTCACGCGCGAGTTATTCAAGCGTTAGTGGTGACGTGGCAGCAAAAACGAACGCTAGCGTTGTGCGTGTTGAAGCGGTTTCTGGTGACATTGAGCTGGCATTACAGCGCATCGATTCACTTCATGTGAATAGCGTTAGCGGCGATGTGGATGCTAGCTTAGAGATGGCTCGCGAAGGTCGTATTAATGTGGAAAGTGTCAGTGGTGAAGTCAATATGATGTT
Source organism: Idiomarina sp. 34-48-12 (assembly GCA_002279005.1). Classification (GTDB taxonomy): domain Bacteria; phylum Pseudomonadota; class Gammaproteobacteria; order Enterobacterales; family Alteromonadaceae; genus Pseudidiomarina. Next base: position 4,948 of record NCJS01000008.1, on the reverse strand, counting down.
TAAAGGTTCGATTGACGCAGACATTGACGCCAAAACCAGTGCTGGTGGTGCTATCCATAATCATTTGACGCAGCAGCAAGCAGAAGAATCAGCTTTTGGTATTGGTCAGCGCCTGAGTTTGCAACTGGGTGAGCGCAGCGGTTCGATGAACTTCCGTACAGTTAGCGGTGATATCGTTCTTAAAAAGTAATTTAATGAACTGAGATGAAGCGAATCAGCAAATTTATGCTGATTCGCTTTCTTACTGAGGCATCATTTTGTATAGTTTCGCTTGGTCAATTCTAAATAGTTCATTGGGACATTCATGGCAGACAAGCGCAGCGATAAGCAATCACGGCAAGGACAGCACAAAGCAAAAGATGCCAAATTAGATGCAATAAAAACGCCTCCCCATTCTATTGAAGCAGAGCAATCGGTGCTGGGCGGCTTGATGCTGGATAACCAAGCCTGGGATACCATTGCTGGGGAACTGATTGCGGATGATTTTTATCATCGCGGACATCGCCTTATTTATCGTGCCATGCATCACTTAGCCGAACGTACCCAACCTATCGATTTGGTCACCGTATCTGAAGTGTTGGAAACATCTGGCGAACTCCAAGATGTTGGTGGTTTTGCTTACTTAGGTGAAATAGCAAAAAACACACCGAGTGCAGCGAACATCAGAGCCTACGCGCAAATTGTGCGTGAACGCGCAGTATTGCGAGAGATGATTGCCGTTGCCAATGAAATTGCAGAGTCAGGTTTTGACACCCAAAACCGCACTTCAAGCGAACTGCTCGATCTTGCTGAAAGTAAGGTTTTCCAAATTGCGGAAAAACGCACGAACGAGAATGAAGGACCACAGCCTATTTCGCCGATTCTGCAGAAAACCATCGATAGAATTGACGAGCTCAGCCGTAGCAAAAATCATAATGGTATTACCGGTGCTTCCACCGGCTTTTATGATCTCGATCAGATGACTGCAGGTTTGCAACCGTCAGATCTCATCATTGTCGCAGCGCGACCATCCATGGGGAAAACAACGTTTGCAATGAACTTGGCAGAAAACATTGCGATGCGTTCTGAGAAACCGGTTCTCGTATTTAGTTTAGAGATGCCGTCGGAACAGATCATGATGCGTATGCTGGCATCCCTGAGTCATGTGGATCAAACACGAATTCGTACGGGCCGACTTGAAGAAGATGAATGGTCGCGAATTGCTTCGACAATCAATATTCTCAAAGATAAAAATAATATCTACATTGACGATTCGTCAGGCCTTACGCCAACCGAGGTGCGTTCGCGTGCGCGACGTGTATACCGTGAGAGTGGTGGGCTTTCGATGATCATGGTCGATTATCTTCAGTTAATGACGGTGCCAGGTATGGCAGAAAACCGAACCCTCGAAATTGCTGAAATATCGCGCTCTTTAAAAGCGTTGGCGAAAGAATTGGAAGTACCCGTTGTGGCTCTGTCGCAGCTGAACCGGTCATTGGAGCAACGTACCAACAAACGCCCAGTTAACTCTGACTTACGTGAATCAGGCTCTATTGAGCAGGATGCCGACGTGATTATGTTTATCTATCGTGATGAAGTTTATCATCCGGAAAGTGAAGAGCGCGGCGTAGCCGAAGTGATTATTGGTAAGCAGCGTAATGGTCCAATTGGTAGCGTGAAGCTGAAATTCCAAGGTCATTACTCACGCTTTGATAACTTAGCGAAAATTGATATGCCAGACGGGCCTGATTACTAGGCCCGTTTGTTTCATTAACGGCAGTCTTTGCAGAGCCCATGCGCTTCAATGGTTTGCGAAGCAACTAAGAAACCTTGTCCCTCAGCTTGCTTTTTCAATGCATCATAAACGCCATCTGACTGAATTTCTTGAACTGATCCACAACGCTCACAAATGAGCATTTGTACTGGATGTTGGTGGTCGAAATGGCTACAGAGTACGTAGCTATTAGATGACGTGATTTTGTGAACGAAACCCTGCTCTTGTAGGAAGTCTAAGGCGCGATAAATAGTGGGGGGCTTGGCATTGGGTACCGCTGCTTTGAGTTTATCAAGCAGGTCATAAGCACCAATAGCACCCTCTTGTTCAGCAAGGATCTCAAAAACTTCGCGGCGAGCCGGCGTTAAGCGGGCGCCACGTTGTTCACATAGTTTTTCGGCCTTGTTGACGAGGCGCTGGGTTTCTTGTGTGTTCATGAGCAGCAGTTTATCATCGGTTTCATCAGGCGCAAAGCGCCATCTATCAGTGACTTGAAAGGAAAACAAATGAAAACAATAAAAGCATTTTGCTGGTTGGCGTTTTTCGTACTATTTAGTACGACTCTATGGGCATCTGATGACCCATCAATTGAGCAACTGCAATACCAACTAAACCGTGGTGAAGTTACCAGTGTTGTTTTAGTTGAGCGTTACTTAGATAGAATTGCTCGACACAACCGCGATGGTGCTGAACTCCAAGCGGTTTTGTCGGTTCAGGAGCGCGAGCAATTATTGCAGCTTGCCAAGCGGCTAGATGCTGAACGTGAAGCAGGGAACGTTCGTAGTTCGATGCACGGTATTCCAGTGCTACTGAAAGATAATATTGATACCGCTGACGGGCTAGCAAATACCGCTGGTTCTTACTTATTGCGTGATCATATGCCACCTGACGATGCCTTTATTGTAGCCAAGTTGCGCGAAGCAGGTGCGATTATTCTGGGCAAAGCCAATTTAAGTGAATGGGCAAATTTTCGTTCTACAAATTCGTCTTCAGGATGGAGTAGCTTGGGTGGTTTGGTGAAGAACCCATATGATCAATCGCGTACCGCTTGTGGCTCGAGCTCGGGTTCAGCTGCCGCCGTCAGCGCAAACTTCATTCCAGTTGCGGTTGGTACCGAAACGGACGGCAGCCTTGTTTGTCCCGCAGCTATTAATGGGATTGTAACCATCAAACCAACGGTTGGTTTACTCAGCCGCGATGGCATTATTCCAATCTCCGCGAGTCAGGATACGGCAGGCCCGATGGCGCGTAGCGTCGCAGATGCTGTGCACCTCATGATGGCGATGCAAGGACACGATAAGAATGATGGCGCTAGCTATAATGACACAACCAATTATATTGAGCATCTAAAAACCGACGGTTTGAAAGGCAAGCGAATTGGCGTGATGCGTGAGCTGGCAGGTTACAACACCGAACTAGACCAAGTGTTTAATCGTCGGATTGAAGAGCTAAAAGCAGCTGGTGCAATTATTGTCGATGACCTCAATTTCCCTAATGGACGTAATTGGGGGGGCGATGAATATACCGTTTTGTTGTATGAATTCGCCCATGGCATGCGCGAGTATTTTAAACAGAGCCCGCATCCTCAGTTCACTTCACTGGAAGACCTGATTGCTGCAAACCAAGAGCATGCAGGTATCACCATGAAGTGGTTTGGGCAGGAGTTATTTGAAATGTCTGTTGCTCGTCAAACTGACGAAGAGGCCTATAAAAAAGCGAAGGCTGATGCACAACGCAAAGCCGGCAAAGAAGGTATCGATGCTGTATTGAAAGAGCATCAGTTAGATCTATTAATTGCGCCGACGACATCACCAGCTTGGAAAATCGACCTTATCAATGGTGATCATTTCACAGGTTCAGCAAGTGGCGCTGCAGCAGTAGCTGGATATCCACACATTACAGTGCCAATGGGCTTTGTTAAGCACATGCCGGTTGGCTTAAGCTTTTTCGGTGCAGCTCGTAGCGAAGGTGCATTGATTGAAGCTGCGCATGCTTTTGAAATGATGGCGCAGGCACGTCGGGCTCCGGTTGTGGCTAGCCCTCACTAATAGAGAGTGGTAGAATCGCGCGCTCGAATTGAACCAGCAGTGAAGAAGTACGATGACCTATTATGATGCCGACAATTTAATTTCTATTGCGCCGATGCTCGATTGGACCGATCGGCATTGTCGGTATTTTCACCGGTTACTGACTCAAAAATCAGTGCTTTACACTGAAATGGTGACTACAGGCGCGATTATCCACGGGAAAATGGACTTTCTGCAGTTTAATCCTGAAGAGCAGCCCGTGGTTTTGCAACTTGGTGGTAGTGACCCTGCCGCCATGGCTGAATGCACCGTACGAGCGGCCGAGCGCGGCTATCAAGAAGTAAACATTAATGTTGGCTGTCCGTCAGATCGGGTGCAAAACGGCAGTTTCGGCGCCTGTTTAATGGCTGAACCGCAAACCGTTGCGGCGTGTGTTAAAGCAATGCGCGAAGCCGCGCCAAATACCATTGTTTCCGTCAAAACTCGACTTGGCATTGATGAACACGACAGCGATGAGTATCTTCAAGCATTTATGGAGCCGGTTATGGATGCCGGCTGTCAGCATTTTACATTACATGCCCGCAATGCTTGGCTGAAAGGGCTGAGCCCGAAGCAAAATCGTGACGTTCCACCACTTCGCTACGATCGTGTTTATCGCATGAAAGAGCGTTATCCACATCTGCACGTGTCTATTAACGGCGGCATTAAAAGCATTGCTGAAATGAGAGAGCATCTTCAGTATGTCGATGGCGTGATGATTGGTCGCGAAGCCTATCAAAACCCCTATCTATTGACCGAGTTTGATGATTTATTAGGGCATCATCACAGCGTTGACGTTGAGTCCGTTATCGAAACCATGATTGCGTACACGGATAGACATGTTGAGCAAGGTGGTCGACCTTGGCATGTATTGCGACACATGATCGGGCTGTTTCAAGGTGGGCCTGGGGCTAAAAAGTGGCGGCAAGTACTCAGTCAACTTGGTCCACAAGCTACTGCAGCGCGCCCTGTGCTGGAGGCTGCATACCATGAAGTAACATCCGCTCGTGCACTTTTTGCCGAAAAATTGGCTAATTTCACAACTCAGGCGAGTTAGGTTTCGCTAGTAATTATTGACTATGCAGATGTATTCATAAATTTATTTTTCATCGTAACACTTTGAAATTAA
>NCJS01000157.1 GCA_002279005.1 Idiomarina sp. 34-48-12 | reverse complement strand
TCGTTGCCGAAGTAGAAGCCTCGAGTGGCATAATCTTCGTCGGTTAAATTACGTCCCCACAAGGTAATACGCCACGCATCAAGTTGCCACTGTAAACTCGCATGCAACAAGTTGTAAGACTCACTTTGGCTATTGTGTGAATCAGAAAAATAGAAGCTATCTTTGCTATCTACTTGCACCGTGGCACTCAAATTTTCAGTCACTTGCCAGTTAATACCCGTATTAACCTGATAGCTTGGCGCGTGAGCTTGATCGCGGCCTTCCATGTCGATGCCATCTTCGGTGACGAAACCTTCAACTTTTGTATTCAGTAAGCCAACGTTGGTAAACCACCATACTTGTGGTGTCAGTTCTACATTCAACTCAGCTTCCAGACCATACGCTTTGCCACCAGCAGCATTTTCAATGTAGCCAATAAAGGTTTGCGCGCGGTTTATCCAACTTTTCAGCTGTACATCATCACGATTTTGCGCAAATAAAGCCACATTGAGCGACAACGTATCATCTGCATTAATGTACTTATAACCGGCTTCGAGGCTGGTTAAATATTCGGGCGCAAAGCTTGAACGCTGCAACAAGAACTCCTCAAGTTCTGGGTTATCTGTTGCTTTGCCAAGCGCTTCGGCGTTAACACCACCGGTTTTATAGCCGCGAGACCAGGTTAAATAAGTCATCTGCCCAGCTGTTGGACTGTAGCTTAAACTCACTCGCCCGCCGAGCATGGTGTCTCGAGGTTTAACTCCCACCGTGTTGGAATCTTGATAAGCGTTGCGATATCGCTCCAGACGCAAACCAGTGGTCAACTGCCATTGATCGCTCAAGTATTGGGTGATTTCACCATAAAGTGCGTGGCGTTTACTTTCATAATCACTGTTAAACATATCATCGGCGTATGTATCCCAGTTCATGAACTCACGTCGTAAATTTTCATCACGATTAAGATGATACCAACCGATAACCCAGTCGGTTGACAGTCCCATCAAGTTCATCGGTTGTGTACTTAGCCAGCGAGCTTCAAAAGTATGTTCAAGACGTTCACGCCAATATGCATCCGTAGATGAATATTCCCAGCCCGGAGCAATCCCAACGTAGCTCCAATCTTCGTCATAGCTATACAACGTATCAGCGCTTAAAACACTGTAGCTGAACACCGTTTCGTGCGTATCTGCGCCACTGTAGGTTAACGCCATACGTGCAGCCTTCATGGTTGCATCATCTTCGCCAGGTTCATCGGACAACGTTTGCCGAGTATTATCCAGCGAAAATGCATCATAACCATTGTCTTGGCGGTACAGATGCGCGGTTGACCGTAACTGCCAATGATCAGCAATATCCGTCCACAAATTGAAACGAGCTATGCGCTCTGAACGTGATTGGGTATCGTCACGTTGTAAGTAGGTATTCTCAGTGAAACCATCATCAGCTTGCTGATAAACGCTCAACCGAGCACGACCAAGTGCACCGAGCTCACCACCGGCAGCAAATCCGCCCTCAACGGCACCATAATTCGCTGCGCCGAGTTGCCAAAAGCCATCAAACTTATCGCGCGCTGTAGTGCTCTCAAGCACTAACATACCGGCCATACCATCAGCACCAAAGCGCCCACTTTGCGGCCCACGATAAACTTCTACTTGGCTGATATCGAAAAGCTGCGCGGCCTGACCTAAGCCACTGTAGTTAATACCGTCAATGAGTATGCCAACCGATGGATTAATCGGGTCAACAAACTGACTGCGCTCACCGATACCACGAATTTGTAGAAAGCGAGCACGAGAACTGCCGCTAGAGAAATTCAGATTCGGAATGACGTTTAGTACGTCTTCCATATGCGTGCCATGACGTTGCCCCATTGCATCTGAAGTGAGCACTGACACACTGGTTGGCGCTTCATTGACATATAACGATCGATAGTGCCCTTGAACAGCAATGCGTTCAATCGGGTCTTCGGCAGCAACTGCTGCAACGAATAATAAAGCAGGTGATAACATGGATTATTTCCTCAAAAACTTGTTCAGAAACAATCCGGTCGGGCAGGTTTTATAATGGAGTTTGATTGCTACCATCCCTACGCCAGTATTAACCGGATCAGGTGCAAAGGGTTCGCAAAACTGCATCTCAGCCAAACTGCACAAATCTGTGTCAGCAAGGCACCCCTTGGTAAATTGCGCGGCGAGTATAACAGAAGCGGTTAGATAAATGCCAGTGCATCGCCGTAAAGTTGAGACAGCGGTAAACCTTGTGCATGAAATGCATCACGAATGACTCGCACCATTTCAAAGCGTCCAGCCACGTAAATATCAGCTTCATTGAGGTCCGTCTGTTCAGCCATTACCGCATGGTGAACCAAGCCTTGCGCGCCATGCCAAGTTTCAGGCGCCTGCTCAACGACTGGGCGGTAATGCATATTCGCATGACTATCGGAGAGCTCTTGTAGCTGTTTATCGAGGTACAAATCTTCTGGCTTGCGTCCACCCCAGTAGAGCGTCACGGGGCGCTTCGAGTCACTACGCAAGTGCGCTTGTAAAATTGACCAAGTATATGAAAATCCAGTACCGCCAGCAATCAATATAAGTGGGCGCTCACTGTCGCCACGAAGCCATGCGTTGCCAAGAGGAGCTTCTATCATGATCTCTCCGGTGTCTCGCATTTTTTGTAGAACTTCCATCGCATACGGATTATCTGGCGTGGCACCAACATGAAGTTCCAGTTCCGAAGTTTTCGAAGGACACGAAGCAATCGAGAACGGTCGTTTGTCACGCTCACCCATCACCACTTGAATATATTGCCCCGCTTGAAACTCAATCGGCTCTGGTAGCGCTAATACAATGCGATAAACAGTTGGCGTCAAATTTTCTATGGTCGCAACACGACACACGAATTGTTTCATAACAGCTTAGTTTCCTTAAAGAATGTCCAGTTCGTCCCACAATGCATCAACGCGTTGCTTCACTTCAGCATCCATGACAATGGGCACGCCCCATTCACGATCCGTTTCACCTGGCCACTTATTCGTTGCATCCATTCCCATTTTTGAACCGAGCCCTGAAACTGGTGATGCGAAATCGAGGTAGTCAATTGGCGTATTCTCAATCAAAACCGTATCGCGCGCCGGATCCATTCGGGTCGTCATGGCCCAAATAACGTCTTTCCAATCCCGTGCGTTCACATCGTCA
>NCJS01000156.1 GCA_002279005.1 Idiomarina sp. 34-48-12 | reverse complement strand
TTAGGTGTTGATGCGACCAATGGTTTTGGTGATGTATTAGCGAAAATCGCTGAACTTCCAGCAGATCAACGCGCTGAAGTAGAAGCTGATATCCAAGCTATATATGACCTACAGCCGGAGCTCGCAATGGTGAACTCTGATAAAGGTATCACTAACTTGCACGTACCAAGTGATGTCATCATTGATGCATCTATGCCAGCGATGATTCGTGATGGCGGTAAGATGTGGAACCGTGCAGGAAAAACACAAGATACGTTAGCGATGATTCCTGATCGTTGTTACGCAGGTGTGTATCAAGCGACTATCGATTTCTGTAAAGAGCACGGCGCATTTAACCCATCCACAATGGGGACGGTGCCAAACGTTGGTTTGATGGCACAGAAAGCTGAAGAATACGGCTCACACGATAAAACCTTCGAAATTCCAGCGCGCTGAAGAATACGGCTCACACGATAAAACCTTCGAAATTCCAGCGCATGGTACTGTGGTTGTATTAAACCAAGCGGGCGAAACTGTATTCTCCCATGATGTTGAAAAGGGTGATATCTGGCGTATGTGTCAGGTAAAAGACGCACCAATTCGTGATTGGGTGAAATTAGCGGTAAATCGCTCTCGTTTAAGCGGTATGCCAGCCGTTTTCTGGTTGGATGAAAATCGTGCGCACGATGCTGAACTCATCAAAAAAGTAAACGAGTACCTAAAAGAGCACGATACAGACGGTCTTGATTTACGTATTATGGCACCAACTGAAGCGACGAAACACACCTTAGCGCGCATGAAAGATGGTAAAGATACCATCTCTGTTACTGGTAACGTATTACGTGATTACCTGACTGACTTATTCCCAATTCTTGAGCTGGGTACGTCGGCGAAGATGTTGTCGATTGTTCCTTTGATGAACGGTGGTGGCTTGTTTGAGACTGGCGCTGGTGGTTCTGCACCGAAGCATGTTCAGCAGTTTGTTGAAGAGAACTACTTACGTTGGGATTCACTTGGTGAATTCTTGGCACTGGCGGCGTCACTTGAGCATCTCGCACAACGCAACAACAATGAGCGTGCGCAAATTCTTGCCGATGCCCTTGATGCGGCGACCGCGAAATTCTTAGAAAATGACAAGTCACCGGCGCGTAAACTAGGTCAGATCGACAACCGTGGTAGTCACTTCTATCTCGGTATGTACTGGGCTGAAGCTCTTGCAGCGCAGAGCAAAGATACTGCGCTAGCAGAGCGCTTTAGCAAACTCGCTAAGTTCTTAAACGAGAACGAAGCGAAGATTGTTGAAGAGTTGAACGGTGTACAAGGTCAGTCAGTTGAAATTGGTGGATATTACCAACCAAATGCTGATTTGGTTGATAAGGCAATGCGCCCGTCAACTACTTTGAACAGTGGATTAGCTAGTCTGTAATCGTTGATTAAGCGAATAGGAAAAGGGGCATCCGATATGGATGCCCTTTTTTTTATGGCAGTGTTAGAATGCCAATCTATTTTACGACGTATTCTATTAAGGAAATCGAATGACTGACGCAGTCGAATATATTCAAAGCCCGTTATGCCAAGACTACTCGGCTGATGGTTTAACTGTCAGCATTGACATCTATCGTACAGAAGATAGTAATTGGATTCTTGAAATTGTTGATGCGGATAACAACTCGACCGTGTGGGAAGATCATTTTGAAACAGATGCAGAAGCACTGGATGAAGCTCTTGATGCGTTAAAGCAAGAGGGTGTTCAAGCGTTTGTAGGCACGTTTGGTTAAGCCATAAAAGCAGCAATATTGCATAGCGGCGTCATTGCTCTGACGCCGCTAACCACTCAAGTAAACTCTCGCCAACTTCTGAACTTGCTGCGCTCAGCGCATAAATTGCGTCACTCACTTTATCATCCGCTACCGGCACTTGTGCTGCGAAACTTTCACTCTTGATGACTTTGCGCTGTTTGATGTCAATCAGCTGAGCATCATAGCGCACTATCGCAATTGGCCCTGCGCTGGCTTCTTCAATATGAAGTGATTGTAACCGTCCGGAAAGTTGCCAGTGACTATCAAGCCCTTGTTGCGCTGAACTAATATGCTCAAATCGGCTGTCGCGCCACAATGCATCGAGTATCCAGCTTTGCCAAAGTGTTGCAATGGATGCACTCCATTTCGCATTTGGATAGGCCAAGATGCTGCCTTGAGGGGTGATACGGACTATTCGCTCAAGCTGCAAAGCATCGGTGAGCTCTGGTTCGGCAACGCGAATATGCGATAACTTGACGGAATCGCTCTGATTCACCCGCGCTGGCTGCAAAGTATAAAAATCGATTGGCTTCGCTTCCGGTAACACGCTGCACCCTGTTGCACAGAGCGCAATTCCAATTACTAGCGCTAAATTTTTCAGCATCATGGTTGATATTCCTTCATTTGTTCCGTTTCGAAGCGAGCGGCTATGGCGTTTAAACGCTTCAGGGTAACCTGTAGTTCAAGCAAGGTTGGGCCTACTTCCGCAATGCCCGCCATACCAGCATCAATATTGCCTCGATTTTGTCGCATTAACTCGCTGAGCTGCTGACTGGCATCAGCTAAGTTGCCCAGGGTTTGGTCGGCTTTCTCAAAAAGCGGTGCACTTCGCTCGGTTAACTCGCTCTCTAATGATACGAGGGAATCATTGAGTTGCTTGGTACTACTTTGCAAGTTGTCTAGTACGGAAGCGAAATTCTGCGACTGTTCTGCAAGCTCGCTACTAAATGTATCAACGTTGGTTAGAATAGACTCAATCGCTTGCATGTTATCTTCAGAAAACAACCGATTTGCGTTGTTAATCATTTGGCTCACATTAACGAATAATTCTTCCGTATTGAGCCGTAACTGGGTTAATTCAGACGGCTCTGCCACAATTTCAGGCACGCCATTTTGATGGTTGATAGGCTCGCTCTTAGCGACACTTTGTTCAAGAGCAATGCCACTTGCGCCAGTGATGTTTAATAGCGTTCTCGACGCTTTGGTTGCTTGCGTGATTGGCGTTTCCGTCGTAATTCGAATACGAGCCCTTACCATGCGGGCATCGTTGCTATCGAGTCTTAGCTGAGTCACTTCACCAACGTTAATCCCATTAAATTGAACGGGGCTACCAACCGTGAGACCGGAAACTGGTTCTTTAAACAAGACATCATAACTTTTATATGCCTGCTCAGAGTCTGACTTCGCTAACCAAAGCGTGAAAGCGAGCCCAGCCAGCAGTAGCGCTAGCGTCGCAAGACCAACAATAATATGGTGCGCTTTTGTTTCCATGGGTTAGTTCTCCGAGAGTGGGGCTGAATATTGCAAGCGCGGCGGTTTATCGGTGATCGCGCGCCCTCGAGGGCCGTGAAAATAGGACTGAATCCACTCATCCTGATGCTTCGCCACATTCGCTAGGGTATCGACAGCGATAATATGCTTGTTAGAAAGTACGGCGATGCGATCGCAAATGGCATGGAGTGTATCGAGATCATGGGTGACTAAAACCACCGTTAAACCGAGTGCTTTTGATAAGGTTAAAATGAGTTGATCAAATGCTGCCGCACTAATTGGATCAAGCCCTGCGGTTGGCTCATCAAGAAATAACATATCAGGCTCTCGAATCAAAGCGCGAGCCAGCGCAGCGCGTTTAA
>NCJS01000155.1 GCA_002279005.1 Idiomarina sp. 34-48-12 | reverse complement strand
GCGAAATGGCTTGATAAGCGTAGCTCAGATCGAGAAATTCAGTACCGCCCAGCGCGCGTACTCATGCAAGATTTTACCGGTGTACCAGCCGTTGTTGATTTAGCTGCAATGCGCGACGCCGTTGCAAAAGCAGGCCAAGATCCGAATCAGATTAACCCATTGTCGGCGGTCGATTTGGTGATTGACCACTCGGTGATGGTGGATAAATTTGCGACCCCAGAAGCCTTTAAAGAAAACGTTCGTATTGAGATGGAACGTAACTTCGAGCGCTATCAATTTTTACGTTGGGGCCAGAATGCGTTTGAAAATTTCCGCGTGGTGCCGCCTGGTACAGGTATCTGTCACCAAGTGAATTTGGAATACTTAGCTAAAGTTGCGTGGACGAAAGAACAAGACGGCAAAACTTATGTGATGCCGGATACCTTGGTAGGTACCGATTCGCACACCACTATGATTAATGGCCTTGGTGTACTCGGTTGGGGTGTAGGTGGTATTGAAGCGGAAGCCGCAATGCTGGGACAACCGGTTTCGATGTTGATTCCAGAAGTTGTTGGTTTCCGTATGACAGGTAAATTGCCAGAAGGCGTGACCGCAACTGATTTAGTATTGACCGTTACGCAGATGCTACGCAAGCACGGCGTTGTGGGTAAATTTGTGGAGTTCTACGGCCCAGGCTTAGACCACTTGCCACTCGCTGATCGTGCAACTATCGGTAATATGGCGCCAGAATATGGTGCAACTTGTGGCTTCTTCCCAGTTGATCAAGAAACCTTGCGTTATCTGGAATTATCAGGCCGCGACGACGATACCATTGCCTTAGTTGAAGCATATGCCAAAGCGCAGGGCATGTGGCGTGAGTCAGGTAACGAACCTGTGTTCACTGATTCATTAGAATTAGATTTAAGTACCGTTGAAGCATCATTAGCAGGGCCGAAGCGTCCGCAAGACCGCGTCGGTTTGCCACAGCTGGGCTCAGCCTTTGATTTGTTCTTAGAAACCAATGGTCAGTCTGCTGAGAAAGACAAAGCAATTAAGGTGAAGGGTAAGGATTACAGTCTATCGCATGGCGATGTGGTAATCGCTGCGATTACGTCGTGTACGAATACCTCAAACCCAAGCGTTATGATGGCCGCTGGTTTGGTTGCGAAAAAGGCACTTGAGAAAGGCATTAATCGCAAGCCTTGGGTGAAATCTTCGTTAGCTCCTGGCTCAAAAGTTGTGACTGATTATTTAGCCAAAGCGGGTTTAACTGAATATTTAGATAAACTCGGTTTTAACCTTGTTGGTTATGGCTGTACCACGTGTATTGGTAATTCAGGCCCATTACCGGATGAAATCACCGATGCCATTCGTGAAGGTAACTTAACCGTATCATCGGTACTGTCTGGTAACCGAAACTTCGAAGGGCGTATTCACCAGGATGTTAAAGCCAACTGGTTAGCGTCACCACCGTTAGTGGTTGCGTATGCGTTAGCGGGAACAACACGCATTGATTTGAGTAAGGATCCAATTGCTGAAGATAGTTCGGGTAATCCGGTTTACTTGAAAGATATTTGGCCAACAACTGCCGAAATTGCCGAAGCGGTGCGCTTGGTTGATGGCGAAATGTTCAGCAAAGAATATAGTGAAGTGTTTAAAGGCGACGAAGAGTGGCGTTCTATTCCAATTGGCGAGGGTAAAACCTACAACTGGAGTGACGATTCAACTTACGTGAAAAACCCGCCGTACTTCGTTGGTATTGATAAGCCATTAGCGCCGCTTGCGGATGTCAATGATGCAAGAGTATTGGCTGTATTTGCTGATTCGATCACGACCGACCATATCTCACCGGCTGGTTCAATTAAACCGGACTCACCGGCAGGTAAGTACTTGCAAGAAAATGGTGTGGCGGTGAAAGACTTCAACTCATACGGTTCGCGTCGTGGTAACCATGAGGTGATGATGCGTGGCACATTTGCCAACATTCGCATTAAGAACCAAATGTTAGACGGTGTTGAAGGTGGCTTTACGCGTCATGTGCCAAGTGGCAAGCAAATGGCTATCTATGACGCAGCGATGCAATATCAGCAAGAAGGCACACCGTTGGTTGTTTTAGCGGGTAAAGAGTACGGTACCGGTTCAAGCCGCGATTGGGCAGCGAAAGGTACGACGTTACTGGGTGTGAAAGCTGTTATCGCCGAGAGCTTTGAGCGAATTCACCGCTCGAACTTGGTTGGTATGGGTGTTTTACCACTGCAGTTCGTTGACGGCGAAGGCGTGCAAGCACATGGGCTAACGGGTGATGAGCAAATCAGCATTGTCGGAATCAATAATGATTTGAAACCAGGTCAAATGCTGAAAGTGAAAGCGAAAAAGGCTGATGGCTCAATCGTTGAGTTTGAAGTGAAGTGCCGCATCGATACGGGTAATGAATTACAGTACTACCGTAGCGGCGGCATCTTACACTATGTACTGCGACAAATGCTTGCGGCCTAAATGGTCAAAGCGCGGCCACCATCAACTTTGATGGATTCGCCGGTGATAAATGGGTTGTCGCGTAAAAAGCGCACCGCAGCTATCATCGGCTCTAAACCACCTTCAAGGTTGAGTGGTGTTTCAGCGAGTACTTTTTGACGGTGCTGGCTATCGTGCTCAGGCAAAAATAATATTGGCCCCGGCTGGATTGCGTTGACGCGCACCGCTGGGGCTAATTTTTTGGCAAACGCTTGCGTCAAACTTGCTAAACCAGCTTTCGCAGCACAATACGCAATATAGTCGGTAGAAGGACTATCAACATAGATATCGGTGATATTAACGACACTACCTTCGGCATTAGTGAGCTGCTGCTGTAACTTGTTTATTAGCAAGTAGGGCGCTGCGGTGTGCACATTTAACACTGCGACGAGATTGGCATCACTTTCATCCACACGTTGGTTATCAAAAAAGCATGAGGCGTTGTTAACCAATAAATGCAATTTCGGGCAATGCTGCTGCACCGCATGAATCAATTGGTGGACGTCATTTAAATGAGCTAAGTTTGCTTGTAAGCCAATAGCGCCGCGCTGTTCAAGTTTAGCAATGTCGTTTTTAGAAGTATTATAGTGTGCGAGCACTTGATAACCTTCATCAAGCAGAGCATGTGCCAGAGCCAAGCCAAATCGACGACCTGCACCCGTCACTAAGGCAAACTTCTTTGAATTAGTCATGCAATGCCCCTTGAGTTTGAACGATTTCTTCAGCTA
>NCJS01000154.1 GCA_002279005.1 Idiomarina sp. 34-48-12 | reverse complement strand
AGTTCGTTAGCTATGTCGTTCTGGGCAAATCAGTCGGTGATAACTACCCAACGTATGGCGCATAACTTAAGCCAATCGCAACAGCAATTGATCGCGAAGCAGAATCAATTACGCCAGGCTATGAATAACCCTGAAATGGCGCAACAGATCGAGCAAATCGAAATTGATATTGCACAACGCCAACGATTACTGCAACAAATGCAAAGCGTGACCCAAACCAAAGAAGCAAGCTTTGCCAAGGTGCTTGAAGAGCTCGCTCGTGCTGATACGGATGCGATATGGCTTCAACGTATATTGATTGCGAATGGGCAATTGACATTGCAAGGCAAAACCTCCAACGCCAGTGCGTTACCGTTGTGGTTAGCCAGTTTCTCAAATTATGACACATTAAGTGGTCGGCAATTTGGGGTGTTCGAATTACGCGATGTGGAAACCTCAGGTGTTCTCGATTTTACGGTGGGTAGTTTGCAGCACAGCAGCTTGATGGCGCGTCCGAATACAAATTCAGGGGCAGCGCGATGAAAGAGCGGTGGCTAAAGTGGCAAAAACAATTTGAAGCGGTAGAAACAAAACGACGCCGCGTTTGGTTTTTTGCTGCGCTATTTTTGATTATTTATTTAAGTTATTGGTTTGGATTACGACCTGCGCTTGAAATGATTCAGGCGGAAACAGCGAAGCAGCAAATGCAGCAGAGTCAGATCGATCAATTATCGCGTGAAGTAAAACAACTAGAGCAACGTTTGGCTGGTGATCCTCAAGCGGCTCAGCGACGTCGTTTAGAGCAACTACAGGCAAGCCTGCTGCAAGTTGATCAACAGCTGAACCAAGAAGCCAACTACGTGAGTGCTGCAGATAACCGCGCTCTGTTGCGAGCGCTCTTAGATCAAGCCAGTAACGTGAAAGTGCAATCGGCCGAGGCGTTACCGGCTGAGCTTATTTATCAAGATGAAATGAGCCAAGACACCGGTATCTTTCGTCACCGCTTGCAGCTTGTGATTCGTGGCAATTACTTCTCGCTCAGTAACTATCTGCAACAGCTTGAGAAGTTAAACTGGTCCTTCTATTGGCAGCGTTTGGATTACCATGTGCTGCAAGCGCCTGACGCAGAATTGACCTTAGAAATTTATACTATCAGCTTGGAGCGAGATTATGTTGCGAGCTAGTGGGATACTCATCGTATTGTTGATAAGCTTGCCAACGCTAGCACAACAGGCGATGCGTGATCCTACAGCGCCGCCACGCGTCATTGAACGTGCCGGTAGCCCAGCTACTGTGAACGAGACGTTGAAATTACAGTCAATTCAGTGGGTTGGTGAGCAACGCAAAGCCCTCATCAATGGCGATTGGAAAGTTGTTGGTGAAACCGTAGGCCCATACCGAGTGACAGCAATTCAATTGAGTGACGTGAGTTTACGTGACACGCGTAGTAGCAAAGATTTAACGATAAGACTGTTTGGCTTTTCAGCGTTACCGCCAAAACCAGCAGCAGGGAGCAATTTATGATTCGAGCAGGCTTGATTAGCATCGCCTTAGTTTTGGTGACCGCCTGTGCTCATCAACCCGAGCGTCAACCTGTTGAGGCTCAACGTGCGTTGCAAGAGCGAGCATCTGGTAGAACAGGGATGGAGCGTCCACCATTACCGGAATCTGTGCGTGAAAGCCTACGAGGTCAAAACAATCAATTACGTGAAGCGGGTCAGCAACTTTTGGCTGAGCCACGTTTCTCTATTGCTGCGAATGAAGTTCCTGCGGCACAGTTTTTTGCGGGTTTAACGACCGACTCACCTTACAACATCGTTGTTCACCCTGACGTAGCGGGCACAATTACCGTCAACCTTAAAGATGTTACGCTAACCGAAACGCTCGATGTCATTAGCGATATCTATGGTTACCAAGTGCGCAAAGAGCGCAACATGATTCGTGTCTTCCCTGCTGGGTTACGCAGTGAAACCATCGCGTTGGATTACTTGGCGCTGCGTCGTATGGGGCTATCACAGACAAGCGTGAGTTCGGGCGGTGTGAAAGATAACGACCGCAATAATGGCGGTAACAATCAATATGGTGGCAATGCCAACAACAACTTATTAGGTAATCAGGGTGGTGTGAACAACAATGCGATGTCACAAAACCTCAATGGCATGCAAACCAACGGGTCATCAATTAGTAGCTCTTCTGAAACCGATTGGTGGAGTGAGTTGCAGGCCATCATTGAAGGCATTGTTGGGCCTGGCGAAGGACGCCGCGTGGTCGTAGCGCCGCAAGCTGGCTTAGTGACGGTAACGGCGTTGCCGAGGGAACTTCGTGCTGCGCGTGAGTTTCTTGAATCAGCCCAGCGCCGCTTGCAACGCCAGGTGATTCTTGAAGCGCGGATTGTCGAAGTCGCACTCAATGATGACTATCAGCAGGGTATAAATTGGAATGATATTTTTAAAGCTGGCAGCTCGGCTGGAACCATCAGTATGAGTGGTTCTGGTATTGTTGGCGGTGGCCTTGGCGGTGTGTTCGGGATGACGTTAAACGTTGGCGAGTTCACCGGAGCGTTGAACCTGTTGCAGACTCAAGGCAACGTGCAGGTGCTTTCTAACCCTCGCGTAAGCGCAGCAAATAATCAAAAAGCGGTCATCAAAATTGGCGAAGACGAATACTTTGTGACCAATGTGTCAACCACGACGGTGACTGGCACAGCAACAACATCGACACCGAATATCGAACTGACGCCGTTCTTCTCTGGTATCTCGTTAGATATTACCCCGCAGATCAGCGAAGACGGTGAAGTGATTTTGCATGTGCATCCATCGGTAGTTGAAACCACTGAGCAAGAAAAGGTGGTTAAGCTAAACAATGACACCTTTGTACTGCCGCTAGCACAAAGTAACATTCGTGAAAGTGACACTATCGTGAAAGCTCGTAACGGTGAAATAGTTGTCTTGGGTGGATTAATGCAAACCTCGTACACCGATACGGAAGCGAAAGCGCCGTTGTTGGGTGATATTCCAGTTGTCGGCAACCTCTTCAAAAATAAACGCCGCGTCGAACAGAAAAAAGAGCTCGTGATATTGATCCGTCCAACGGTGGTTGGGGTGGATACTTGGCAGGACGAATTGGACCGTTCTAGCGAAATTTTGAAGCAATGGTACGGAAACTGAGACCGCTATGTATCAAAAGCATTACGGCTTAACCGAATTACCATTTACGCTGACGCCGAATACGAGTTTCTATTGTGA
>NCJS01000153.1 GCA_002279005.1 Idiomarina sp. 34-48-12 | reverse complement strand
TTTGCCGTAAACTCTTGGTTCGCCTGACGCACATGCACACCAGCTTGCAGCAAGCGGTTTAAGGTGCGCGGTGAGAAGTAGTTGTGCCACTCAAACGCATACGCATAAGCATTTTGTGCCAGCTCTATTTGTTGCGCTGCTGGTTTTTGCCATGGTGTATCGGCGGTTTTAATGCTCCAACCATCAAATTTATCAAAGTTGACGTTGAAAGCATGCGGGAACGTCCACGCTGATACATCATAGAAGGTGTTGTCTTTGAAGCTTTGCTGATCCATAAAAATAGCGCGAATCAATACGTACTGCTCTTGTGCCAGTGGCACATAGTAGCTTTCATCCGCAGGGTAAGTTTTGCCATCAATTTTGATGGTATCGGTCAGCGCATACGCTTTAATGCCGTGTTGCGATAACACGTTAAGCATCTCATTAACACGCGCCGGGTCAGTGGAATCACCAATCAAATAGCCTTTGAAGCCAGCTTTGTCGGCGGCAGCCATGGCGTCGTCATAGAAACGCTGCTGGTAATCATTAAACCAACGCTTGTTGGCATGCGCGCCATACATGCTGGTTAACGATGTTGTGAACTGGTTTTGAATGGTGAATGGAAACTCTAATACACCATTAATTGAATCTTGCGCGTGACCGCGACTTGATGCTTGCTCAAACAAAATACCGATTGCGCCCTGGACGTCTGGGTAGGTTGAACCTTTACCTACGTAGAAATCGTCAAACGCTTCTTCGGTAAAATATAAACGGCCTTGTTCATCAAGTGCTGCTGCATGACCTTCAGCTAATGTTTGGGTCAGCTTGACGTTTTCGTCCGGCGTATTTGGGTTTTTACGCGACGGAATACCAGGCTGGAAGAAAAACGTGCTGTCGGTTCCCATTTCATGGAAATCCGTTAACACATTTGGCTTCCATTTTTGGAAGTTAGCAATGCGAGCGCGTGACTCTGGGTGCTGCAACAACAACCAGTCACGGTTGAGGTCGAACCAATAATGGTTCACACGGCCTCGTGGCATTGGCTGTACGTGTTCGCGATGTTGCGTATCACTCACCAAGTTCTGGCTCTTATATTGGTTCGCCCATTGTGCAAAGCGCGCTAGACCGTCTGGGTTGTAGCTTGGGTCGAGCAAGATAATAGTGTCTTGCAATACTTGCTCAATTTTGTCGCCTTGTGCGGCGGCAAGATAGTAGGCATAAAGCAGCGCTGAGTTACTGCCACTCGGCTCGTCACCGTGAATGCTGTAACCCATGTATAAAACAAGAGGTGCGTTATCTGGGTCGCCTTTACGATTTGGATCAGACAATGCAATGTGCGCGTCGCGAAGCTCATCAATGTTTTGATGGTTTTCTGGGGTGGTGACGGTAACCAGCACCAATGGACGGCGCTCATGGGTATAGCCCGTGATTTCAAACGAGAAGCGGTCAGATTCTTCTGACAACACTTCCATGTAACGCACTAATTGCTCAGGGCGAACATGCCATTCCCCAACTTCATAGCCAAGAACTTCTTTCGGCGTTGAAATATCAGGGTTATAGGTGACGTCTTTTGGTAAATAGTCGTCTAACGTGGTTGCTGCGGCGGTTGCCGTGGTCAGTAACCAAACAAGCGCAATTGAAATAATACGAGCCATAAGGTTTTCCTATCTTGCATCGCGAAAATGAATCTTCCGAACCTAGCAAAATCTGTGGCTGTTCCCAAGTTGATTACTATGCAATGCGCGAAATTTGCGATAAGATATACCTTACTAAATTACTCAGGTATAGCAGTGAGGTGGTTAACCCATGATTCGTATTACAGAAAGTGCACAAGCACATTTTCGCAAGCTACTTGCCGATCAGCCGGATAATACCAATATCCGCGTGTTCGTGGTGAACCCGGGTACCCCGTCAGCTGAGTGCGGCGTTTCATATTGTCCGCCAGACGCAGTCGAGCCGGATGACGAGTTATTGCCGTTTAGCGGTTTTGACGCTGTGGTTGACTCAGGCAGTGCGCCATTTTTGATTGATGCGGTCATTGATTTTGAAGAACAAGATCTCGGCTCACAATTAACTCTGAAAGCACCCAATGCGAAAGCGAAAAAAGTCTCTGACGATGCGCCATTAATTGAGCGTGTTGAATATGTGATTCAGTCTGAAATCAACCCGCAATTAGCTAACCATGGCGGTAAAGTTGCAGTCAGCCAAATTACCGAAGATGGTATTGCCGTGTTGCAGTTCGGTGGTGGTTGTAATGGTTGTAGTATGGTTGATGTGACTTTGAAAGAAGGCATTGAGAAAGAACTTGTACAGCGATTTCCCGGTGAGCTGAATGGTGTTCGAGACGTTACAGAACACCAGCCAGGCGAACACTCGTACTATTAATGTTGTGTAAAAATTAGTCTTGTATAAGTTTTGAGAGTGATCCCATCCTGAATCTTTCTTCGTAGTGTGATTTGCCTATACACACAATGAGGATTAAATCATGAATGGGATCACAAAACTTGGTCTCGCGCTGTCAGCAGCAGTTTTAGTCGCTGCTTGCGGTAGCGATAACGATACCCCCGATAATACCGTAACACCACCACCGCCGCCAGCGTCGACGTTTGTGCGTGTGCATCATTCGGTTGCTGACGCACCTGATGTCAACGTTCTCGTTGATGGTACCGCAGCACTTGAAGGTGTTCCGTTTGGTGCTTCATCAGGCGTACTTGAGCTTGAAGAAGGTACCTACAGCATTCAAGTAGACGGCATTCTTCCCGACGAAAGTGTGGCAACGGTGATTGGACCGGCTGATCTTGAGTTCGGTGGCGATAACCGTTACGAAATTTTTGCCGTTGGTAGCGTTGCAGACGAAACCATCGCACCTCTCGTTATTGAAAACCCAGTCTCTGATATTCCAGATGGTAGTTTCCGCGTGCAGGTGGTTCATGCTGCGCCTAATGCGCCAGCGCCGATGCGCCAGCCGTTGATATTACTGTCAACAATGCAGCAACGCCGGCTGTTGCCGACCTCGCTTTCTTAGAATTTACCGATTTTATCAACTTACCTGGTGGTGACTATCTGGTTGATGTTGCTGCAGCAGGTGGTACGCCAGTGGTGATTGATGACGCTGCGTTAACTCTCGCTGAAAGCCAACGCGTGAGCGTTTATGCAGTAGGTGCATTGGGAGATTCGTCATTGACGTTAGCGGTTGTTGAAGACGATGCTCGTCGTATTGCAACAGCTGCACAAGTGCAGTTAGT
>NCJS01000042.1 GCA_002279005.1 Idiomarina sp. 34-48-12 | reverse complement strand
GATTGCGACCGACAACCAAGTGAAAGTACACGCGATTACTTCTGGCTTAACGCCACGTGGTATGGATTTAGGTAGCCGTAATTTATCACCGGTGAAGCCAGTGAATGTCATGATGGTCGTTGGTACCGATGCCAACATGTATGAAGCCGGTGAAGCTTGGTATTACCTAGACCGTCACGTTGGCATTCCGGTGTCGATGGTTGATACCGACCGCTTAAACCGTTCAGATTTGAGCCGTTACACCCATATTATTATGGTTGATGGCCGTTACTCGAACTTGAATAAACACAGCGCCGACATGCTCCGTAACTGGGTTAACAACGGCGGTGTGATTATTGGTCAGCAAGGTGGCGCCAAATGGTTAAGCCAACATGATATTCTTGGGGCGAAGTTCGTAGACGATAAAACGTTCCGCGAAGCCTTCAAACAAGAAGACTTAAGCTACGGCGATATGGACGATTTCTATGGCCAACGTCGTCTTGCCGGTGCTATTTTTGAAGTGCAATTAGATACCACGCACCCACTGGCATTTGGCTACCCACGTGCAAGCCTGCCGGTATTTAAAGACAGCACCAACGCCATGGTTGTGCCTGATGCGCCGTTTGTGACCGTTGCCAAATATAGTGAAAAAGAACCTCTGTTAGCCGGCTTCACCGCCAAACCAAACCGTGAGGTTCTCGCTGATAAAGCCGCTATTGTAGCGCACCGCAAAGGTTCTGGTCGTGTCATCGCATTTGCCGATGACATGAATTTCCGTGCCTTCTTCTATGGCAGTGCAAAGTTACTGAGTAATGCAATTTTCTTAGCACCTGAGGTTCGACCTACCTTAAGTGATGAGGAAAATGCGGAAGCGGCGGCTGCAGAAGCAGCCGAAGCCGCCCACGCTCACTAATCCTCAGTATCTGGTTGATGCGGCTCGGCGTAAGCTAGCGCCCACGCATCAACCACTTTGGCCCCGCGTCGCATCAATGCATCGGCAGCCGCCGACATGGATGCGCCGGTGGTCAACACATCATCAATAATCGCCAGTTTTAAGCCACTCACATCCCGACTGCAGTGCATACTGCGATGCATATTCTGCCATCGTTGCCCCGCACCCGCGTGGTGTTGCGCGCCATCATCATCACGAATTCGACGCAGCAAACCGGTCGCGACTGGGAGTTGTAGCAACGGCGCCACTTGATGGGTGAGTAGCCCTGCTTGGTTGTAGCCACGCTGACACCAACGTTTGTAGGTCATTGGCATCGCCACCAGCATATCTGGCCAAGCATCCGGTTGTTCTCGGTAACAATGCTGCACTTGAGCGGCAAGAAAAGGCGCGAGAATGCCCGCGAGCTCTGGGCAACGCTGGAATTTAAATCGGTGCACTAAATGCTGAATATCCGGCTGCCAGCGAAATGCTGCAAACCAGTAGCGGCCCAAGGCGAGTTCTGGGCGCTGACAGCGCCACCGCAAACACGACGGCGGTAACCGCGGCAGATCATGCAAACACACATGGCATAGACCACTCGTTTCGGCAATACGTAATGATTGATCACACAACCAGCAATACCCTAACATAGACGCATCCTTTCGCAGTGATAGAGAATTTAAAATGGTAGCTTCAGTTTGGCGTGCCGTCAGGGGCACAGGGACGGATATTGTTGTACTCCATGGCTGGGGCTTGAACGCCAATATTTGGACCCCAGTCGTGAAGCCATTGGCCCAAGTTGGAACGTTGCATCGTCTCGACTTACCAGGTTATGGCGAATCGTCTTGGCCAGATGACATGCCGTTGAATTTTGATAATCTCTGCGAGCTGACTTTAGCCGCATTACCAAAACGTTGTCATTTAATTGGCTGGTCACTCGGGGGGCTGGTCGCCACTGCGTTAGCGCTGCGTCATCCAGAGCGCTTTTATAGTTTAACCACCGTAGCGTCGTCGCCTTTCTTTCCATCTGAAAGAACGCCTTCTGAAAGCGATTGGCCGGGCATTGAACCACATATACTGAATACCTTTGCCAAGCAACTTAGCAAAGATTTCAAGCGCACCGTCGAGCGTTTTCTAGCGCTACAATCACTCGGCTCCCCGCATGCGCGCGAGGACGTCAAACAAATTAAAGAATGGTTATTTGCTAAGCCGATGGCGTCCGTAGAGGTGTTAGATGCCGGCTTAGATATGTTGGCGAGCGTTGATCTTCGTTCGCGTTTGCCAGAATTACAGGTGCCGTGCTTGCGCATGTATGGAAAACTCGACGCACTTGTGCCCAAAAGCGTTGCTGAGCGCGTAAGTGCGTGGTTACCTGAGAGCGAGTGCTACGTTGCACCCAAATGCAGTCACGCGCCGTTTATTAGCGATCCGGAAGGCTTTGTGGCGCAGTTGGTGCCGTTTTTACAACGGCACATGCCTTAGCGTTGGCAGCTCGGGCAATAAACCGTACTGCGTTGCCCGAGCCGTATTTCTTTTAACCGGCCTGAACACGTCATACATAATTTGCCACCACGCCCATACACCATCAGCTCCTGCTTGAAGTAGCCTGGCTGCCCATCCACTTGAGTGAAATCTTGCAAAGTGGTGCCACCTTGTTCAATGGCTTTGGCGAGCGTTGCCTTAATAATTGGCACCAGCTTCTGATAACGCTGTTTGCTGACTTTGCCTGCCGCGCGTTTCGGATGAATGCCAGCCTTAAACAATGATTCATTGGCGTAAATATTCCCTACGCCAACCACCACGTGGTTATCCATGATAAAGGTTTTTATCGATTGTTGACGGCCGCGTGATGCGGCAAATAAATAATCAGCATCAAAGGCGTCAGTCAATGGCTCAGGACCGAGTTCACAGAGCAGTGGGTGCGCTAAGCTCGGATGCTCCTTAGAATAGAGCCAACAGCCAAACCGACGTGGGTCGTTAAAGCGTAAACACAAGCCCGAAGTCAGTACCAGATCAACGTGATCATGCTTAACTGGCGGCGTTTCTACCGATACCACGCGTAAGGCGCCGGACATGCCTAAATGCACAATCACGTAGCCTTTTGAGGTGTGCAGTATTAAATATTTGGCACGGCGTTCAACTTGGCTAATGTGCGCGCCGCCCAGTTGCTCTAATTCCGGCGATACCGGCCAACGCAGACGATGATCACGAACAATCACGCGACTAATTTCTTGATTCTCAAGGTGCGGCGCTACGCCACGTCGACTAACTTCAACTTCTGGTAATTCAGGCATACTCTATCCACAGTGGCTTGTGTTTATTCATCGGCTACATTATATTCGCGCAACTCTTGCTTGTCGCAGTTTTAGCGACAACGATATCAATACGAAACAACGCACCTTGGAGTTTAACCGCATTGACACTATCGGCTCCTGTACAACTCGACGCCAACGCATTTCGCACCTCTGCCATTGATTTTTATCAGCTCGCGGAACGCGGTTACGTGGTTGTGCCGAACTATCTTGAAGCACCTTATTGTCAACGTTTGTTTGATTATGCGCAATCATTGCAAGCATCGGATTGGCAGCAAGCGGGAATTGGTCGTGCCGACCAATACACCACCAACACGGCGGTGCGCCAAGATAAAATTCGTTGGTTGCAGCGTGATTTCGAGCTTGAACGTGCCTATTTAACGATGATGGATGAGTTACGCCTGCAAGTGAACCGTGAATTATTCATGGGCTTGTTCGATTACGAGTGCCATTTGGCGCACTATCCGCCTGGCGCATTTTATCGGAAGCACCTCGACGCTTTTAAGGGGCGCAGTAACCGTATTCTCACCACGGTATTTTATTTAAACCCAGATTGGCAGGAAGCCGACGGCGGTCAACTGGTTATGTATGGTGAACGCGGCGAAGTGCTCGAAACCATTTTACCTGAAGCAGGTAAACTTGTTGTATTTCTTAGTGACGTGTTTGTGCATGAAGTATTGGCTGGCAATCGCGATCGTTTCAGCATCACCGGTTGGTATCGGCATAATACAAGTATTAACGGCGTGATTGACCCCACGCGTTAATCGACAAGAATTTCAGGCACAAAAAAACCCAGCTAGGCTGGGTTTTTTGTGCTCAGAAGAAGCTTACTTAATTTTAGCTTCTTTGAAAATCACGTGCTTACGAACCACTGGATCGTATTTTTTGATTTCCATTTTTTCTGGCATGTTGCGCTTGTTCTTATCGGTAGTGTAGAAGAAACCAGTACCGGCAGAAGAAACTAGACGGATCTTATCACGCATGGTTTAGCTCCTTACACTTTCTCGCCACGAGCGCGCAAATCTGCGAGCACCGCGTCGATACCATTTTTATCAACAATACGCATTCCCTTAGTAGAGATACGCAACTTAACCCAACGCTTTTCTGATTCTACCCAGAAGCGGTGAGATTGCAGGTTCGGCAGGAAACGACGCTTGGTCGCATTGCGCGCGTGAGAACGGTTATTACCGGTAACCGGACGCTTTCCTGTAACTTGACATACTTGTGACATCGTTTATTTACTCCAAAATTGCTTCAAGCTCGCCTGTCGCCCATCGCGGCCTTGCCTTGAATCCGAGGGCGCATTTTATACAGCAAATCGGCCCGGCAATCAAGTGATCGCTGATATTTTTTGATCTTTCTGATCCTGTAAACGGCGGCGATACTTTA
This sequence comes from Idiomarina sp. 34-48-12, assembly GCA_002279005.1. Classification (GTDB taxonomy): domain Bacteria; phylum Pseudomonadota; class Gammaproteobacteria; order Enterobacterales; family Alteromonadaceae; genus Pseudidiomarina. The sequence goes on along the minus strand of NCJS01000042.1, from coordinate 7,573 downwards.
CTACAAGAGTCCGCGTTCGGCAAATGAAACTGGTGTTCCAGCACCAATAACGAAGTGATCCAGTAAGGCTACATCGATCATGCTCAAGGCCCGCTTAAGCCGCTCGGTCACACGCTGATCAGCCTGACTTGGCTCAGCGACGCCCGACGGGTGATTATGGGCGAGAATGACGGCAGCGGCGTTATGTTGCATGACTAATTTAATAATTTCCCGCGGATAGACCGGCGCCGCATTGATGGTGCCTTGAAATAATTCCACGTATTTCAATAAACGATGCTGGCTATCGAGTAATAACACCACAAAAATTTCACGCTGCTGATGGCGCAACTGCGCGGTTAAATAATCTCTTACCATCGCCGGTTGAGTAAAGCCATCGTCACGACGTAACTGCCACGCCAAATAGCGTCGCGATATCTCCATCACCACTTGGAGTTGCATGACGCGGGCAGGCCCCAACCCAGGTTGCTCCATTAAGGTTTCAGCGCTTGCCGCTAACATACCACCCAGCCCATCGAATTCGCTAAGCAGATCGCGGGAATACGCCACTACGTCTTTGCCACGAATACCAGTGCCCAATAAAATGGCTAACAATTCGGCGTCAGTTAATGTCGCGACACCTAATTCAGCCATCTTTTCACGCGGCCGCTCCGCTACTGGCCAATCCTTCACACTTGCCATGATCGCTCCTTGATCTATGAAATGAACCGATTATTTGAACCGATAAATTAGCACAGCCACACCCACTCATTTGCGAATTACGACTCTATTCTTGTCGCTGTACGGCAATCACTGAATGTTAAGTTGGCGAAAATTTGTATATCGCGCAATTTTTGTATTCGTGGTAGTGTAAAAAGAGTTTAAAGGTAAGGACTTACTATGAGTACAAGCCCCAATCAGCCGTTACTTGGTCGCCGCATTCTGCTTGGCATTAGCGGTGGCATTGCCGCATATAAAACGCCAGAATTAGTGCGTCGTTTAAAAGATTATGGCGCCGATGTGCGTTGTGTACTGACCCAAGGTGGTCAGGCGTTTATTACACCGCTGACGCTACAAGCGGTATCTGGCAACCCAGTGCATCACGATTTGCTTGATCCTGCGGCTGAAGCCGCCATGGGCCACATTGAATTGGCGAAATGGGCCGAGCTGGTATTCATTGCCCCAGCGTCAGCGAATACGTTAGCGCAACTCGCACATGGGCACGCTAGCGATTTACTCAGCACGTTATGTTTAGCCACCGCCGCGCCTGTTGCTGTCGCGCCGGCGATGAATCAACAAATGTGGGCGCATGCCGCAGTTCAAGCCAATTGTGCGCTGTTACGCGAACGTGGCATCCAGGTGATTACCCCCGCAAGTGGTGCGCAGGCATGTGGCGATGTTGGTGCTGGTCGTATGCCCGAGCCACTTGAGTTACGTGATGTTATTTGCAGTTTATTACTACCGCAAAACCAAGAGCTCGCCGGCAAACATATTGTGATTACCGCTGGCCCTACGCGCGAAGCCATTGACCCAGTGCGTTATTTAAGTAATCACAGCTCTGGAAAGATGGGGTTTGCGCTCGCCGCAGCAGCTCAAGCGATGGGCGCGCAAGTCACCCTGATTGCTGGCCCCGTGAACTTAACAACGCCGACCGGCGTGACGCGCGTTGATGTGGTGAGTGCAGAGCAAATGCATACCGCTGCGATGCAGGCGGTCGAAAATGCAGATGTATTTATTGGCTGTGCCGCCGTTGCCGATTATCGCCCCGAACAAGTAGCCGATAGCAAAATCAAAAAATCCAATGATGGTATGCAAATAACGCTGGTACGTAACCCGGATATTCTTGCGGATGTTGCGGCTCTTGCGAACGCGCCTTTCACCATCGGTTTTGCTGCTGAAACCAATGATGTCGCACACTATGCACAAGATAAGTTGGCGCGCAAAAAGCTCAACATGATTGCTGCCAACGACGTCAGCGACACCACCATTGGCTTCAATAGCGAAGACAACGCGATGCTTTTATTCTGGCGTGACACAAACAACACCGTGCAGCAGCTAGCACTTGCGCGCGCCAGCAAATCAGCCATCGCCCAACAGATCCTGCAACAAGCAGCAAAGCTTCTATCGACGAACTAACAACGAATAACCAATAACTAATAACGATCAACGACAAACAGAAGGAGTTTTGCGTGGCCGCGAAACAAGACCGTAAACAAGAAATACTAGCTGCCCTAGCAACCATGCTAGAAACCAGCCCTGGACAGCGCATTACCACCGCTCGTTTAGCCAGCGAAGTCGGTGTATCTGAAGCCGCGCTGTATCGTCACTTTCCTTCAAAAGCGAAGATGTTTGAAGGGTTGATTGATTTCACCGAAGACGCCATTTTATCGCGCATTAATCAAATTCTTGAGAACGAAAAAGACACTGTCACCCGTTGTGAAATGATTGTTCGTTTAGTGCTCACCTTCGTTGCGCGTAACCCAGGCATCACGCGCATCCTTACCGGAGACGCATTGCTTGGCGAACACGAACGTTTACGCGGTCGTGTGCTTGGTATTTTCGAAAAAGTTGAAGCGAATTTGAAGCAAGTATTACGCGAGCGCCGTTTACGCGAGCAAGTCAGAGGCGGTTTAGATGAGGGGATGTTAGCGAACTTAGTGATGGCTTATGCCGATGGCAAAATCACCCAATTCGTTCGCTCTGAATTCAAGCGTTCGCCAACTGAGCACTTTGATGAGCAATGGCAAACCATTGCCCAACAGTTACTCAGCTAACGCAACAACTATTCAGAAGTTCGTGCCCGGCTCAGCAAGTTAATAGCAGCTTGCTGAGGCGTGGTGTCACCATACAAGACATCGTATAGCTGCTCACAAATTGGCATTTCAACACCATGCCGCTTTGCCAACGCAACCACTTCACGCGTATTGCGATACCCTTCTACAGCTTGGCCAATGTCTTTCATCGCTTGCTCAACTGACTTGCCCTGCCCTAAGGCAAGACCAAAGCGACGATTGCGCGATTGGTTATCGGTACAAGTGAGAATCAAATCCCCTAAACCAGCCATGCCGGTAAAGGTTTCTGGCTTCGCACCAAGTTTTAAGCCAAGTCGCGTCAGCTCTGCCAAACCACGCGTAATGAGTGCCGTACGCGCGTTTGCCCCAAAACCAATACCATCGGCCATACCTGCACCAATCGCAATCACGTTTTTGACGGCGCCACCAAGCTGCACACCAATAAAGTCATCGTTGGTGTAAACACGGAAGCTGCGGTCGCAATGCAATAATTCTGAGAGCTCTTCAACAAACTGCGGGTCTGTTGACGACATGGAAATTGCCGTGGGTAACCCTTTGGCCATTTCCATCGCAAAAGTGGGCCCAGACAACACTGCCAGAGCGTGTGAATCGCCCAGAATTTCCTGCGCCACCTCAAACAGTAAGCGACCGGTTTCTGGCTCTAACCCTTTTGTTGCCCATGCGACGCGTGCATCTGGCAACAAGCTGGGCTGCATATCTTTTAATACCTGCGCAAACGCACTGCTTGGCACCACCACCACAATATTTTTGCAGTCGGCGACAGCCTCCGCTAAATCAGCAGTAACATGAAGCGTGTCAGGAAGTTGAATACCTGGAAGGTAGCGCGTGTTCTCGCGAGTTTTCGCCATGGCTTCGATTTGTTCGACGTCACGGCCCCATAAACAGGTTTGTGTGCCCTTGCGAGCAAAACAAAGTGCTAGGGCAGTTCCATAAGAACCGGCGCCTAGCACTGTTACTTGCGAATTACGCATAGATTGCGCTGATATTACGCGTCAGCTTGGGCAGCTTGTTGCTGCTGTTGCTGTTGTTGAACGTGTTGTGCGAATACCGCATCAAAGTTAACTGGTGCTAAGTTCAATTGTGGGAACGTTGCACGGCTAACTAGGCTTGATAAACACTCACGTGCATATGGGAACAAAATGTTCGGGCAGAAAGCGCCTAACAAATGCGCACGTTGACCTTCTTCAATTGCGTCAGAAACTGAGAAGATACCCGCTTGATGAACTTCACCAATAAACGCAACGGTCTCACCAATTTTGTTGGTTGCCGTTACTTTAAGAACAACTTCATAAACACCGTCATCAATTTTGGTGTTTTTCACGTTCAAATCTAAGCTCAGCTCTGGTTTCCATTCTTGACGGAAAACTTCAGGTGCATTTGGCGCTTCAAATGAAACATCTTTGGTGTAAATGCGTTGAATTTGGAAAGCTTGTTGCTGTTGCGCGTCGTCTTGAGCGGCGCCGTTTACTTGCTGTTCGTCAGCCATTTTAATACGTCCTATTACTGAAAGTTACACTTATTATTTTTTAACCAGTGGGAAACTGGCGCCCTGCCAGGCTGAGATTCCACCTTGAAGTACGGCAACATTCTCAAATCCAGCTTTGCTTAGCGAAGCTGCTGCTGAACGCGCAGTCATTCCTGTTGCACATACAACCACGATGGGGGCAGATTTGAATTTCTCAAGAGGCTGCACCTCATTTTTTCGAATCTTGTCGGCAGTCACATGAAGTGCGTCTTGAATGTGGCCTTTACGGTACTCGTCCACTGAACGAATATCAACAAACACACCGTCGTTTCGGTTAACCAACAAAGTGGCTTGTTGTGGCTCTAACAATTTAACTTTTGAGGTTGCGCCTTTCACATAACTGACAATTATCGCGATCAGAAGGATGACCCACAACAGGCTCATAAAGTAGTGGTCCATCGCGAAAGCGAGAAGTTGATCCATGGGGTTGCCTACTCCAATTGAAAAAAACAAGGCACAGAGTATACCGACTGCAACGCACGTTGCCAGTAAAATTTGCCACGAAACGCTGGTTAGAAAGGATGCGTTACGCCGCAAAATCGCATAAAATAAGTTCAATTTTTTGAATTTACTAAAAAACCACTGAGGAAGTCATGGCCAAGCCACATACACCGTTAGCCCTATTGATTTTAGATGGTTGGGGTCATCGTGAAGCCGCTGAAGATAACGCCATTGCCGCAGCCAATACGCCAACCATGGATAAACTTTGGGCGACCCGTCCGCATACGTTAATTGATGGTTCAGGCATGGCGGTTGGATTACCTGACGGTCAAATGGGTAACTCAGAGGTAGGTCACGTCAATTTAGGTGCTGGCCGAGTGGTCTATCAAGATTTTACGCGTATTAGTAAAGCCATTGCCGATGGCGATTTCTTCACAAATTCGGCGTTAACTGAAGGCGTCGATGCGGCTGTATCGGCAGGCAAAGCCGTTCACATCATGGGTTTGTTGTCACCAGGTGGCGTACACAGCCATGAAGATCATTTATTAGCCATGGTTGAACTTGCCGCTCAACGTGGTGCGAAGCATATCTATGTCCATGGCTTTCTTGACGGTCGTGACACCCCGCCGCGCTCGGCGGCAGCAACCATCGAGCGGTTTGAAAAACAGTTCATGCAACTGGGTGCGGGGCGTTTTGCCACGCTTTGTGGTCGTTACTTCGCCATGGACCGCGATAAGCGTTGGGACCGTGTTGAGCAAGCTTGGAAAGCGTTGGTGCAGGCGCAAGCGCCATACCAAGCCGATAGCGCCAGTATCGCATTGGCAAACGCCTACGAACGCGATGAAAGCGATGAATTCGTGAAACCAACCTTGATTGGCGACGCCGCGCCAATACAAGATGGCGATAGCGTGTTCTTCATGAACTTCCGCGCCGACAGAGCGCGTGAAATCAGTCATGCCTTCTTAGATAAAGAGTTTGGCGGTTTCGAACGGGGTCACGTGCCGCAATTATCAGCCTTTGTCATGCTCACTGAATATGCCGCTGATTTAAAAGGCCCGATTGCGTATCCGCCAGAGAGTCTAACAAACGTGCTTGGTGAGTGGCTTGCCAAGAATGATTACAGCCAACTTCGCATTTCTGAAACAGAAAAATATGCGCATGTCACCTTCTTCTTTAGTGGCGGTCGTGAAGACGAGTTTGACGGTGAGAAACGCGTTCTCATTCCATCGCCAAATGTCGCGACCTACGATTTGCAGCCAGAAATGAGCTCGGAGCAATTAACCGACGCCTTGGTTGATGCGATTCGCCAGCGCCAATTTGATGTGATTATTTGTAACTACCCGAATGGCGATATGGTTGGCCACACCGGTAATTTTGACGCCGCAGTGAAAGCCGTTGAGGCCGTCGACCGTTCCATCGCTCGTGTTATCGAAGCCTTGCAAGAGGTTGGCGGCGAATGTTTGATTACTGCAGACCATGGTAACGCCGAGCAAATGCAAGATCACACCACGGGTCAGTCGCACACGGCACACACCAGCGAGCTCGTGCCATTTATTTACGTCGGTCGCGACGCCACGGCGCGCGAAGGCGGTACTTTGTCGGATGTTGCACCCACCATGTTGCACTTGCTCGGTCTTGAGCAGCCGGCCGAAATGACTGGCACGCCAATTGTGACGTTAACGTCGTGATGCGCGCACTTGCTGCACTCATGATTCTGCTGTTGTCGCCAGTGAGCTGGGGGCAACAGCCAAGTGCACAAGAACAGGCGGCCACGGAAGCCCAGTTAGCGCAAATTGCCGAAGAGCTGAAAAAACGCGAATCCGCCATTGGGCAACGCGCAGAGCGCTTAAGTATTACTGAGCGTGAACTGCGCCAGTTAGAGCAACAAATGGCAACGGTCGCGAGCGAACTCAACGCAACCCAACAACGCCTCGCCGACATTCGCGGTCGCATCAACGACCTTCAGCAACAAGAACAAGAACTCACCGAACAGCTCAATGAACAGCGAAAGTTACTCGAGAAGCAGCTCGACATGGCTTATCGCATGGGTCAGCACGATTACTTGAAGCTCATTTTGAAACAACAAGAGCCGGCGAAGTTCGAGCGTTTGCTTGGCTATTATGGCTATTTGAATCGGGCTCGATTGCAAGAACTGGATGATATTCGCGTCACGCAAGAGCAGTTGGCACAGGTGCAAGCCGACGTTGCCGATCAGCAACAGCAACTGGCGCAACGCGAACAGCAACAGCGCCAGCAACAAGGTGTTTTAAAAGCGCAACAAGCCGATCAGCAGCAATTGGTTAAGCGATTGCAACGTGAACAATCGGCAGACCAAAAGCGTATTCAAGAATTACGCGACAACCAAGAAGCGCTGGAACAAGTGCTTGCCGCCATTCGAGCAGCACAGCGCGATGAGCCTCGCCTTGCTGGTTTAACCGAGCGCAAAGGCAAAATGAGTTGGCCAGCCGATGGTAAAGTTGAGCGTTTGTTTGGCCGTCAACGCAGCGGTGGCGTCACATGGAAAGGGGTGGTAATCAAAGCGGATGCGGGCGACCCCGTCAAAGCGATTGCCGACGGTCGCGTCCTATTTGCCAACTGGTTACGTGGCTACGGCTTAGTGATTGTGCTTGACCACGGCAACGGTTATATGAGTCTATACGGGCATAACCAGACGATTTTGCCAGCCGAAGGTGACGTTGTCAGAGCCAATGAAACAATAGCGTTAGTTGGTCAGAGTGGTGGTCGTGAAGATCCTGCGGTATATTTTGAAATTCGCGTCAAAGGTGACGCGGTCAACCCTGTCAATTGGTGTCGCTAA
>NCJS01000152.1 GCA_002279005.1 Idiomarina sp. 34-48-12 | reverse complement strand
GCCCTGTTCCACGAGCTTCCGGCGCTATTGCAATAGAATAGAGCCGCCAACGAAGGCTATTCTTGCGAGTAAGTAGTAAATAGTAGCCGGCTAACTCACCACTCTCGTTGTTACAGACATAGATATGAGCACTTGTGCCCGTCAGCAAGCGCCGAAAGCTTCGAGCACCCATGCGACTGTAATCAAAGCAGCGCTCTTCAAGTTCAACCAGAGCCTTGATATCATCGAACGTTGCCGCATGTATGTGCCAGCGGGAACCTGTGTCGCTCATTACTTTTCATCCAGTCGGCGGGCGAAATCACGCATAATGATGTGGTAAAGTTCGTCACCCAATAGTAGATCTTCAACGCCTGAATCAATCGACGGATTATCATTGATTTCGATAATTACTGGGCCTTTGTCGGTTACTTTCATATCGACGCCATACAACCCATCACCAATCAGCCGTGTTGCCTGCAAGGCTGTTTTAACCACATCTTTCGGTACCTGATGCACACCAACCGTTTCAAAGCCACCAGACTTCGCGCGACTGGTCGCACTCGCGTGGTTATAAATCTGCCAATGGTTACGTGCCATGAAATATTTGCATGCGTAAATGGGCCGGTTGTTTAAGATGCCAATGCGCCAATCGAAATCAGTTTTGACGAATTCTTGAGCCAACAAAATAGTCGACTTGTTAAATAGCTCTGCCGCAACTTTTTTCAACTCTTCTTCCGATTCCGCTTTTTCTACACCAATTGAAAATGAGCCATCAGGAATCTTCAATACCACAGGATAACCGAGGCGTTTACCAATATCGGCGTAATCAATATCTTGCTGACTCAGTAATAACTCAGTACGCGGCGTCGGAATGCCGTGTTTATCCAGCAACTCTTTCAAAAATACCTTATTAGCGCACTGCAAAATGGAGTGCGGTGCATCAATCACCACCATGCCGTTTGCTTCGGCTTTTTTCGCAAAGTGATAGGTGTAATGGTTAATGCGCGTTGTTTCACGAATGAATAACGCGTCAAACTCCAACAAGCGGTTGTAATCATCAGCAGTAATTAATTCTGCATCAATATCGGCCTCTTTGGCCGCTTTAATGAACCGCTGGAGCGCCTTCTTATCACTGGTTGGAATCGGCTCTTCAGGGTCATGCAAAATGGCTAAATCGTAGCGGTATTCTTTTGGCGCGCGTGCCTTTCGCCAAACGCGCTTGCTGAAGCTATCGAGTGCGTCACCAAAGAATGTTTGTTGCGTATCGGATAAGTCCGGAAGTGCGCCTGCAACCAATTGATTAATGAACCAACGGCCTTGATAGCTGAACTCAACCCACATAATCGGACATGGGTAGCGATCAAACATTTGGCGCGCGAAATTACTTAACAGCTGCTCTTCGGTTTGCCCAAAACAAATGAGGATGCGCACCGGCAGCGACTTGTCAGCGTTTGCTAAAAACTTATTGAGTTGTTTATCGGTGTTCGCCAGCAACAACTGATAGTGACTGAAGTTCGCTAAATCGTTAATTGTTGTGACAGAAGGTAGCACACGTTGGCCACGCGCTTCAGCTAACAAACTGACGTAATAACCGGTCGACAAATAACTTAAATCACCGCACAAATTTAAAATTTGTGTGCGACTTTTACTGGTCGATTGTAGTAAGTATTCACTTGCGGTAACCGTGGCTTGGCTAGGGTAGTAGGGCTGCCAATCGGTGATATCGTCAAGAATGATCAAAGCTGCGTTTTGCATAGTGGCTCCAGAGCGAAATTGCCGCGCATTTTTATGCCTATTTTGAGCAAATTACAATAGGTTTATGAGATATATTTTTGTAATTTTTTATATCACTCTTTTTGTAAAAAAGACGTTGAAAAATAGCCGAATGTATTTAGGTAAGCTATTCTTGTGCTTACAAATATAGTTCGGAGTACGTTGTTATGCTTACATTACTGGCAAAATTTTTAAAGGCGCTCAACTCTGAGTCCGGAGCATGGGCACTCGCCTTTGCCTTTGTCCTCGGAATGATGATGGGTTTTACGCCACTTTGGCGTTTGCATAATTTAGCGATATTGCTTATCGCTCTGCTATTTCGCATTAATCTAACTGGATTCATTTTGAGTTTTGTCATCTGTTCAGGAATCGCCTATTTGCTAGATCCTTGGTTCCACCAGTTCGGTTTTTATCTGTTATCGAGCGAGAGCTGGCAACCATTATGGCAATCGATGTACCAATCAGCGTTTTGGCGCGTACTGCAATTCCATCATAGCATCACCTTAGGCAGCTTTATTATCAGTCTCGCCTTTGCGCCAGTATTACTGATCACTAGTTTCTTTATCATTACCCAGTATCGTTCGCGTATCCAAACTTGGTTTAATAAATTGAAGTTGGTGCAAATGCTAAAAGCGAATCGTTTTTGGGCCATTTACTCAGACTTGCGGGGGTAAGCGGTTATGTCTACAAAAACACAAAAAAGTGCAGTTCGTCCAAGCGCTATTCGTTGGTCTGGTCTTAGTGCCTTTATTATTATCTGCGCGCTGTTAATGGCGTTTTCATGGCTGTTGCTCGATACCATTATCAAATGGACCTTGGAGCGCACCATCGGCACATTAAATGGCGCAGAAGTGAATATTAGCCAAGTAGAGCATAACTGGAGCCCGCTTGGCCTAACCATTACCGAAATTCAAGTGACTGATCCTGCTGAACCTGAATTTAACCGGTTAGTGATTGGTGATGTGACAGGTGAGATTAATGTTGAGCAGTTACTGCTTGGCCGTTTCCATTTTGAAAATGTTGTCAGCAGTGGTATTCGAGTGCATCAACAGCGCTCTGCACCGGGCGAGGTTTATCAAATTCCTGATAAGCAAGACGTCAAAGATTGGACCAAAGATGGTTTGGCGAAGTTGAATCTATCGATGCCAAACGTTGACGATATTATTGCCCGTGTTGATCTGCAAACGCCAGCGGCTATTGAACAGGCGAAAGCCAGCGTAGCTGAGCAAAAAGCTGTGTTGGAGGAGGCGCGAAATAGCCTGCCAACCGCCGATGATTTGAAAGCCTATGAGGCCGAACTCAAAAAAATAACCGAAGCGGAAATAAAAACGCCGCAACAGTTACAAGAGAAGCGGGAAGAATTTAATGCTCTGAAAGAGAAGTTTGAAGCGGATAGAGCGCGTTTGATAGAGATCAAAGCACGTGCTTCAACAGCGATTGATACCTTGAAAGCCGATTTTGAGACGGTTAAAAATGCACCACAACAAGATTTAGAGCGTGCGCAACAGCTCATGCAACTTAACAGTGAAGGCTTAAG
>NCJS01000151.1 GCA_002279005.1 Idiomarina sp. 34-48-12 | reverse complement strand
TGACAGTTGTACCCACGCCGGTTGAGAACTTGAAACTGGTCTGATTTTTAACTTTTTATGACGCACCTTGTTTGCATGTCAGTTGACGTAAAGGTAAAGTGTGCGCAATTTTTCTTAGAACGAGAAAGTTATGGCGAAAGATAAACAACATCAGTTGGACATCGTGACCAAACCGCAGTTTATTGACGGTTCGGCGCTGAAGATTCCAATGCTACAGATCCTCGCTGAGGACGGTACCATTCGTAAAGGCGCAGAGCAGCCAGAAATGGACAAAGAGCTCGCGCTTAAGATTTTCGACACGATGCAATTTATCCGCATTTTGGATGAGCGTATGATTGCTGCGCAGCGCCAAGGCCGGATCAGCTTTTATTTGTCATCGTTAGGTGAGGAAGCTGCCAGTATCGGTTCAGCAGCTGCACTAAGTGACGACGACATGATCATGGGGCAGTATCGTGAGCAGGGCGCGCTGGCGTTTCGCGGCTTCACGGTTGAGCAGTTCATGAACCAGCTTTTCTCGAATGAGCGCGATCTAGGCAAAGGCCGTCAGATGCCAGTTCACTACGGTTGTGCTGAGTTGAACTTCATGACCATTGCATCACCATTGGCCACCCAGATCCCTCAGGCAACCGGCTATGCGTATGGCCAGAAGATGGATAAATCAGGCAACTGTACCATTTGTTATTTTGGCGAAGGGGCAGCATCTGAAGGCGACTTCCACGCGGCGTTAAATATGGCTGCTGTGTATAAAGTGCCAGCGATTTTCTTCTGCCGTAACAATGGTTATGCCATTTCGACGCCATCACAGGGCGAGCAGTATGCCGGTGACGGTATTGCACCGCGCGGTGTTGCTTATGGTATGAAAACCATTCGCGTCGATGGTAACGACCTATTTGCTGTGTACAAAGCCACGCAATTGGCACGTAAACTAGCAGTAGAAGAGAATGAACCGGTACTCATTGAAGGTATGAGCTACCGCATGGCGGGACACTCAACGTCAGATGACCCAACTGGTTATCGTACCCGCGAAGAAGAAGACGCGTGGCGTGCAAAAGATCCTGTCGTGCGCTTCCAAAAATGGTTACAAAACCAAGGTTGGATTAGCGAAGACGAAGCACAGAAAAACTATGATGAGAAAAAAGCGGCAGTATTGGCGGCATTGAAATCTGCTGAAACTGTGTCTGTGCCACATATTGATGAAATTATCGAAGACGTTTATGACACTCCACCGAAGCATCTCAAGAAGCAACTTGAGGCGCTGAAAGCGCATATTCGCAAATATCCGGAAGCGTATCCGAAAACTGCGTCGCGTATTGATGGAGGTGACAAATAATGGCCAAGATGAATCTCTTACAAGCCATCAATAATGCGCTTGATATCGCCATGGCGAAAAGTGACAAAGTATATAGCTTTGGTGAAGATACCGGAGCGTTTGGCGGAGTATTCCGTGCAACTTCAGGTTTAACCGAGAAGTACGGTCGTCACCGTAACTTTAATACGCCGTTGGTTGAGCAGGGCATTTTAGGTTTCGCTAACGGTCTAGCCTCGCAGGGTAGTTATGCAGTTGCTGAAATTCAATTCGGTGATTATATCTTCCCAGCGTTCGACCAAATTGTGAATGAGTCAGCAAAATTCCGTTATCGTTCAGGTAACGAGTTTAACGTTGGTGGTTTGACTATTCGTACCCCGTACGGCGGTGGTATTGCTGGTGGTCACTACCATTCACAGTCACCGGAAGCTTACTTCGCACATACACCGGGCTTAAAGATTGTCATGCCACGTAATCCATATATGGCAAAAGGTTTGTTGCTAAGCGCTATTTTCGACAAGAACCCTGTGTTGTTTATGGAACCGAAGCGTCTTTATCGTGCGTCTGTCGGTGAAGTACCAGAAGAAGAATATACGCTTGAACTTGGCAAAGCTGACGTAGTGAAAGAAGGTAAAGATATTACCGTGTTAGCTTGGGGTGCTCAGGTTGAAATGGCCGAGAAAGCAGCAGAAATGGCTGCTAAAGACGGTATTGATTGTGAAGTGATCGACTTAGTTAGCATCCTTCCGTGGGACGTTGAAACCGTTGCTGAATCAGTACGTAAAACGGGTCGTTTGGTGATTACGCAAGAAGCACCAATTACCGGTGGCTTTGCTAGCGAAGTGGCGGCAACTATTCAAGACGAATGTTTCTTATATCTGGAATCGCCAATTGCTCGCGTTTGTGGTTTAGACACACCATACCCGTTAAGCCACGAAAAAGAATACTTTGTGGATCACCTGAAAGTATACGAAGCGATTAAAGCTTCGATGACTTACTAAGAGGCCTTTGATATGAGTAAAGATTTTATCTTACCAGACATCGGCGAAGGTATTGTCGAGTGCGAAATCGTGGAGTGGCTGGTTAAAGAAGGCGACAGCATTAAAGAAGATCAACCTGTGGTTGATGTGATGACCGATAAAGCTTTGGTGCAAATTCCTGCCAAAGAAGACGGCGTTGTTGCGAAGCTTTATTACGAAAAAGGTGATATTGCGAAGGTGCATGAACCGCTATTCGCAATTGACAGTGGTGATTCTAGTTCTGAGAATAAACCAGTTGCAGCCGAGCCGAAGCAAGAAGCTGCTCCTAAGCAAAGTGACTCAGGCAGCACAGTTACTGACTTTATTTTGCCTGATATTGGCGAAGGTATTGTTGAGTGTGAAATTGTTGAATGGCAGGTGAAAGAAGGCGATACCATCGAAGAAGATCAACCGGTGGTTGATGTGATGACCGATAAAGCCTTGGTACAAATTCCTGCGAAAGAAAGCGGTGTTGTTGAGAAGCTTTATTATAAACAAGGCGATATTGCCAAGGTACACGAGCCGTTGTTTGCAATTCGGGTCGCTGGCAGTGCGTCAGACTCTCATGCGAATCAGTCAGCACCAGCAGTTTCGAGTCAGCAACAATCAACAGCGACAAGCGCTAAACCGAAAGCTGGCAGTGCCGAAGCACCAGCTGCAGCACGCCAAGGTAAAGCAATTGCTAGCCCTGCAGTTCGTCGTCGTGCCCGCGAGCTGGATGTCGATATTAGTCAGGTATCGGGTTCTGGCGCCAAAGGTCGCGTGATGAAAGAAGACGTTGAGGCGTTTGCGAAGGGTGACCAAGCGAGCTCAGCGGCGGCATCGACAGCAGCCGCGAACACTGGCACAGCTCAAGTAGCAAAAGCTGGCGGCACGCGCGTCGAGCCAATTCGCGGCGTGAAAGCGGCCATGGCTAAACAAATGATGAAGTCGGTCAGCACTATTCCGCACTTCACTTATGCAGACGAATTTGATTT
>NCJS01000150.1 GCA_002279005.1 Idiomarina sp. 34-48-12 | reverse complement strand
GCGGCGGCCTTTGTGATGGCGGTTGCGGTAACGTGGTGGTTGTCATTTCTGCCCGTTCCTGAGTCATCAGAAGCAAGCATCGCAGGTGCTCCTGCATCGCCATCTAACGAGGTAGCACCTATGTTACTTGCAGCGAACTATCGTCTTGATTCTTTAGAGCGACGCATTCAACAGGCGTATCTACAAGGTGCCTCAGATGCTGAGCTGCAACAATTGTGGCAGCAACATCAAGCGCTGGCTAACTAGGAGGTTTCGTGATGGTTAAATCAATATTAGCCGTGATGACCGCATGTTTACTCTGTGCCCCCGCAGTGACGCAGGAGCAACAGGCTCGAGACTATGCTCGGGCAGCTGCTATCGCCGCCAGCAAAGCTCATGGCTCACAGCAACAGGTCATACTTGAAGAGCCCGCACGTAGTTATTTTGAATGGGGAGCTATTCTGAACCAACAGGCAGAAGTAGTTAGTGTTCGCGACGGTAGTGTCGCTGATGAAATGAAGCTACAAATGGGCGATGTGATTCAATCCATCAACCAGCGGCCGGTTGCGCCGCAACAGCTTGACGATGCACTGACCATCTTAGCCTCATTAGAACATAATCAGTCATTCTCTATTGTTATTAACCGCGATGGCCAAATGATTGAGTTGAACGGTGTAGCCCGTGCGACAGTCATTCCCGGCTGGCGTCTCGAAGTGGTCAATACACTTGAAGAAGAAACACCTTCTATTATCACCGATAGCGCCTGTGGCCGAATTAGCGTGTTTTTCACGCCGCCGGTTACCAATGATTTATACCCAGCGTTTATTAACTCAATTGATGGAGAAAATGTTCGAGTCAAAAACCCATCATTTAAGCTAGCCGTAAACGATTATAAAGTTGGCGTTCATGAACTGATTGACGAACCTTCGCTGCGTCGTGGCGGCGGCAGCGCTCCTGAAAAGCTTATAGAACTAACAATTGAACCAAACAAAACCTACCATATTGCCGCGAAATTTATTCGTGAAAAACGTTATCAACGTTTTGATGCTGGGTACTGGGAACCGGTTGTTTGGAAGGTAACCGAACAAACTTGTCAGTTAGACTAATTCGTCATTTTGTTGTCATGCGTTCATGGTAAACTTTGGCAAAATTGAAACTAGGTAGGATGAATTTCATGGCCTCACGTGCTTTGTTTGCAGTTACCGCTGCAGCCGCATTTGTACTCGCTAGTTGCTCTAGCACCGCAAATAATTCAACTGGCGAAACCACCGCTTCGAATGAACAATCGCCTAATATCATTTTTATGATTGGCGATGGCATGGGCTTTGAATTTATCTCAGCCTATCGTTATGCCATGAGCCAGCGCGGTACCGGTGAGTTAGCGCCGACGCCATTCGATGATCTACTTGTGGGCGCAGCAACCACCTACCCAGACGATGACACTTGGGTAACCGACTCAGCTGCAAGTGCAACCGCCTTAGCAACCGGTGTGAAAAGCTATAACGGTGCAATTGGTATTGATGCTGATAAAAATCCCAAGCAAACATTGATGGAGTTGGCCCGCGAAAAAGGTTGGTCTACCGGTGCTGTCGCCACGGTACAAGTCAACCACGCCACACCAGCAAGCTTCTTTACCCATCACCCATCACGCAATATGTATAACGAAATTGCTGATTCGTATGCACAGCAGGTGAGCACCGGCGGTTGGAGTTTTGATGTTCTTCTAGGTGGCGGCCACAGTTACTTTAAGCGTGATGATGTGAACTGGTTGCCAGAGCTTGAGCAACAAGGCTTACAGGTTGTCACCGAGCTAGAGCAGCTGGACGAGGTTTCGGCAAGCCCAGTATTGGGACTTTTCGCCGACAAAGCACTGCCCTTTGCCATGGATGACCGTCCAGAACGTCTTGCCGACATGACCAAGCATGCATTACGACTTCTTGAACAGCGCTCTGAGGAAACCGGCAAGCCGTTTGCATTGATGGTTGAAGGCAGCATGATTGATTGGTGTGGTCATGCCAATGATATCGCCTGTGCCGTGCATGAAATGGCGGATTTTGCCGCGGCGGTAACCGTGGTGCGCAATTACCTAGCTGAACACCCAAATACCTTGTTAGTTATCACCGCTGACCATTCAACGGGCGGTTTAACGCTAGGACAAGGCGGCGAGTACGCTTGGTATTCAGAAAAAGTGATGAGTATTGAAAAGTCGCTTGAAGCAATGGCCACTGAGTTAGTGCAACTTCCGAAGTCAGCCTGGCGCGATTATTTAACACCTGTGTTGAACCTGCCGCTAACGGATAGTCAATGGCAACAACTGGAGTCAGTGACCATTGATGACCAACTCAAAGGTCGCGACAAACTCAAGCCTGTTCATCAGGTATTAGTACAGATTATTAGCGAACATACGCGTACCGGTTGGACGACCTCTGGACATACTGCGGTCGATGTTCCTGTTATGGCCGTAGGCCCAGGTGCAGAAGCCTTCCGTGGCTACATTGATAACACCGATATTGCTAAGGCCTTATTAAAGCTGGTGCGTTAAGCGCACCAGCCCAATTCGTTAGCCCGTTGCTGGGCTAACGCCGGCACATCCGTTTTAACAAAATGATGATGCAAAATTTGCACGCCCAGCATGTGATTAATAACCGCATCCAGCTGCACTTTTTCATCAATCGGTACTTCGTCTGACTCATGACGCGCAAAGGTGCGTTGCACTTCAGCAAAATCAAGTAAGCCCGCTTCTTTGACTGCATCTTCCGATAAGAACTGGTCAGCAAGTTTTAATACGGCTTGCCACTTTTTCGGGTCGGTGTGTGCCGGCGGTGCCATAAACGCGAATTTCTCACGCTTGTACAACGTCTCAGGCAATAATCCTTTCATTGCCTCGCGCAATACATATTTCTCTTTGTTGCCTTTAATACGCAGATGCGGCGGTACGGTAAACGCGTACTCGGCGAGATGATGATCTAAAAATGCAGGTCGTGCCTCCATCGAGTTCGCCATATCAACACGGTCACCACCCCACGTTAATATCTGCCCTTCCAACATGGTTTTAATCCACACATATTGAGCCCGATCAAGCGGGTGACGCTCTTTCAACATGGTTTCATCCAATGTCTCGGCAATGGCTTTACCTGCATCGTAGTCTTGCAAACCTTCACGACGCTCTGGCGATATGAGTGGTAGTGCGACATCACCGCATGACAACCAAGGCTGAACGCAACTTGGCGTGAATCCCATTTTGGCGTTAAACGCGGCACTGACAAATTCCTCACGCGCTAACATGGCACCTTTAAATAGCTTGTTGTTTTTCTCCAACAATTCTTGCCACGCTTTACGCTCGCTGTCTGGTAAATGGTCTAACCCATGTAAAAACATATCTTTACGAAATGCCGGATAGCCCGCAAAC
>NCJS01000041.1 GCA_002279005.1 Idiomarina sp. 34-48-12 | reverse complement strand
GCCTAACCCTGTTGGTTGGCAACTAAGAATGGCAAGCGACAAGTCATCATGCAATGGCGTCTCACCACGAAAGCGTTCAAGCTCATCGACGAGTTCGGCAAAATCTTCCGTGAGTGGATATTTTGATAACAACATTTCGAGGGCTTCAGAGCCTAAAAATTTATGCTGATGCCCAAGTAATTCAGTTACGCCATCAGTAAACAACGCAATTGAACTGCCTTTTGGTGCTCTAAACGTCGCCACCCGGCTATCAAACTCATCGTCGTCAACAACGCCAAGCGCCATGTGTGCTGGACTGAGTCGTTTAAGAATCTCACCTTGCTCGTTAAACAGCAATGCTGCCGGCATCCCACCATTCCAATAAGTGACACGCTCGCCGTTAGCCGATAACTCCAACAGAATTGCTGCACAAAACATATCATCGGGTAAAAGACGGCTCATACGATAATTGAACTCGGTTACCATTTCTGCAACCGAAACACCGCGATCAGACATTGCAAAAAACGCTTGCGACAGCGGTAATGCACCAGTAGCAGGTGCCAAACCATGCCCCGTAAAGTCAGCCATTAACATATAAATATTGCCTAACGGACCGGGCGCTATGAGACACAAATCACCGTTGAATTTTGATACCGGCGTCAAATAGGTATTCACATGTTTAAATTCGAGATAATTGCGGCTTAATGCGTTTTGGAAGATATGCTCAACCAACTGATGTTCTCGATCGACGCGAGCTTTATGCCAAGCTAGCGATTGTCTTAGCCCATCCAGCTGATTATGTGCAGCTTGCAACTCGCACAGATAGTCGAGGCGTTGTTTCAGTATGTTTGATGCAAGCGGCCACAGTAAAGCATCGGTTGCCATCGTTCCAAGCTGTTGGAGAATAATTGGGCTATCGGTGATAACCACACTTTGAAAGGTGTTTGACTGCAGTAGCTGCTTAACTCGCTGATTGTCGCCGCCCTCTCCCACCACAAATATAAATAGTTTATTTTCGCTCTCTACTGACGGCGCCACCAGTTCTTTCGCTGGGCACGTTTTTATAGCCACACTTGGAAATGAACTTAGCTGCGCAATGACGTCACGCGATAAGGCCGAGCCATCATCAACAACAGACACTTGTATCGGCTGAGCTGCTGGCTCATAAAAACTACCCATAACTATTCAATGACAAACAATTTATCGAAACGAGAAATATCTAAAATACTTCTAACCTCAGGTCGGCAGTTAATAATATGAATACCTTTAACTGATTTACCGAGTGATTTACGCATATTAAGAAGCATCCCTAATGCCGAACTATCTAAGTATTCTGTTTCACGTAAATCGATAAAAACCGTGGGTTGCTGGTCACCAACATTGCTGTAGGCTTGACGAAATTCCTGTACCAGACCGAAATCGAACTTTCCTTTGATGGCGATAATGAGCTCTTTACCGTCGTTTGCAAATTGGCGGTGTAATGGCATCGTTTCTTCCTTTTAAGATAGCGTTATGTAAATACTGCCAATTACCGCTCGCTAACACAATACTTACTTTTTATACTTTTGCGAAAAGGCAAAAAAAAGCCAGAACAAGTGTCTGGCTTTTTCGCATGTCTTATTAAATAAGCGTTCTTTTAAGGCTTTTGACGATATTTCTGATACAGCTGATTATGACGATTGTTAAGGTCAACCTCAGCACCATCGATAAACATCAAACGAACTTTTTGACCTAATTGATCCATCACATCACCATCTGAAACGAACAGCGATGCATGCTTACCAACTTCAAGTGAGCCAATTTTATCCGCTACACCCATCACCTCGGCAGGCTTCAAGGTAATTGCAGCCAGAGCTTGTTGTTTATCAAGCCCAAATGCAACAGCATTACCCGCAGCAAATGCTAGGTTGCGAATGTCCCAAAAACCAGTCGAGTAGGCAATCGCAAAATCAACACCTGCGGCAGCAAGTGCAGCTGGGGCAGCGTAAGCTTGGTCATAGGCTTCATCATGACGCGTAGGCAAGCCGTACGGTTCGCCGTAGACGACTGTGATATCTTGCGCAGCTAACTTATCCGCAATACGCCAAGCGTCACGAGCGCCAACAAGAACCAACTCAAAGCCCCACTCTGAAGCAAACTCCATCGCTTGTTCCATCTGACGCTTATCGTGCGCATGAACGAACAGCTTACTGGTACCGTCAAACAAACCGGTCATCGCTTCCCAGCGCACATCGGTACCATTAAGTTTATTCGCTTGCTTTGCGTCGTAATAAGCTTTCGCGTCAACGAATGCTGCTTCTAATTTTTTCAAGTCGGCAGCATTGGCTTTGCGTTGTTCTTCAGGCGAACGACGCTCCCACCAAGAGGTATTAAGACCAGCTCGAGGCCAGTTGACATGAACGCCTACATTGAGTGCTTCAGCAGCATCTTCATGCGTCCAGCCATCGGTTTGTAACAAGCTGGAACGACCAGCTATAAGATTGCTCTGCGGAACAATCTCGGCATGGGTAATACCGTTGTAGCGAACCGTTGGAATAACCTCTGAATCCGGATTATAGGCAGTGTGACCGCTGACTTCTGGTGTAATATCGCCAACCTCACTCATATCATTGGTTGCACGAACTGCTGCCAACTCAATCAAACCTAAAGTGGTGTCTAATGCAACAATACCTGGATAAACTTGCTTACCAGAGACATCAATAACACGAGCATTTTCCGGGACCGATAAATTCGCGCCAATGGCTGTGATTTTGCCATTTTCGAACAGTAAATCAGTATCGGACATCACTCCATTTGTGACCGTATTTAAGGTGCCACCTTGAAGCAGTATTGGCTGTTCCTGAGTTTTACCAGGAACCATGTCATGAGCGACTGCTGCAGCACTCAAACTTGCAGCAACAACGGCTGTTAATAACTTTTTCATAGTTGCTCTCCTTGATGTGCGTGCACATGTTGATGTTCGCCATGACTGGTGAATTGATCGCTCCATACGTCATGGTTATCTTCACAATGCCAGGTTGGTTGTGGCTTTTTGTAACCATCACCATTCCCGTTTCGCGCACTTTCAGGGCTACGTAATAGCTTCTGAATCAATTGCTGCTTCTCGGTCTCTAACTGAGTGCGTAACTGCATATCGCGCTCTCGATCGAAGTATTTGCGAGCATTAATCCAAGTCTCTTCAACTGCTGAGTAAGCACTCAGTGGATGACCGTTCCAGATAACAAAGTCAGCATGTTTGCCTTCTTTGATGCTACCAACGTACTGGTCAACCTTAAGTTGCTTCGCTGGATTCAAAGTAATCATTTGTAACGCTTCATGCTCCGACATACCACAGTAGGTTACTGACTTCGCAGCTTCAGTGTTCAAACGGCGTTGTAGGTCATTACTATCAGAGTTGATACTGGTTAACACGCCTTTCTCTGACATCAAACATGCGTTCTGTGGAATCGCATCGTAAACCTCAAATTTGAACGCCCACCAATCCGCAAATGTTGAACCACCAGCACCATGTTTCGCCATTTCCGAAGCGACTTTATAACCTTCCAAAATATGTGTGAACGTGGTCAGCGTGAATCCAAACTCTTCTGCTAAACGCAGTAGCATCAGAATTTCTGATTGCACATAAGAGTGGGCATGCACAAAACGTTCACTACGAAGAATTTCCAACAACGTTTGCAAACGATAATCAGGCCGTGGTGGTGCGATTTTCGCTTTTTCACTGCGGCTTAATTTCTCGTAAGCGTCCATTCGTTGCTTGTATTCGCGAGCAGCTGTGAAACCATCGCGCATTACGGCTTCAACACCCATCCGAGTTTGCGGATAACGTACAGTAAAGGTAGTGCCCCAGTTACTTTGTTTAACGTTCTCACCTAATGCAAATTTAATGCTCGGTGGTGCTGCATCAAACTTAAGCGTATTCGCATCAGCACCCCAACGCAGTTTGATGACCTGAGCTTGACCACCAATTGGGTTAGCCGAACCGTGTAACAACTGTGCCATAGTGGTACCGCCGGCAAGCGAGCGATAAATATGAATATCATCCGGGTTCACAACGTCGCCAATACGAACTTCAGAAGTAATTGCCTCTGAGCCTTCGTTCACACCACCTTCAATGGCGATATGTGAGTGCTCATCGATAATACCTGGGGTGACGTGCTTACCGGTACCATCAATAACGGTATAGCCCGAAGGGGTATTTAGATCTTTGCCGATTCGATAGAACTCACCATCACGAATCAATACGTCGGTGTTTTCTAATACACCAGCCTCGTCGGCTGTCCATACAGTCGCATTCTTAATATGAACGTTTTGGCGTTCAGGCAAACCGTCCAAACCATAAGCAACATTCGGGAACGTCATCTTACTAACGTACTCGGCAGCCGAATTTGGCGCGCTATCAGACTTTTCCTCATCAGTCGCTGTACGACTTGCTGTTAGTGGGAGTTCACGACCATCTGGAGCAATAGCAACGCCAGTAAAGCCATCAGCTGAGGCCTGCTCTAAACGCATGCGCCACGCTCCATCTAAACCAGCAAAGTTCGCATCAACCACAAACTCAACTGCTGAGTCGCTACGTTTTGCATCACGAATCTTATTGCTATTGAATTCGCCTGAGATTGATTTACCAGACTTCAATACCAATTCAGCTTGTTCATTTGCAACGGTAACCGCTAAGGTTCCGGCAAAGTTCGCTTGATGCAGCGGTGTTAATTCAACCTCGTTACCTTGCAGCCATACTGACTTAATGGTGCCGTTGGTGAATAAATCGCCTTCAGCAATAACAAAGTCAGCCATATATCCTGGTGCCAATTTGCCTGCTTTATCGGCCACTCCAGCTATTTTCGCTGGTACAGTTGTCAACGCCGCAAGTGCTTTATCAGCATCCAAACCATGCTGAACGGCACGACGAAGATTTGGCCAAAAATCATCGGCTTTCTTCAACTCGTGTAAGGTAAATGAAAAATCAATATCTGCTTGAGCAAGCGCTGCCGCGTTACCCGGAGCTCGTTCCCAATGACGTAAGTCAGCGAGGCTCACATCCAAATGGTCATCAACACCTTTTACTTCAGGTGCAGCAGGGAAATTCAACGGCAGTATAATTGGTGACTTGGTGTTTTTGATCGCATCTAAACGTGCATACTCATAGCCTGAGCCTAAGTAAGTTACTGGTACGTTAAATTGAGAAAAAACATCGTTAGCACGCAATAACGAACGGTCATCAGAAATTTTGAAAACCACGCCATCACTTTCAATATTCGCCAGCTCAGCTAACGCCGCGTTATATTCAACCGGCATGTTGTAAGCATCTTTGCCGTAGGCTTGTTCATACCAATTTGCATCTGAGAGTGTTTGACGAATAAGTGCAATAGAACCCATCAACGACGATGGATATTGTTGCAACGAAGAACCTTTATCAAAAGAACCAAAGTGACGTGCGCGAGGATTATAAACCGCATTGTTAGCAATGGTGTCTGCCAAAGAAACCGTTACGGCCTGGCCTTGGAAAATACCGTCTAATCTGGCGCTTTGAACCGAAGTGAAGCCTTGATTAATGTAGTCTTTCGCGGCTTTGCTATCGGTTGCAAATTTGTCTACCCAATCCACTTGTGAGTGAATTGCATCATTTGCTGCATTACCACCTTCACGCTTGTTATTGTATTGCGGCGTAGTGCTGCGGTATGGAGGACGATCTGGCTTTTCGACAGCCGGAACACCGTAATTACTGTAGGCGTCAATAAAGCCTGGGTAGATTGTGTGTCCACTGACATCAATTACCCGAGCGCCTTCAGGTGCACGGTTATTACGTGCAACAGCTACAACCTTGCCATTATTGATAACTAATGTCGCATTTTCGAGTTTTTTACCTGGTTCCGTCACAATAGTTGCATTCTGTAATGCTATATATGTTGACGAATTATCATGTAAACCACGCACTGGTGTTGTTTGCGAAGCTGCCGCCACTAACGGCAGTGCTGCGCAAACTGACAGTGCCAGTTTACTGAGATGCTTAGTCCCGTTCATCTGGTTCCCCTTTTATGATTTTTACGGTTATCATAGCCACATTAATGGGGAACGATCACTTTGCGCAATCCATTTAAGGATGAAAAGCGTATTGCAGTCGTTAAACAACACAATAAGGAGAACAACATGAAGTCTATGATCAAGGTAGCAGGAAGTTTCTTAAGTATTGTGGCACTAACTGTATCAGCAAGCGCTTTCGCTCAACATGCGTTTAATGACGCCGACAAAGCCGTTGAATATCGTCAAAAAGCTTTATCGATCATGCAAAATAACTTTGCTGTCATGGGTGATATGGTGAAAGGTGATATTGAATTCGACGGAACTATCTTTGCTGAACGCGCGAATGATTTTGCTGCACTGACGAGTATTCCTTGGATTGGTTTCAGCCAAGAAGGCGCAATGCCGGGGAATAATACCGATGCTTTACCCGCCATTTGGGATAATTGGGAGGATTTTGTTGAGCGCGCTGAAAAGCTTCAACAAGACGCAAAAGCTCTACAACAAGCTGCAGCTGCCGGCGAGCAAGGGGCTATTCGTGAGGCATTCATGACAGCCGCTCGTAATTGCAAGGGCTGCCATGATCAATACAAAGACTAATTAATCCAGAAGAACAACGCAGCAGCGATAAGCGCTGCTGCGATTATTCCAATCAGCCCCGATACTAACTTCGGTGCCGCCACGCCGTCGCGATAGCCATGCACCATAGCAGCAATAAGATTAATTCCTCGAATTCGATAATGAATTATTGCCATAACATGAAGAAGTGCAGCGACTGCAAGTACATTGAAAATAGTTTCATGAACTTCACCCGCAACTTCGCTAATATCGCTACCCACGCTACTCGCTAAGGGGCCTGAGAAGAAAATATCATCGCTGGCAAACAACCCTGTACCAAACTGCACCAGTAACAGTAGCAACAATGCTAAAACAGCCCAGCCGCCAGCTGCATTATGGGTGTTCGAAGGTTGATATTGTCCCGCCTTGAAGTCTTTTAAATGCTCCGCAACAGCTTTAGGGCCTTTGATAAAACGCTTAAATCGAGCCGACTCACTCCCCCAAAAACCCCATAGAATTCGTGTAATGACTAACGCACCTAATATCCCAGCTAGCTGCAAATGGCGCTCCATGAGGCCCTCTTCTGCGGTGTACCACATGAGAACAACAAGAATGACCATTAACCAATGGCTTAACCGAACAAAACTATCCCAGATTTTTACCCGTTGCATTTTCACCGTTCCTTCTGTTCAATACGGGATGATTCTTTATGCCAGTATAGGATACAACCATGAGCCAATCAGCGAAAAAAGTATTAATTGTTGACGACGATTATATTTCACTCGAAGTTTTACGAGCGATGGTACAACAGTATCCGGTTGAAATACTTACCGCCGAGACTGGGAAGGAAGCCATACACTTGGCGATTGAAAAGCACCCAGTATTGGTGTTGCTTGATCACGAATTACCAGATATTAACGGTATTGATGTGTACTGCGAAATCGTGACCAAGCTCGGCGATGACGCGCCACAAGCGGCCATGATCACGGGTCATCAACACGATGATTTTGCGCAACGTTGTACTGCCGCAGGCATCAATACGTTCTTACATAAACCGGTAAGTCCAAAGCAACTAGCCGACCTGCTTCGCGTCGCCAGCGACATCGAGTAGGCGCTGACTTTCTGTCAAAAACTTGCTCGCAAAATCACCGAAATAGTCACGAACATGCTCAAAACGATCGATGAATTCGGTTTTTTTGCCATTTTCAAGATCAGTTAATAGCTGTTCAAAGAGGCGGACATATCGGCGTAGCATCATAAAATTACGCGGTTCCGATAAAATAATATCTGCGTAAAGATTAGCGTCTTGCGCAAACAATCGGCCTACCATCATTAATTCAAGTCGGTAAATTGGTGAGCTTAAATCAAGAAGTTGCTGCACGTCGACTTGCTCTTGCGCTAAGTGAGCTCCATAGACAAACGTTGATAAGTGGCGCAGTACTTGCACGAAAGACATGGCTTGATCGTGCTCAATGGCATCAATAAATTTAATCTGCGCACCCCAGCGTTGAATGCTCTGTAACAGCCATTGATAGTTTTCCTCGTCGCGACCGTGACAGGCCACCATTAGTTGCTTCGCAAGAGTAACTTGTTGCGGACCAAACATTGGATGAAGCCCAAGTACCGGGCCACTATGTTTTGCCATCATTGCCGCTAACGGCTTTTCTTTGATACTGGTTACATCGGCGAGCACACAGCTGGGCGGTAGCACTGGTAAGTCGGCAATCACATCAACGGTGGCAACAACCGGAACCGCAATCAATACGAGATCAGCCTGAGCACAATAAATCTCAGACATCTCCCAGTTATCTCTCTCAATAATATTGACCGTGGCGCCTGCCGATTCGAACAAACGTACAAATAGCCGCCCCAAAGCTCCTGCGCCACCAACTATCACCACCGACTTACTTTCCAAATGAACATCGGCCGCTTGCTGCTGTTGATAAGACTCTCGAATGACCCGACGCAATACATCTTCAATCAATTCAGGAGATAACCCCATTTCCTGGGCTTGTTCACGGCGATTGGCAAGCATAGCGGCTTCGCGCTCAGGCACGAACAAAGGCTGACCTAATTTGCGCTTTACTACACCGACCTGACTGGCGAGTTGACGTCGCTGTAATAGCAATCGCACCAACTCACTGTCGGTATCGTCAATTTGTTGACGCAACGCTTCCAGTTGTTGTTGTTGTTCGTGCTTCGAATTCGACATGTCCTCAACTCCACAGGGCAGTTTGGTGTTATTAGCGCATTTGTACCATAAAAAAACCCGCCAGCGGCGGGTTTTTTCGAATAAGCTTGATGCTTATTAAGACAACTTCTCGCGGATACGCGCAGATTTACCTGAACGCTCACGAAGATAGTAAAGCTTAGCACGACGTACCGCACCTTTACGCTTCACAACAATGCTGTCTACAATTGGGCTGTGTACTTGGAAAGTACGCTCAACGCCTTCGCCGTTCGAGATTTTACGAACAGTCACAGCGCTGTGTAAGCCACGATTACGTTTTGCGATAACCACGCCTTCAAATGCCTGAATACGCTCACGGTTACCTTCGGTTACCTTAACATTAACGACCACTGTATCACCCGGCGCGTACGCTGGAAGGTCGCTTTTCAATTGCTCGTCTTCGATCGCTTTGATCAAATTTTGGTTTACTTTTGCCATGATAGCCTCACTTGCCTAGATTAACTGCCCGAACCTGTATCAGAAGCATCTTGATGTTGTTGGATGAACGCATCCAATAACTGCCTCTGCTCGTCAGTCAGAGCTAGGTGTTTTAACAATTCAGGGCGTCGCAACCAAGTTCTCCCAAGAGATTGCTGCAAACGCCACTTGCGTATATTTTCATGGTTTCCGCTTAACAACACAGCGGGAACCGCCTCACCATCTAAAACTTCTGGGCGTGTATAGTGTGGGCAATCTAATAAGCCATCGGCAAATGAGTCTTCGCTAGCTGAATCTTGATGTCCTAAAACACCAGGAATCAATCGTGCTACCGTGTCAATCATCACCATGGCTGGCAGTTCGCCACCACTTAACACGTAATCTCCAATCGACCATTCTTCATCAACGTGACGAGTAATCACTCGCTCATCAATGCCTTCATAGCGACCGGCGATTATGATGAACTTGTCATGCTGCGCTAATTCATGAGCGCCAGCGTGATCAAGCTTGCGACCTTGAGGTGACATATAAATCACCTTGGTATTGGCGCCTAGCTGTTGTTTAGCTGCTGCAATCGCATCAGTGAGCGGCTGCACCATCATCAACATTCCCGGACCTCCGCCATAAGGGCGGTCATCAACAGTGCGATGCCGATCGTGGGTAAAATCGCGAGGGTTAATCAGCTGGATATCCAACACCCCATCACGAACTGCCCGACCAGTCACACCGTTATCGGTAATGGCCTGAAACATTTCAGGAAAGAGGCTGATAACCCCGACCTGTAATTTTGCAGTCATTAAAAGTCCGACGGCCAATCCACAACAATGCGTTTGTTTTCTTTGTCGACTTCTTGCACATATTGACTCTGAATAAACGGAATCAAACGTTCTGAGCGACCAAATGCATCATTGCTATTCGCTTTCACCACCATCACATCATTCGATGCTGTGGCCATAATCTGGTCAACGACTCCCATGTTATAACCGTCAGTATTTACCACGGCCATACCAATCAAATCGCGCCAGTAAAATTCATCCTCTGGCAATTCAGGTAGTAGCTCAACATCAATGATAATTTCCGCGCCTGTTAATACATGGGCTTGGTCACGATCTTCAACGCCAGCTAACTTTGCAATCAGTCCTTTATTGTGTCGACGCCATTCTTCGACTTGAACTGGTTGAGTTTTACCTTGCTTAATTATTTGCCAAGGGCTGTATTCAAAAATGGCTTCCGGATCATCGGTATAGCTTTGAACTTTAATCCAGCCTTTTACGCCATACACTGCGCCTAATTGACCAACGACGACGGTTTCAGCAGGAGTATTCATAGCCACCTATAATACGGATTTAAATCATTAAGCCGCGCTACGCGCGTCTTTTACAAGCTTCGCTACACGCTCAGACAGTGATGCACCGTTAGATACCCAGTGATCAACACGATCTAAGTCAACGCGCAGTTTTTCTTCCTGGCCACGAGCGACCGGGTTGAAGAAGCCTACGTTCTCAATAAAACGACCGTCGCGGGCATTGCGACTGTCAGTAACTACCATTTGGTAGAATGGGCGTTTTTTAGCGCCACCACGTTGTAAACGAATGGTTACCATTACGTTCCTCGATACAGTTTCTAATGTTAAGTAAATAAAAAGTCTCCGACCGGGGTCGAAGAGGTCGTGGAATTTACCCGAAATTTAGTCCGAATGCAAGTTTTTACTAGCCTTTCGGGAACATTCCTGGTGGCAATTTACCGCCCATTCCACCAAGGCCGCGCATCATCTTCGCCATGCCGCCGCCTTTCATTTTTTTCATCATTTTTTGCATTTGCATAAATTGCTTCAGCAATTTGTTCACATCTTGAACTTGCGTACCTGAACCTGCAGCGATACGACGTTTGCGTGAACCTTTGATTAAATCTGGGAATTCACGCTCTTTTGGTGTCATCGAATTAATAATTGCTTCCATGCGGACGGTCATCTTGTCATCAAGCTGACCTTTCACCTGAGCGGACATCTTGCCCATGCCTGGAAGTTTGTCCATAAGCCCCATCATGCCGCCCATATCACGCATTTGCGCTAATTGGTCACGGAAGTCCTCCAACGAGAACTTCCCTTCCTTCATGACCTTCTTCGCGACCTTTTCGGCTTTGCTCCGATCAACCTTGGTTTCGAGTTCATCGATCAGTGATAGCACATCACCCATACCCAAAATGCGCGATGCGATGCGATCGGGATGAAACGGCTCTAAGGCCGTATTCTTCTCACCAACACCCAAGAACTTAATTGGTTTTCCAGTGATATGGCGAATCGACAATGCCGCACCACCGCGCGCATCACCATCGGTTTTCGTCAAGATAACACCGGTTAACGGCAATGCTTCACTGAATGCTTTCGCGGTATTCGCAGCATCTTGACCGGTCATCGCGTCAACAACGAATAACGTTTCTACCGGGTTAATCGCTTGGTGCAATGCTTGAATTTCAGCCATCATGGCTTCATCAATCGCAGTACGGCCAGCAGTGTCCACCAATACCACGTCAAAGAATTTCTTACGTGCGTGATCAATAGCACCTTGCGCTATCGCTACGGGCTTCTGATCTGTGCTTGAGGGGAAAAATTCAACTTCAACTTCCGCAGCGAGAGTTTCTAGCTGCTTAATTGCTGCAGGGCGATAGACGTCCGCGCTCACAACCAGAACTTTCTTCTTCTGTTTTTCGCGTAAGAAACGGGCAAGCTTACCAACACTGGTGGTTTTACCAGCACCTTGTAAACCAGCCATTAAAATCACTGCTGGTGGCTGCGCTGCTAAATCAATTGGAACGTTGCCATCGCCCATGGCATGTTCGAGTTCTTTTTGAACAATTTTCAAGAACACTTGGCCAGGTGTCAGGCTCTTGTTCACCTCCACACCAAGCGCTTGCTCTTTGACGCGACTCACAAATTCGCGCACCACCGGTAGCGCAACGTCGGCTTCTAATAGCGCCATACGCACTTCGCGCAGTGTGTCTTTGATATTGTCTTCAGTCAGTCGGCCCCGACCGGTAATATTTTTCAACGATTGCGACAATCGTTCGCTTAAGTTCTCAAACATGCGAATCTGCTCACTCTCTGTTGGCGATTATATGTTGGCTATTTTGAGGATATGGCGGCGAGTATATCGTAAATCAAGCAAAGTTTCCTGATCCTATTGGGTTTAGCATCGACAATGCATATACTTGAGGAATTGTCACATTCATACACAGTGAAACGATCACCACCATGACTATATTGTTACTACTTAGTGTCGCATTTTACTTGCTCTCAGCTATCTTATTGTGGCGGAATTTAGTTCAGGCGAAACCTGCTTCGTGGACCTTGTTAGTCGTGCCTCTGCTGGCCATCGCTTCACACCTTGCGGTGCTGTGGGGATATTTAAGAACCGATCATTTTGACCACTTAAATATTACCACCAGTCTAAGTACCGTCTTAAATATTACCACCAGTCTAAGTACCGTCGCTCTGTTGCTGGCAAGCTTAACGCTTCTGCGTAACCGGCGTGCTGGCGGACTATTATTAAGTCCGATCATTTATGTTTTCGCAGCCGTTAGTATCATTTTAATGGTGGTAAGCCCCGCGAACTGGGGTGCTCAGCTAAGCGAAGCCAATGGTTTAGTGGTACATATTTTGTTGTCATTGCTTGCCTACGCCGTATTAATGCTCGCCACGCTGTATGCCGTTCAGTTGCTCTATTTAAACTATGTGTTGAAGCATCATCGTTCGCAGGCCTTAACCGGTTACTTACCTCCGCTTATGACGGTTGAACGCTATTTCTTTCGCTTATTAAGCGCTGGTACGGTGCTGCTTGCTATCGCTATTGTTAGTGGTTTTATTTTCTTAAATGATATGTTCGCGCAAGGGCAGGCACATAAAACGATTCTCAGCCTCGCTGCCTTTGTTTTGTATGCATCCGTTCTATTCATGCATCAAGTAAAACGAGCGCGAGGCAAAACATTAGTGACAACCAGCGTAATTGCTAGCGTAATCCTATCATTAGCTTACTTTGGCAGTCGATTCGTCAAAGATATTATACTTTCGCTGTAGTTAACCGCTGAAATACTATTGAAGTGCTTGACTTGTTGGCCTAGCTGGCTAAATTAGTCGTTCAGTTTTAAGTTATAGGAATTTTTTTTGGACGAGATATCCACCTCGACCCTACTTATCATTCTTGGGGTTTTACTGCTGCTTTCGGCCTACTTTTCTGGTTCGGAAACTGGAATGATGTCAGTCAACCGTTATCGACTGAGACATCTTGCACAACAAGGTAATGCCGGAGCCAGCCGCGTCCAATATTTACTGGATCGCCCCGATCGCCTAATCGGCCTCATTCTAATCGGCAATAACCTCGTCAACATCGCCGCATCTGCAATTGCGACCATTATTTGTTTACGCTGGTTTGGCGATGCAGGCATTGTTATTGCGACGTTCGGGTTAACGCTTATTGTATTGATTTTTGCTGAAGTTACGCCAAAAACAATTGCCGCACTGCACCCTGAACGCATTGCATTCCCAAGTTCCATCATCTTGAAGCCTTTGCTGCGCATCATGTACCCATTAGTCGCAACGGTAAACTTCATTACCAACGGTTTCATGCGATTACTTGGTATCAATCCCAATGGAAACTCTGGGCAAGACGCACTAAGTTCGGAAGAGCTGCGCACTGTGGTAAATGAAGCGAACTCAATGATTCCATCAAGTCACCAAGAGATGCTGCTCAGTATCCTCGACCTAGAAAAGGTGACAGTTGAAGATGTGATGATTCCGCGCGCAGAAATATCTGGTATTGATGTACAAGATGATGTGAAGTCAATTATAAAGCAACTCAGCCAAGCCCAATACACGCGTATCTTGTTGTATCGAAACGAAATCGATGACGCCGTGGGATTCCTCCATGCCCGCGACATTATGCAGATTATGACGAAAAACAATTCTGATTTAGATAAATCAGAAATCGTCCGAGCAGCGCGTGAAATCTATTATATTCCTGAAGGTACACCGTTAAACGTTCAGCTACTGAAGTTTCAACGCAATAAAGAACGTATCGGGCTAGTGGTTGATGAATACGGTGATATTCAAGGATTAGTGACGCTTGAGGATATTCTTGAGGAAATTGTTGGCGACTTTACAACAAGTATTACACCAGCGCCTAGCGAAACTACCCAGATTCAGCCTGACGGTTCAGTGCTGGTTGAAGGCGTTGCTAACATCCGCGATTTAAATAAAGAAATGAATTGGGAATTACCAACTGATGGTCCGAAAACCGTCAGTGGCCTGATCATTGAAACACTAGGTGATATTCCGCAACAAACGCTGTGCTTAAGAATTAATGGTTATGCGATGGAAGTTATCGAAAGTAGTGACAACCTCGTCAAGCTCGTGCGTTTTTTGCCTGAAAAATAGCGCTTATTTAGAACAATAAGCGCCACAACCATCCGCGTTTCAACTCATCTTCACATTGGCGCAATTGCGCGCCATAACGGCTCGCTCTTGCTTTGACTCGTTCGGCGGTGCGCATTAACCAGCGT
>NCJS01000007.1 GCA_002279005.1 Idiomarina sp. 34-48-12 | reverse complement strand
TGCTTAAGCCACTGATACTTCCAAAGCTTATTGGTGAAGGCCTCCCATTCACTCAAGCGAACTTTGCCTTGGCTATCTACTCGCGTCTTATTCGGGCGCTGCATTGGCTCCCAAAATAATGAACCAAAACCCGCGCTTCTGCGCCCAGCTTGCAGCTCCATTTCAAAGATAGGCCGTGCTTTAGGCGTTCCCACCAATACCACGGGTACACCAATGACATTAACGAGCGCAACAAAGAACTCAAGCATCGCTTCTTTGCTTATTGAGCGTTTTAGGCCCAAACGTTGCACTTCATCAATCACCAAAACACCCAATGCCTTTTGCGTTGCAACCTGACCCATCAAAGATAGAAGCACTTCTGTTCCATGGCGTTTTCTGGCGTATTTTTGTTCGTAATCCGTGTTCAAGGTGCGATCAATTTCCCTAAAGAAATTCAAACACAAACTTTTTAAGGAGCCATCGCTCGGACACTCAATACGCAAATAGGGCAACTGCACAAAATTAATTTCAGAATGAAAAATGACAGGGGGATAGGTTGATAAAATTCGATTAACCGTGGTGCTTTTGCCACTGCCTGAGCAGCCAATCAAGGAAAGGCATTTGGCTGTCGAGTTAGCCTGGGCAAACCTGAAGTTATTAGTGGCACCATCCATGATTCGCTGATAACCATCCTGCATCTTGCGGTTGAGGCTGCCATCTTTCGGATTCCTTCCCACATAACCAGCTCTAATCATTACAGACAGCTTTTCTTCAAGTTGGCGGTGTATCGACAAAGGTTGGAAAAAATCATCTAGCAGGGAGGCAATTTCGTGTGCCCGCTGATGAGCCTCAGCGAAACAATCCTTGGGGTCAAAGCTGACCGTACCCGTTAACTGTGACTTCAACGCCTTCAAACCCATGATGGGTGGTAACGCTTCAATAAGTGGATTTCCCCGATATCTCGATACACCAGGGTCTTTATATACTGCGGCCACAAAGTTATCAGGTAATGGCATCAGTCATCATCTCCAAAAAGCTCGTCTACATAATCTGGATAATCCAAGTTTGGAGAGCTGTCTTTCAGCGGTATCACATCTGCTGGTTTTTGGTGCTGTGGCTCTGGCCTTACCGCTTTGCTTTGGCGCTCCAATTGCTTTTCATTTGCTCGATTGTCTCGAATCGCCCGAACTTTTTCGCTTTTCGGAGTACTGTTGCCGCTAGGAGTACTCCGCTGCGCTTGAGCGAGTTTCTCTAACACAAACTCTTCGTGTTGCCGGCGGCTTTGTTTAGCTGCAACTTTTGCATGTGCGGCGGTTTTCTTCTTTTCCTTTTGAATACGCCAGACATCCCAGAATGAACCACCTCTGAATTCGCGAGAGCGGTCCGTCAAGCTACACGTCCAATACTTATTGCTACCCGTTTCGTAAAATAGGTGAATGTAATCAGCAACTAACGGGTCATATGCCGCCACCATTTTGCTCGGTCGTTTCACTGTTTTCCCGCGATGAGTCCAACCCATACGGAGTATTTCTTGCGAGGTGTAGTG
Source organism: Idiomarina sp. 34-48-12 (assembly GCA_002279005.1). Taxonomy (GTDB): domain Bacteria; phylum Pseudomonadota; class Gammaproteobacteria; order Enterobacterales; family Alteromonadaceae; genus Pseudidiomarina. The sequence continues at coordinate 32,204 of NCJS01000007.1, read as the reverse complement.
CAAACCAAAAAGACTAATGCCTTGTTCAGATACCGTTACTTGGGCTCGCGGGAGCAATGCTATACGTAAAGCATCACTATCAGTTTGATGAAGTCGTCCAGTGCGATTTTGAATTCCCCAACACCAGAGCTGTAATGGTGTATTCGGCAGATCAGTGGGCATGTCGCTATCACGATCGTATTTATCTAAAACGGCAAACTGGTTATGTTGCAGCACAGATGACAGCACGATTTGAGTAAAGTCGGTTACCGTCAACTTGGCATCCAACCTGTAATCGACGCCACCACGCTTTCTGACTAAATTGCCTGTAACATGGCCTGGCATAAATGCACCGAACGATGCATGCATGGTTCGAAAATGTCGCTCTACAATGCCCTTCGCATCACCTCGATAGGGTGGGGTATTCTCTAGGCGTACTGCAAAGCTATTCTCGAGGTTTTCAATCTGGTGACCTAAGAGCTCCCCCCTGTCCGCTAAGATGGCATCTGGAAGGCCAACACAAGGCCAATCCTCATCCGTAATCTCAAACCCAAGGTTTTGGCAATACTCAACTTTGCTCGTTGCAGCCATATAAAGTGCTTGCATTGCTGCTGCGTATGATGGGTTCTCAAACCCGATATACATACCAGCTACCATGCGAGTGAAAACATCCATGACAAAGTAAACTACCGGGCGGCCAACTATGTTTCGCCTATCTGAGTCAGACACGAGGTATATATCAGCAATCGTGGCGTCTATTTCATAGCGTGAACCCGGCCCTTGGACCTGTGTATTTGCTGTACTGTGGAGCGGCCGTATATCTTTACTGAAATCCTTTGCGGACGCTCGTTTTTGTAACGTTTCTGGTTGCAGATATTCACGCTTATAGAAGTGGCGAAGTTGCCAAATACTTGGAAGATCTTCCTCCGGTACGTCAGGGAAGTACGTTCTATACATCGACTCCAGACGACGATGCGCATAGGGAAATGAGTGCTCTTTATCATTGAGAATGAACTTATCAATGGCTATTCTGAATAAGCGTTCAGTTTCTTGGTCAATAATCGCACCCACACCTGGTTGGTGCTTTCTTGGGCGTCCTAGCTTCTTGTCTTTTGCTACTCTTTTTCTCCCTTTACCACCAGACTTTTTATAATCTGGCAGCAACGCATTTGGCATTTGACCACGCTGCCAGTATTGACGGGCAAGTCGGTACACCGTCTGCTTGGTTGTCTGATGATCCTTAACGATTTTTTCTACAATTGGGCCGCGACGTCTCGGCACATAAAATTCAGATAGTGAAATTAACGGTGCAAGTATTTCAAGGTTTCTATCTCGCTTTTGTCGTGCGACCGAGCCTTCATCAGGCGATTCGTACTTCAATTCTGAATATGGATCTTCAACGCGCTCAAGAACACCACTGTCAATGAACTCAGGGAGCTCGTCTAGCGTCGCAAGCTCTGGGAGGGCTTTAGCATTAACGATATCTATCCAGACCAGATGTCTCGGTAGCAACTCCAGCACTCTGTAGCGAGCGTCATGAAATCTAAGTACCTCATTGATTTGAAACACGGTACACCTCTCGAATGCGGCGACTATCCGATGCCCTGATTTCACTGGCTTTTAACTTCCTTATTGGTGTAAAAAAGTCAAAATCGAAATATCGCTTTGCAAGAAGAATCCTGACTTCACCCAACGATTCGCCCGGCTCCAAATCATAAGCCGTATCAAGCTTTTTACACACTTCAATAATTGTGGTACTGCCAGCTTGGCTAAAGTGATGGTGATAAAACTCGATTTGCTCTAATGGCAATTCTTCCTCTTCGGTTCTGCGACCAGCTGGGTAAAGCCATTCGACATTGGCCAATACCGCTTTTGGTACCTGCTGCTCAGTAATGAGGTACCAGGGAATACCTTTTTCAACCCAGTAACGACGTTCGAGCTCCAGTTTTTCAACGGTACGTTCATCATCGAGGGCATTCGCGTACTTCACCTGAAGAGCATACGTTGCCTCCGACTTATTTGTTGTATTAACCAAAAAGTCGGTCGACATAAAGTGGTCAATGCCTTGCTGAGCAGGGTGCCTTATACCTGCGTCTAAAGCTAACTGTTTAGTAAGCGATCTATCGAGCGGAAATTGTTCGCGAATATCGGTGACTTCAGGCAGCCATTCGAGTAGAAGAAATACGGCAAGTTCGAGATCAGAAAGAAGATGGTGGGTACGTTGAGATTTGTGACCAAAAATACGGTGAACTCGACCAAGAGACGGGAGGTCTCGAACGGTGAGCCACGGCCGATACTCCGAGCCGTGCCCACTGCCACGCCCCTCCTTGACCCATTTGAGAAGCGTTTTCTCGGATATCTGATTGTTCGTTCTCGGCATTGTGAATCCATGAGTAAGCCATTAAACTATATTAGTCAGGGAGTTATGAGTATGCAACTTTATTACTCGGAGGCATGGGCTTAATTTTCTTCTACCAACCCAATACTTCGTAATAGGAGTCGTCCTAGTGACGTTGTTTGGTAACTATGCCGTTTAAATTCGCCTCTGGATGCGTCGAATTCCGGTGACTTGGCCTTATCTGTTTTTACTTTACCTGATATCAAACCCAACCTCTCCAAATGGTCCTTATAGCTTTTTTGAAGAGCTGATTTGTCTCGTTCATCCTGGGAACTTCCCCGATGAGCGGGAACCGGTGCTAGTATGTGATCATGCTTTTCTCTGAATTCAGAATCACCTCCAAGCGTCGCGTCTAAATAAAAGCGTAGCCAAATGATCTCGATATCGGATAGCTCACCTAGTAAGTTCATGAGGTGTCGCGATTCCGAGTGTTCCACCGCTTCCTTTGCCAAGCTGTTAGCGACCAAATACGCAAGATATTCGCGCCTTTGCGGTGACGTTGATCTAGCCGCTTGCCGCAAACTTTCTTCAACTAGGTCGGTAAACTCTTCGTCATTGATTTCATTCCTTACAGCTGCTTCTTCTAAATGCGAAATGCGTATCTCAAGTCGCTCAGCAAAGTCGGCTATTCTATCAACTCTTTGCTGAGGAATTACATTGCCCGCTATTTCAGATAATAGTGAGCCAGCAAAAGGAATCATTCCGAGAGCTGCTTTTATACCCGAGACAGCATAATCTCTAGCGTCACCTTTCAGTTCGTCTGCTTTTTCGTTATTAGGGTTGGACACTTTCGAAATCCTCATGAAACCTCTGTTAAGTTAAAGTTTGTAACTAAATAACCAATAACTAACAAAGACAGGTGGTATTTTTGAAAGGGGCAGAAAATCTGCCCCTTCACAGGAAAACCTAAAGCAGCACAAAAACTAAAATGGCAGTTGCCTTGATAATTTTAGCCACATCAATGGTAACCTTTATGTTGGAAGTTTCGACTTTGAACATAAGTTCAGCCTCAATTACTCCCGAGCCGGCCCAGGAAATTAATAACCTGAGCTTTACGTCGCAGGCCAGCGACGCCACCAAGTTCAGGAGCGACCCTCCCAAGGTGGATTGCCTTCCAAGGTTGCTTCTCGGTCGGCAGGGCGTGCAACCACGTTTCAGAGTAAGCATTGCGGACACTGCCCGTTACTTAGTTATTCACGTGCGCCCCTCACTAGGAAGCTGGTTGGCCATCACGGCTCCAACCCCCTTGTGTTATCTAATTATCTTTGATCACAACATCGATATAAACAATACGATTTCTTTTTAAAACCACATCTAAAATATCTTATTGCTTTAAAAATCTATAGCCTCGGCGCTAATTCAGTATGATACTTTATTACTAAGTATGATACTTTATTACTTAGTATGAAACTTTATTACTACGCCACAGCCCTTTAATTTTTGAATAGTGTGATTATTCAACGGTTACCGACTTCGCCAAGTTGCGCGGCTGATCCACGTCGGTGCCTTTGATGATGGCAACGAAGTAGGAGAGCAACTGAAGCGGAATGGTATAAACAATTGGCGCAATCAGCTCGTCACAGTGTGTGACGTTGATGACGCGCATGCTTTCGTCGCTCTTGAAGTGCGCATCTTTGTCGGCAAACACATACATAATGCCGCCACGAGCACGAACTTCTTCAACATTTGATTTTAGCTTCTCAAGCAATTCATCGTTTGGTGCCACCACAATCACTGGCATATCTGCGTCAATGAGTGCCAGCGGGCCGTGCTTCAATTCACCTGCTGCATACGCTTCAGCGTGAATATAGGAAATTTCTTTGAGCTTTAACGCACCTTCCATCGCAATTGGGTATTGCGTGCCGCGGCCTAAGAACAGGCTATGAAACTTATCCGCAAACTCAGGTGCTAAGGCTTCAATAGCATCGCTTAGCAATAACGCTTCTTCGAGCTTCGCAGGCAACGTTTTTAGCGATTTCAACACTGCTTCTTGTTGTGAAGCTGGCATACCGCGGAACTGGCCAATCGCCAAAGTTAGCATCAATAAGCCGACTAACTGAGTCGTAAATGCTTTGGTTGATGCCACGCCAATCTCGGTGCCGGCACGCGTCATATACGCTAAGTCTGATTCACGCACCATCGATGACGTACTCACGTTACAAATGGTGAGACTACCTTTGTAACCGAGCTCTTTGCTTAATCGCAGTGCCGCCAAAGTATCCGCAGTTTCACCAGACTGTGAAATCGTGACTAACAAACTATTACGATGCACGTGCGATTGGCGATAACGGAATTCTGAGGCAATTTCGACGTTACATGACACACCCGCCATCGATTCTAACCAATAGCGTGCGACCATGCCCGCATGATAAGACGTACCACACGCTACAATTTGGACGTGCTCGATGTCTTTTAACAGCTCTAGCGAGCCATTGCCGAAAACATCGTCTGCCACATGACCATCAACAATACGGCCTTCTATGGCGTTGCGCACGGCGCTTGGCTGCTCATGAATTTCTTTGAGCATAAAGTGACGATACTCACCTTTGCCGCCAGCGTCATAGTTACCGTCTGATTCGTGAATCTCACGTTCAACAAGCGCGCCGTTGGCGTCGTAAACTTTCACTTCGGTGCGGTTAATGTCAGCCATGTCGCCTTCTTCGAGGAACATGAACTTACGCGTTACCGGTAACAATGCGAGTTGGTCTGAGGCAACAAAGTTCTCGCCAATACCTAAACCAATTACCAACGGACTACCAGAGCGAGCCACGACCAAACGGCCTGGTTCACGACAATCCATCACCACAGTACCGTAGGCGCCTTCAAGTTTTCGCACGGTGGCTTGCACGGCTTCAAATAAATCATCGTGGGTTTTACGTTCGTGATGCACTAAGTGACAAATCACTTCGGTGTCGGTGTCTGAGGCAAAGGTATAACCTAAGCCTTTTAACTGCTCACGTAATTTATCGTGGTTTTCGATAATGCCGTTATGCACAACAGCAATACAATTTTCAGAAATATGCGGATGAGCGTTCGCCTCAGTAACACCGCCGTGAGTTGCCCAGCGAGTATGTGCAATACCGGTTGTACCCGATAGTGGGTGCTCACCAACAGCATCTTTTAATGCCTGAACTTTACCGGTGCGACGAACGCTTTCAATCACACCTTGTTCGTTTAATACGGCCAAGCCCGCTGAATCGTAACCGCGGTACTCAAGACGTTTCAAACCTTCAATGAGAATTTCGCTAATACGGCGCTCAGAAGTTGCGCCAACAATTCCACACATATCGCTTATCCTTTTTTCACTGGACGTTGCCAGCCACTAATATTCCGTTGTTTACCGCGCGCAACCGCTAGTTCTTCGTCTTCCACACTCTTGGTCACCGTTGAACCGGCTCCTACCGTTGCGTTTTTACCAACACGAACCGGAGCAACCAACGAGCTATTTGATCCGATAAATGCGCCATCATCAATTTCGGTGACAAATTTATTTATACCGTCGTAGTTACAGGTGATGGTACCAGCACCAATATTCACGCCAGCACCAATTTGTGCGTCACCAAGGTAGGTGAGGTGACTCGCTTTTGAGCCTTTACCCATGCGCGTTTTCTTAATTTCGACAAAGTTGCCAACTTGCACACCTTCGGCTAAGTCAGCGCCTGGGCGTAAGCGCGCATACGGGCCAACGCCGCAATTTTCAGCTAACACGGCGTCTTCAATGACGCTATTCGCTTTCACGCGTGAACCGGCACCAATTTTACAATTACGCAGTACACAGTTGCTTTCGATAACGACGCCTTCGCCAAGTTCCACTCGGCCTTCAAAAATAACATTCACGTCAACCACCACGTCGTTGGCAATGATCACCTCACCGCGCACATCTACACGCGCTGGGTCCATCAATGTGGCGCCGTCTAACATCAGTTGCTCGGCTTGACGAGCTTGATACGCGCGCTCTAGTCCAGCCAATTGCACGCGATTGTTGGCACCTTCCACTTCGCTAATGGCTTGTGGTTGCGCCGTCGCGATGGTCACACCTTCGTCGGCTGCCATCGCCACAATATCGGTAAGATAGTATTCGCCTTGGGCGTTATTGTTCGACAGATTGCCCAACCAGCGCTTTAATGCCGCGCCATTCACCGCCATCATGCCGGTATTTACTTCGGTGATTTTTAATTGCTCGGCATTGGCATCTTTTTGCTCAACAATACCGACAACAGCATTATTGTCATCACGCACAATGCGGCCATAACCGGTCGGATCAGGCAGGGTTACCGTCAATAATGCTAAATCGGTCGTTGCCGCAGCAGCTAGCAAACCTTGCAAGGTTTCTGTGCGCGTTAATGGCACATCACCGTACAGAATTAATACCGTTTGGTTGTCTTGAATGTGTGGCACAACTTGCTGTACCGCATGGCCAGTACCCAGTTGCTGTGCTTGCTCAACAAAATTAAGCGTTTGTCCGGCAAGTTTTTCCTTTAATACATTGCCACCGTGACCATAAATGACGTGCACCTGTTCTGGTTCTAATGAACGAGCCGTATCAATTACATGCTGAACCATCGGTTTATGGGCAACCGGATGCAGTACCTTCGGCAATGCCGAACGCATACGTGTGCCTTTACCTGCGGCGAGTACAACAACACTCAGAGACATGAATCCTTCCGTTTCTGTATTCAAAAAATTTAATGGGCTATTTTAATGCTGTTTACAACAAATTAACAGACGAAAAAAAGACCCGCAAACCGAGATTTACGGGTCTTTTCATTTTCTTAAAGCTGGCGTGCTGATTATTTGCGCAATTTGCGAATAACCTGCAACTGAGCCATCGCTCGAGCCAGTTCTGCCGCAGCTTCTGCGTAGCTTAAGTCAGAACTTTGATCTGCAATTGCTTCTTCAGCGTGTTTCTTGGCTTCAAGAGCTTTTTGTTCATCAAGCTCTTCACCACGAATGGCCGTATCAGCAAGGACCGAGACGTTATGCGGCTGCACTTCAAGCACACCACCAGCAACGTAGATGATTTCTTCTTCGCCACCTTCTTTCACCACACGAACCATACCTGGTTTGATAGTGGTTAAAAGCGGGGCGTGACCTGGGTGAATACCCAGCTCACCTTCGCTACCGGTCACTTGCAGGGTCTCAACGGCACCAGAGAACAAACGTTCTTCGGCGCTGACCACATCAAGCTGTACAGTTTTAGCTGCCATTTAAACCTCCCGGTTTATTACATTTTCTTGGCTTTTTCGACCGCTTCTTCGATGCTACCAACCATGTAGAACGCTTGTTCTGGAAGGTCGTCGTAGTCACCGTTTAAGATGCCTTTAAAGCCAGCGATGGTATCTTTCAACGATACATATTTACCTGGTGAGCCGGTGAATACTTCAGCAACGAAGAACGGCTGTGACAGGAAACGCTGAATTTTACGCGCACGAGCTACGGTCATCTTGTCTTCTTCAGACAATTCGTCCATACCCAAGATTGCGATGATATCTTTCAGCTCTTTGTAACGTTGCAATACTGACTGAACGCCACGCGCAGTGTCGTAGTGCTCTTTACCGATTACCAATGGGTCCAACTGACGTGAAGTTGAATCCAACGGGTCAACCGCAGGGTAGATACCCAATGATGCGATGTCACGTGACAATACAACGGTCGCGTCTAAGTGAGCGAACGTGGTTGCTGGTGACGGATCGGTCAAGTCATCCGCAGGAACGTAAACGGCCTGGATTGACGTGATTGAACCAGTTTTGGTTGAAGTAATACGTTCTTGAAGTACACCCATCTCTTCTGCAAGAGTTGGCTGGTAACCTACCGCAGAAGGCATACGACCTAACAATGCTGATACTTCAGTACCGGCTAGGGTATAACGGTAGATGTTATCTACGAAGAACAGAACGTCACGACCTTCGTCACGGAACTTCTCTGCCATGGTCAAACCGGTTAACGCAACGCGCAAACGGTTACCAGGAGGCTCGTTCATCTGACCGTAGACCAATGCTACTTTGTCGAGTACGTTTGAATCTTTCATTTCGTGATAGAAGTCATTACCCTCACGCGTACGCTCACCAACACCTGCGAATACTGAGTAGCCGCTGTGCTCGATAGCGATGTTACGGATAAGCTCCATCATGTTTACGGTTTTACCTACACCGGCACCACCGAACAAACCAACTTTACCACCCTTAGCGAACGGACAAATCAAGTCGATTACCTTGATACCGGTCTCTAACAGCTCAGTTGCACTTGACTGTTCTTCGTACGACGGTGCAGCACGGTGAATAGACATACGCTCTTCTTCACCGATATCACCCGCTTCATCAATTGGCTCGCCCAATACGTTCATGATACGACCGAGGGTTTGTTTACCCACTGGTACCATGATTGGCTCGCCGGTGTTTTGAACGGTAATTCCACGACGCAGACCGTCAGTAGTACCAAGTGCGATACCACGCACGATACCACCGCCTAACTGCTGCTGAACTTCCAGGGTCAGACCCTTGAGGTCACCGTCGGTCACCTGCAGCGCGTCGTATACCTTTGGCACGTCTGTTTGTGGAAATTCGATATCCACAACCGCGCCAATAATTTGCACGACCTTACCTTGACTCATGACATTTCCTCTAACTCTAAAATTCTTGCAAGCTTCGCCTTAAACCGCTTCGGCGCCCGATACAATTTCCGAAATTTCCTGCGTGATCGCTGCTTGGCGTGCTTTGTTGTACACCAGTTGCAATTGATCAATGAGGTCTTCGGCGTTGTCGGTAGCGGCTTTCATTGCCACCATCCGCGCTGCCTGTTCACTAGCGATGTTGTCCACCACGCCCTGATGCACAGTCGCTTCAACGTAACGACGGATCAGTAATTCTAAAATTGGCTGTGGATTCGGCTCATACAAGTAGTCCCAGCTACCTGATTGAACTTCGTCACGAGACTCAGCTTTTGGCAACGGTAGCAATTGCGCTATCGTTGGTTCTTGCTTCATGGTGTTCACAAACTTGTTATACACCACGAACAGGCGGTCGATTTTACCTTCATCAAAGGCATCCAACATTACCTGCACAGTCCCGAGCACATCATTCACGCTTGGCTTATCACCAAGACCTGATTTTTGCGCCAGTAAACGGCCTCCAAAGCGTTTAAAGAAACCCGTAGCCTTGTTACCAATCGCTGCGAAATCGACATCTACGCCGCTGTCTTTATATGCTTTAGCATGCTTAACCACCGCTTTAAATTCGTTGGTGTTTAAGCCGCCGCACAAACCGCGGTCAGTTGAAATCACAATGTAACCAACTCGTTTCACATCACGCTCTTCTAAGTACGGATGCTTATATTCTAAGTTGGCATGGGCAACATGGCCGATCACCTTGCGAATGCTGTCCGCATACGGACGGCTTGAAGCCATACGTTCCTGCGCCTTTTTCATTTTAGACGCAGCAACCATCTCCATTGCACTGGTGATCTTCTGAGTATTGTTAATACTCCCGATCTTGGTTTTTATCTCTTTACCGCCGGCCATGATATTCTCCTGTTAACTCAACGACTTGTGGCCACACATTGTGTAGCCACGCTCCGCTTACCAAGACTGCGTTTTCTTGAAGGCTTTAAGGCCTTCGTGCAGCTTCGCTTCGATGTCGTCGTTATAGTTGCCAGTTTTATCAATATCAGCCATCAGTTCAGCGTGCTCGCTACGCATGTACGAAATTAACGCACCTTCGAAGTCGAGGATTTTGTCTTTCTCTACATCTTTCAGGTAACCCTTTTCTGCAGAGAAGATAGACACTGCCATTTCAGCCACGCTCATTGGCTTATATTGGTTTTGTTTCATCAGTTCAGTAACACGCTGACCGTGCTCAAGCTGTGCACGCGTTGCTTCATCTAAGTCTGAAGCGAACTGCGCGAACGCTGCCAATTCACGATACTGTGCTAATGCCAAACGGATACCACCACCAAGTTTCTTAATGATCTTGGTTTGTGCTGCACCACCTACACGCGATACCGAGATACCAGCGTTAACAGCTGGACGGATACCGGCGTTGAACAAGTCAGTTTCTAAGAAGATCTGACCGTCGGTGATTGAAATCACGTTGGTTGGTACGAACGCTGATACGTCACCCGCTTGGGTTTCGATAATCGGAAGCGCTGTTAATGAACCGGTTTGACCTTTCACTTCACCGTTGGTGTACTTTTCAACGTAGTCAGCGTTTACACGCGCTGCACGCTCAAGTAGACGTGAGTGAAGATAGAAAACGTCACCTGGGTATGCTTCACGACCTGGTGGACGACGTAGCAACAATGAGATTTGACGATAAGCAACTGCTTGCTTCGACAAGTCATCGTATACGATTAGTGCGTCTTCACCGCGGTCACGGAAGTATTCACCCATGGTACAACCTGAGTAGGCTGCCAAGTATTGCAACGCTGCTGATTCAGAAGCCGATGCTGCAACAACAATGGTGTTTTCCAATGCGCCATGTTCTTCAAGCTTGCGTACCACGTTCGCGATAGTCGATGCTTTCTGACCAATAGCGACGTAAACACACTTAATGCCTGAGTTTTTCTGGTTGATGATGGCATCGATTGCCAAAGCCGTTTTACCGGTTTGACGGTCACCGATGATCAACTCACGCTGACCACGACCTACTGGAATCATAGCATCGATTGATTTGTAACCAGTTTGAACTGGTTGATCAACTGATTGACGCTCGATTACACCTGGTGCGATTTTTTCAACTGGCTCAAAGCCGTCCGCTTCAATCGGACCTTTACCGTCAATTGGCTCACCCAAGGTGTTCACCACGCGGCCTAACAAGGCACGACCAACCGGAACTTCTAAGATACGGCCAGTAGATTTAACTTTTACGCCTTCTTGCAAATCAGCATATGGACCCATAACAACGGCACCAACGGTGTCGCGCTCAAGGTTCAATGCGATTGCGTAACGATTGCCAGGAAGCTCAACCATCTCACCTTGCATACAGTCTGCAAGGCCGTGAATGCGAATAATACCGTCGGTTACAGATACGATGGTACCTTCGTTACGAGCTTCACTGACCACTTCGAACTGTTCAATTCGTTTTTTGATCAGCTCTGCGATTTCATTTGAATTCAGTTGCATGCTCAAGTCCCCAATTAGGATTGCAGTGCGTGTGCAAGTCGATCTAACTTGCCGCGCACCGTGCCGTCGATTACCGTGTCACCAGCTTTAATGTATAAGCCACTGACAATTGCTGCATCGACAGTGCAATTCAGCTTAACTTTGCGTAAAAAACGTTGTTCTAACGTTTTCGCTAGATTGTCCTGCTGTTTCTTCGTCAATTTCACCGCTGACGTAACATCGACAGCAATTTCTTTTTCGTAGTCGGCGCGCAGTTCAGCGAACAACGCAACCACAGCAGATAAAGCTTTCAAACGGCCATTTTCAGCCATAACGCGAACAAAATTCTGGGCTTTATCGTCCAGTTGCTCACCACATACGTTGATGAAAACTTCAACTTTCTTTTCTAGCGTTTCGGCGCTGCTCAAAAACGTAGCCATGGTGGCATCATTTGCTACCGCAGCAGCAAAGGCCAACATTTCATGCCATTTTTCGATAGCGCCGTTCTCTACTGCAAAATCAAAAGCTGCTTTTGCATAGGGGCGAGCAACCGTAGTCAATTCTGACATTTGCACAAACCCCTTTGGTTAGAGTTCAGCGACCAGTTTTTCAACAATGTCACTGTGAGCGTCTTTATCAATTTCACGCTCGATGATTTTGCTTGCACCGGCAACAGCTAATACAGCTACTTGCTTGCGCAATTCTTCGCGTAAGCGATTGCGTTCCGCTTCAACTTCAGCGTGACCAGCAGCGATAATTGCTTCGCGCTCAGTCTCACCACGTTGCTTGCCTTCTTCAACCGTTTGCTCAGCGCGTTTCTTCGCTTGAGCAATGATTTCAGCAGCTTGCGCTTTCGCTTCTTTCAGTTCGTCAGCAATCTTTGCCTGAGCAAGCTCTAAGTCTTTTTCGGCACGTTCACCGGCTGCAAGACCATCAGCAATTTTCTTCTGACGAGCTTCAATCGCATTATTTAGCGGAGGCCATACGAACTTCATACAAAACAGTACGAAGACGATGAACGCGATTAATTCTCCGATCAGGGTCATGTTTATATTCATTAACCCCCCCTCCTATAAGTTCTATCGTTCGAAAGTTGGATGGCTTATTAAGCAGCGAACAATAAGAACATGGCGATACCAACACCGATCATAGCAACGGCGTCGATAAGACCAGCTAGGATGAACATTTTAACTTGCAAAGAAGGTGCTAATTCTGGCTGACGTGCACACGCTTCCAAGAATTTACCACCCATGTTACCGAAGCCAAGACCAGTACCGATAGCACCGAAACCGATCAATAAAGCTACAGCGATGTATTTAAGACCTAATGCTAGTTCCATTGTTTTCTCCAATATTTCAAAGGTTAATGTTAAAAAGTAAAACTAAGTAAAAACAAAATTAATGGCTTTCTGAGCTGGCCATGCTTAAGTAAACAATGGTCAGCATCATGAATACAAACGCCTGCAGCACGATAACCAAAATGTGGAATACCGCCCATACAAAGTGCAGTGGCAACTGGAACAAGCCAATGGCACCAATCAAGATGAAGATCATCTCACCGGCATACAAGTTACCAAATAGACGCAACGCCAATGAAAACGGCTTCGCAACCAATGCAATAAGCTCAAGCAATAAGTTAAATGGAATTAACAGTGCCTGAACAACAGGGTTGCTAGCGCTAAATGGATGCAAGGTTAATTCTTTGATGAAGCCGATCACGCCTTTAATGCGGATTGAGTAGCCAATCATCAGTAAGAATACGCCGATAGCCAAGCCTGCAGTCATGTTTAAGTCGGTGGTTGGTACAATCTTCATGTAGACATCATGCGAGTCCATACCGAAGAATGTCGCACCAACCCAACCAGCAAACGCAGGTAAGAAGTCAACTGGGATCAAATCCATCAGGTTCATTAAGAAAACCCAGACGAAAATGGTTAAAGCGAGTGGAGCAATAAGTTTGCTCTTACCATGGAAGGTGTCGCGCACGTTAGTAGCGACAAGTTCAATGATCATTTCGATAAAGCACTGCATTTTACCCGGTACACCGGTATGCGCTTTTTTCGCCGCTGAGCGGAAGATCATTAAAAACAGGATACCGAGTCCGATTGACCAAGCGAGGGTATCAATGTGCCATGTCCAAAAACCGGCTTCACTACACGCTTTGTTAAAGGCAATACCATTTTCGGTAGAGCACATTTTGGCGTTAGTTAAGTGGTGCTGGATATGGCTTTGGAGCGTTAACTCTTCTGCAGCCATGTTGTTTCCCACAATTTTAAGTTGATTTTAAAAATAAAACTGGTGCTAGCCATTGCACTATAAGGGCCGCGATGTAACCGCTCAAAACCGCACTAAACGGGAGCGTGGTAAACACCAGCAGGCCTATGAGCAAGACCACAGCGAAGCTAATTTTCAAAGCTTCGCCAGCAAAAAAGTTACTGACGATTTGTTTCGCCGCACGGGCGCCTCCTTGTGAAAAAGCGCGCCACGCAAAAAGTGCTGTTGGAATAATCACAGCTAATCCGCCGCCAACAACACCCCAAAAATATGTATATCCAGCAATCGGTTGTACGAGGGAAAACACACAGGCCAGCAAAAATATAGTGCCGACTTGGGCGCGAATTAACTTCGCTGCGAGCTGTTTTCCGGTTGCTGTCAGTGTCTGTTTCACGGGCTAAAAACCTCGGTTAAAAGCCCGCGATAGTATAAAGATTTGGCGTTGAATTGCAAACAAATTGGGATGGTTAGCTATCGTGTTCGAGCTGGAAGTGAGTGAGTATGCCATCTAGCTCATCTAAGCTACTGTAATTAATGACAACTTTACCTTTTCCTTTGCGCCCATGGTTAATTGCGACACTGGCACCAAGGCGTTCGCTGAGACGTTTTTCTAAGCGTTGAATATCGGCGTCAGGCTGTGCTTTTGCTGGCTTTTCTTTTGCTGGCTCTAATGCCAACCGCACCAATTTTTCAGCTTCACGCACGGTCATACCTTTGGCGGCAATTAAACGTGCAATTTCAGCTTGTGGTTCGCCCTCTAACGCAAGTAATAATTTGGCATGGCCAAGTTCAATATCACCGCGCTCAAGTAACGTTTTGGTTTCTTGCTGCAGATTATTTAAACGCAATAGGTTAGTTACAGTTGCCCGCGATTTACCAACCGCATCAGCGACTTCTTGGTGCGTTAATTGGAATTCAGTTAACAAGCGTTGTAATGCCGTTGCTTCTTCCATGGCATTGAGATCTTCACGCTGAATGTTCTCAATTAGCGCGATAGCTACCGCTGCTTCATCAGGAACCGGCTTAATCAAACAGGGTACTTCTTGCAAACGTGCCATTTGGGCCGCACGCCAACGACGCTCACCGGCAATAATTTCAAACTTTTCATGGGCAACTTCACGCACCACAATCGGTTGGATAATGCCTTGTGCCTTAATGGAGGCGGCAAGATCTTCCAGCGCCTCAGGCGTCATGTCTTTACGAGGCTGATATTTACCTGGTTGTAACCACTCAATCGGTAGTTTTTGTAATTCACCTTTGGTGTAATCAACTTCAGGTGCACCGTCATGTTGCTCTTTATCGCGAACGGCTTTGCTGGTGGTTAATAACGCGTCGAGACCGCGTCCAAGTCCTCGTTTTTTTGCAGACATAAAGCGTGTTTTCCTTAAGCTTCAGCCGCTGCTTCGGCCTTTTTTTGTTGTTCAGCACGACGTATCAGTTCACCAGCAAGCGCCAAATAGGCTTTCGCACCCGCTGACGATTTATCGTAATACATTGCAGGCGAGCCAAAACTCGGAGCTTCTGCTAAGCGTACGTTTCGTGGAATGACCGTGCGATAGACTTTTTCGCCAAAGTGATTCTTTAACTGCTCGGATACATCGTTGGCGAGCCTGTTGCGCGGATCATACATAGTACGCAGAATTCCCTCGATTGTTAAGCGCGGGTTTACCGCTTCGGCTAAACGCTCGATGGTATCCATTAACGCGGTAAGCCCCTCAAGTGCAAAGTATTCACACTGCATGGGCACCAGCACGGAATCAGCTGCAGCCATAGCATTCACTGTCAGCATGCTCAGCGATGGTGGGCAGTCGATAAAAATAAAATCGTATTGATCAACCACCGGCTTTAACGCTGTCGCTAACCGTTGTTCACGTGCGAACTCTTCCATTAATTTGATATCGGCAGCGGTGGTGTCGCTGTTGGCTGCAATGAGATGATATTTACCATTGGTTTCGCGAATAATAACGTCTTGAGCAGGTTTTTGTTCAACCAAGAGTTCATAGGCGGTATTTTCAACGTCGTATTTATCAACGCCACTACCCATGGTTGCATTGCCTTGCGGATCGAGATCAATGAGTAAAACTTTTCGGCGTGTCGCTGCCATTGACGCAGCTAAGTTCACCGCCGTGGTGGTTTTGCCCACGCCGCCTTTTTGGTTGGCAATTGCAATAATTCTGCCCACAGGACTAACCTCTCGTTGTTATTATGACCAAATGGCGTTCGCCATCGGCGTCGGGAACCTGTAATCGAATAATATCTTCAACATTAAATTGCGGCGGTAACTGTTCTAATTCGGCCGCTGGGTAGACGCCTTTCAAGGCATAAAACTTACCATGTTCGTTTGGTAAATGTTCACACCAACTCAGCATATCATTAAGCGAGGCAAACGCTCTACTTATCACACCATCAAATTTTAGGTCAGGTTGATAGTCTTCTACGCGACTTTGCACAGCCGTTACATTCTTAAGACCTAATTCGTGGCAAACCTGGCGAATAAATCGAATACGTTTACCTAAACTATCGAGCAAAACAAACTCTTTATCTGGCGCCGTTATCGCTAACGGTAATCCCGGCAGACCAGGACCAGTGCCCACATCTATGAACCTCTGACCTTGCAAATGTGGCTGTACCACCAAGCTATCCATGATGTGACGGCTGAGCATTTGCTGCGGATCACGCACCGAGGTTAAGTTATAGGCTTTATTCCATTTATGCAGCAACTCAACCAGTTTAACCAATTGTTGTTGCTGCAATTCCGTGATGTTTAACGCTGTTTGTGCGAGTAATTGTTGTAGTTGTGACAGCATGATTTAAGCGCTTTTACGCAACAGTCCTTGTTTTTTTAAGTGTACCAGCAACATTGAAATAGCTGCCGGTGTTATGCCTGAAATACGTGACGCTTTGCCTACGGTTTCAGGTTGATGTTGATTCAGTTTCGCAACCACTTCATTGGATAATCCTTTGATGGTGGCGTAATCGAAGTTATGCGGCAACTGGGTATTCTCGTGGCGCAACTGCTTTGCTATTTCATCTTGCTGACGCGCAATGTAGCCTGCGTACTTGGTTTGAATCTCAACCTGTTCCGCCGCTTTCTCATCGGTCAAGCCCGGCCCAATGCTTTCAATTTTCATTAAATCAGAATAGGTAATTTCTGGGCGGCGCAGGAGTTCTTCGCCATTCACTTCACGGGTGATTGGCGTTTTAACTAATTCATTAACTTGTGCCACGGCTGGGTGATCTTTGTGGATCCAAGTTGTTCGCAAACGCTGTTGCTCTTGCTCGATAGCTTCCATCTTGGTGTTGAACGCGGCCCAACGAGCATCATCAACTAAACCAAGCTGACGACCCGTTTCGGTTAAGCGCATATCAGCATTGTCTTCACGCAATAACAAACGATATTCAGCACGTGATGTAAACATACGATACGGTTCTTTAGTGCCTAGCGTACTCAGATCATCGATCAATACGCCCATATAGGATTGATCGCGACGCGGGGCCCAGCCATCTTTGTCTTGTACTTGCAACGCTGCGTTGGTACCTGCGACAAGACCTTGCGCACCGGCTTCTTCATAACCAGTAGTGCCGTTAATTTGACCGGCAAAAAACAAACCATGAATGTGCTTGGTTTCAAGTGTTTGTTTTAAATCACGTGGATCAAAATAGTCATATTCAATGGCATAACCAGGACGGGTGATATGTGCGTTCTCAAAGCCTTTGATTGAACGTACTAAGGCAACTTGAACATCAAACGGCAAACTCGTTGAAATACCATTTGGGTAAAGTTCGTTGGTATTTAGGCCTTCAGGCTCAACGAAAATTTGGTGCGCATCTTTGTCGCTAAAGCGCATTACTTTGTCTTCAATCGACGGGCAATAACGTGGTCCAACACCTTCAATAACGCCAGAATACATTGGTGAACGATCTAATCCACCATGAATAATTTCATGGGTACGTAAATTGGTATGCGTGATGTAACAGGAAATTTGCTGAGGATGATCAGCTTGTGATCCCATAAACGAGAATACTGGTGTTGGTGTATCACCTGGTTGTTCTTGCATCACACTGAAATCAACTGTTTTGGCATCAATACGTGGTGGTGTACCGGTTTTTAAGCGATCAACTCGTAATGGTAATTCACGTAACCGTTTAGCGAGATTATTTGCTGGAGGATCGCCAGCTCGGCCACCTTGATAGTTATTTAAGCCAATATGAATTTGTCCACCTAAGAACGTACCAACGGTTAGTACAACGGTTTTCGCAGAAAACTTTAATCCCATTTGGGTAACAACACCGACCACGCGATCGTTTTCAACGATCAGATCATCACAAGCTTGTTGGAACAAACTTAAATTTGGTTGGTTTTCTAACATGTGCCGAATAGCTGCTTTGTACAAAGCGCGATCGGCTTGAGCTCGTGTGGCACGAACGGCTGGGCCTTTGGATGAATTTAACGTACGAAATTGAATACCTGCTAAATCCGCTGCGTGTGCCATTGCCCCGCCAAGTGCATCAATTTCTTTAACGAGATGCCCTTTACCAATACCACCAATAGCTGGGTTACACGACATTTGACCTAAGGTGTCAATGTTGTGCGTCAGTAACAGCGTATTGCAACCCATACGAGCTGAGGCAAGTGCTGCTTCTGTGCCTGCGTGTCCACCACCAATGACGATAACGTCATAATGCTGATGGTAAGAATTGGTGTTTGGCATACTATGCGATCCTAGAATTAAGTCTGCGTGAATGTAAAACGTAGCCGGCTATTTTAACCTGATTTAACCAAGATCAAAACGGTTAAATTCTAGTCGTGAATGGGTAAAGGATCTAATTAATAAATTAAGATCTTTTTTTTTGATCTTTTATTTCTATTCTTATTAGCATTGGGATTTTTGTGGATAACCAGCGCAACGCTTTATTTGGTAAGGATCACAACGATCGGTAAAGGTGTGATCAGATCATGATCCTTTCGGTGATCAAACGGTGGATAACCTAGTGAGTTATACACAGGTGAAGTTATACACAGAATTATTCAGTGGATATAAACAGACTTTAATTGATCTTATACAACGACTATTCACAGTGATTGGATAAAAGATTGCAGCCATGTTGATGATTTTTCGTCCGGATCATCTTGTGACATATCAATTTCTAGATGGGTAATCAGCCGTTTTGCACCTAATATGGCAAGCATAGCGTCACAATCGCGACCAGCGGCACAGAATGTATCGTAACAGCTATCACCAACGGCAATAACGCCAAAACGAAGTTCAGCAAGCTGCGGTTTATGGGTATGCAGTTCTTCGGCAAAATCAATCATGGAATCAGCGTATTCACCCGCACCATGGCTAGCAACGCAACACAACCACACCGACTGGTCAGTCAAACTTTCCATCAGATCAGAGTAATCAGGTTCATAATGCAACGTAGTACTGTAACCGGCTTCTTGTAGCTGATTGGATAGTTGATCGGCAAGGTATTCGGTATTGCCGGATGTGGTTGCAACAAGGATGTCGATGTTTTGCATAAATGGCTCTCTTAACTGATGGCCACGACTTTGTTGCGACCCTGGAGTTTGGCTTGTTGTAAAGCGCGAGTAGCGCGCTCTAAGGTTTCATCAATTGTTTCACCAAATTGTACTTGGGCAACACCAAAGCTGCCACGTATTGGTAAAATTAAATCGTCGATGTGCAGTACTGGAAGTTTGTGGCGAAGCTCGTTGGCGCGTTTTGAGGCTTCATCAATATCGTTGTTGGGCATAAAAACAACAAAAGTGTCTTGTTCGTATCGGGACAGAATTTCGCTGTCACGGAGCTGATTTTTGATAATTTGAGCAGATTGACGTAACACTTCGTCGCCAATTGTTTGTCCATAATCGTCGTTTAGCTTGCCGAAGCTATCGAGATTGTAAATTGCGATGCAATGATTTTGATTCGGCCGTGATGATTTGACAACTTGAGTGACTAAGGTTTTAAACAACCATTTGGTCGGCAAATTGGTTAGCAGATCAAGCATACTTAGCTCAGCCAATTGATTATTGCGCTGTATGAGGGCGGGTATTGATACTGCAAAGTATGAAATAGCCGCTGTAATATATAGCGCGAACTGGTATGTGATCGCTTGGTCGGTGACTTTAAATACACCGACACCAAAAGCCATGAATAGCGTAATAATGACTAAACTTGTCGTGGCATATGAAGTGCGTTCAGTTAATACAATCCATAGCTGCGGGATGCTGACGAAAAATACGAAATAGGCGACACCAGGATGGGTTATCTTACTATCCAAAATAAGAATAGCGATAACGGTGATTACGGAGACACTTAATTTGAGCAAAAAAGGTTTTAAGTTGTTGCTCAGACGCCGGTCGTGGTCATAAAACTCATCGAGCCAAGCCAGACGAGTATGCGACAATTTGGGTAAGATAAGACACATTAACGGTGCAATAACCATGACACCAACTAAATCGCCAAGCCACCATGCAAACCAACCTTCTGCTAGAATGTGATCATTGGTTTCGGTCGTAAACTCCCAGACTAAAAGCCCAGAAATTGCCGCAAACAGCGCGGCAAGTGCATAAATGACGAGTAATCCAATAATTCGCAGAGGCAAACCTTGGTGAATAAAGTAACTTAACCAGTGACGCGCTGCTAAGCCTCCTAGACCATAGGGTACTGTATGCGCTAACGCAAAAAGTGTAGCGGTTGCTAGGTGAGCAGGATCAAAGCCTTGCTCCAGCTGCTCTATGAAGCGAAATGAAACGAAAAATAAGGCGAGAAAAATAGGAAAAAAAGCGCGTTTGCCGAAGATTAAAAAGGCACCAATAGAAACACCCGCAGGCATATACCAGAGACTGATAAATTCCGCGAAAGCCATTATTTTTGAAGCATAATATGTACCTATCCAAGCAACGAATAGCAGTACATAGGCGCTTGTTTTCACGAAAAAATTCCTCAATTTTGTTGTTGTTCGATTAAACAACACGATTAACAAATTGATTGTTGCATTATTTTTAATGTACTGACAAGACGTTAACTGAGCAAGAAAGCGACAAACACCCAGATTTTATCCGTCAATGTAATGGAGCTAATTGCGTGAAGTTGTTAGAGTAAGCTGATACGTGCCTACTTAATGCCCACTTAAGAGAAATAACAATGAAGAAATCATTAATTTTGGTAGCGACAGGAATTGTCGCATCAATATCCTTTAATATCGCTGAAGCCTCAGCTGTTTCGCAAACCAAAGGGTCTTTCGTTGATAAGTTTCGTCAGCTTGACGAAGTTTTACCAACGCCTAACGTATACCGCAATGCTGCGGGTGAGCCAGGTGAAAACTACTGGCAGCAGCAAGCCGATTACAACATTAAAGTTCGCCTTGATGAAGAAAAGCGTCGTATTGACGCACAGCAAACTATTCAATATCACAATAACTCGCCGTACACCCTGAAATACATATGGGTACATTTAGATCAGAATATTTTTCGATCGGATTCAATGGCTGAGCGCACATCTACCTTTAACAGTAAGCCTGATGTCAGTTTGGGAGGCATTGATAAGCCAGCCCGTATTTCGCTGAATCAATTACGTCGTCAACAATTTATGGCTGACAATGAACTTGGCTTCAATATTAAGCGTGTTGCCAATGGAAATGATGATCTAGAGTTTGTGATTGTTGGTACCAATATGCGGGTTGATTTGCCGACACCATTGAAACCAGGTCAAAAAACCGCGTTAGATATTGATTTTGGCTTCAATATTGTTGAAGAAGACGCTATGGGTGCGCGTTCAGGCTATGAACATTTTGCCGATGATGCGCGTGAAGGCGGTAATGATATCTTCTTGCTTGCGCAGTGGTTCCCACGCGTTGTTGCATTCACCGACTACGAAGCATGGACCAATAAAGAGTTCTTAGGTAGCGGTGAGTTTACTTTGGAATTCGGTGATTACAGCGTTGAGATTGATGTGCCAGCTGATCATATTGTTTCTTCTACCGGCGTATTGAAGAACGAGCGTGCGGTTTTAACGCCAACGCAGCGGAAACGTCTAGAAGAAGCAAAGAAAGCGGATAAACCGGTATTTGTGGTTACTCCAGAAGAAGCCCTAGAAAACGAAAAAGAAGGCACAGAAAAACGCAAAGTTTGGAAATTTGAAGCGGAAAACGTCCGCGATTTTGCTTGGGCGTCGTCGCGTAAGTTTATCTGGGATGCACAAGGTTATCACCAAGGTGGCGACGTGCAGCCATTAGTTATGGCGATGTCGTTTTACCCGAAAGAAGGTGGTGAGCTGTGGGAGAAATACTCAACAGCGTCAGTCATTCACACCATGGAAGTGTACTCTCGTTTCTCATTTGATTACCCGTACCCAACCTCGCAGTCGGTCAATGGCCCTGTAGGTGGTATGGAGTATCCAATGATCACGTTTAACGGGCCACGGACTATTTTACAGGATGATGGTAGCCGCACGTACAGCTTGTCAGAAAAACGCTTCTTGATTGGTGTAGTTATTCATGAAATTGGGCATATCTACTTCCCAATGGTGGTTAACTCTGATGAACGCCAGTGGACTTGGATGGATGAGGGCTTAAATAGCTTCCTCGACGGTGTTGCTGGGCGCGAGTGGGATCCGACAATGCCTTGGGGTGTCGAACCGCGTTCAATTGTGGATTACATGAAATCGACCAACCAAGTGCCGATTATGACGCAATCCGATAGCGTTTTAAATTTGGGACCAAATGCTTACACCAAGCCGGCTGCAGCGTTGAATATTTTACGCGAAGTTATCTTGGGTCGTGAATTGTTCGATTTTGCATTCAAAGAATACGCACAGCGCTGGGCATTTAAACGGCCAACGCCATCAGACTTTTTCCGTACCATGGAAGAAGCTTCAGGCGTTGATCTCGATTGGTTCTGGCGTGGCTGGTTCTATTCAACCGATCATGTCGATATCAGTTTAGATCGTGTCTATCAGTTACAACTTGATACTGAAAACCCAGACATTGATTGGGAACGTCGTCGCCAGGAAGAAGCGAACAAGCCAACCTCATTGTTTGTGCAGCGTAATGAAGCGGAAGGTCGTAAGACTTGGGTTGAAAAGAACCCAGATATCCGCGATTTTCACGATGAGAACGATCGCTTTACGGTCACTAATAAGCAACGCAATGCGTATCAAAGCTTCTTAGAGAAACTTGAGCCATGGGAGCGTCGTGTATTTGATCGCGCCATTGCTGAAGACAAAAACTACTATGTTTTAGACTTCAATAATGTTGGTGGCTTGGTTATGCCTATCTTGTTGCAAATGACCTATGCCGATGGCACCAAAGAAGACATGTATATTCCGGCTGAAATTTGGCGTCGTAATGCGAAATCGGTTAGCAAATTAATTGTTACTGATAAAGAAGTGACAGAATTTGCTGTTGATCCGAATTGGGAAACCGCAGATGTCGATATTGAAAATAACTACTATCCTCGTCGCATTATGAAGTCACGCATTGAAGCATATAAGTGGCAGCGTTCGACTGACCACGTTTCGCGTGACATCATGCAAGATGCGAAAACGAAGCTGAAGTCAGAAGAAGACAAGTCAGAGAATAAGTCGGAAGATAAGGAGTAATCAACAATGCGTCAGTTGTTTTTAGCATTGTTGAGTGTGATTGCAATCGGGTTGATGAGCGCTAGCAGCGCTCATCAACTCCACACTGCAAGCACCACGGTTTTGTTCAATGAGCGTACAGGTAACATCGAGGTAATTCATCGGTTTTTTCTGCACGATGCGGAGCATGCCGTAAAGCAGTTATTTGATAAAAAAGCGGATATTCATCAACTGAAGCTTACACAGGCGCAATTTAGCGCTTATGTATTTGAGCGGTTTGGTTTACAAACGTTAGAAGGCAAAACGCTTGAATTAAGCGAAGTTGGTTATGAAGTGGATGGCAATAACTTTTGGATCTATCAGGAAACACCGATTGTTGATGGTCTAGAGGGCTTACGGATTCGCCATAAAGCGTTGCATGATATTTGGCCAAGTCAGCAAAATTTGGTTAATGTTGAAGGTCTTGGACCCATTCAAAGCGTAACTTTCCGGCAAAAAGACGAGTGGCTGGAAGTTCGCTTCTAAGTCAGGAGGCATGCCATGGTGCGCATGTTTATCGCTTTTTTATGTGCGGTAATTGGGGCTGCTCTTGTCGGCACCGTCATTCAAACCCAATTTAATCTCGCTGAGCTAACAGCCCTGTCGGTCGATATTGATATGTCGACGCGCATGGCGACAATCCTTCATGATTTGCTTCATTTTGGGCCCGTCTTTGCGCTCATTCTAACCCCAACATTATTGATTGCGTTCATTGTGGCGCGTGTTTTGAGTCATTTCATGCCTAGGCTTGAACGCGCCTGGTTTGTTGTTGGCGGTGGTGTTGGTCTCGCTTGCGCTTTCATGGTCGTTGATAGTTTGGCACCAATGCCAACGCTAATTGCTGCCAATCGAACGCTACTTGGATTTTTGCTAATGAGTGCGACAGGCGCTTTTGCCGGTTGGATCTTTGATCGATTGTGGCATCCACAACCACAAGAACTCGCCGAGGAGTTGCCGCAATGAAACAATTCATTATCAGTTTATGCTTAGTTTTATCGACAACGTCTGCGGCTCTTGCGGGAACGGCACGTACAGAAATTTTGGCTGATAACTTAAATTTCCCTTGGTCTGTTGCCGAATTACCTGAGGGCGGATTTTTGGTGACTGAACGCTCAGGACAGCTGGTGTTTGTTAGCGCAACGGGCGATAAGCATTTCATTGAATTCGACTTGCCAGATCTTTACGCAACAGCTCAAGCTGGTTTGTTCGAGGTGTTGTTAGCCCCCGATTTTATAACCTCTCGAGAGCTGGTGCTGAGTTATTCGTGTGGCACTGAAAGCGCGAATAATACCTGTGTGGTGCGAGCGAAACTCAGTCTTCAGCCACCTTACAGCCTTTTAGATACGCAAAATATTTTTACGGCGCTGCCTAAAAAAGAGGGAGCGGCGCACTATGGCGCCCGCATGACTTGGTTGGCAGATGGCACCTTATTAATCGCGTTAGGCGATGGTTTTGTGTATCGCGAACAAGCGCAAAAAATCGATAACCATCTAGGTAAAATAGTACGTATTACGCGTGATGGAGAGGCGCCCGAAGATAATCCGTTCACCCATTCAAAAGCACCAGAAATCTTCAGCTACGGACATCGCAATGTACAGGGACTGATTTACGACGCTGCACGCGATGCCATTTGGCAACACGAACATGGGCCTAAGGGTGGTGATGAGTTAAATAAAATTGTAAAGGGCGGGAATTATGGTTGGCCGATTGCTACGTTTGGT
Organism: Idiomarina sp. 34-48-12; assembly: GCA_002279005.1. Lineage (GTDB taxonomy): Bacteria > Pseudomonadota > Gammaproteobacteria > Enterobacterales > Alteromonadaceae > Pseudidiomarina. The sequence goes on along the minus strand of NCJS01000007.1, from coordinate 7,116 downwards.
ATTGATTACACCGGCGCAAAGGTTTCACCATTTCGTGATTTACCCGGAGTGAAACCACCATTGTATCAATGGACGCCATCACTGGCGCCTGCGGGACTGGCGTTATATGAAGGCGACTTGCTGGTAACGCATTTGGCGGGTAAACGACTACAACGGTTGTGTCTGGTTGACGAACAATGGCAATTAGAAGGTGAGTACCTGCAAGATCTTAATGCGCGTTTACGTGCCGTTTATGTGGCGCCGTCGGGCCGCATTTTGGTGCTTACTGATAGCGCTGAAGGACAACTCTTACAAGTTAGTTTTGAAGATTAAGGAAGCAAACGACTTATGACGTACTTCAAATTTTTAGGATCAGCATTAGTCGCTATGATCATCGCTTCGGCGCCATCGCCAGCGGTGGCTTATGGCGAACATGGGCACAGTGCGTTTTGTGAGGCGGCTTATCAATTGGCGCAGCCACAAACCCAGCAACGTATCGATGCCTTGGTAGCGCAACATCCGGATTACGACAGTTTTGGTAGCCTCTGCAGCTGGGCTGATGACATTAAAAGCGATAAAAAATGGGATTGGGCAAAACCGCATCATTACGTGAATTTTCCACGGTCATCGGCCAAGGTACGTGAAGATGACTGCCCAGTTCAAGGTGGCTGCATCTTAACCGCTATTCAACACCACTATAATGTGCTGAAACATGATTCTGAAGATTGGCAGGCGCTCGCGTTTCTAGCGCATTTTATCGGCGATTTGCATCAACCGATGCACGTGAGTTTTGCTGATGATTTAGGTGGTAACCGTGCGCGTTTAACCTACTTTGATCAACCAACCAATTTACACCGTTTGTGGGATACGGACATGTTGCTACGTCGCGGTGGTGAGGATAGTCTTGCTAAAGCGAAACAGCTTGTTGAAGGCTTAGCGGTAGAACAGCCTCTGGTAGTTACAGACGAACAAACATTGAAGTGGGCGAATGAATCGGCAGCCATTACCCGTCGTATCTATTCGAATTATCGCGAAGGTCAGGAGCTAGGCGAAGATTATACCTCGCAATGGGAACCTGTTCTTGAGCAACGCATGCAGCAAGGTGCTCAGCGTTTGGCTGCAATATTAGATGGTTTATTTGCTAAGGGAAACGCGGAAGAGTAATTAAGCCTTCGAGTTGAGGCGCTGAGGCGTGGTGTCTTGGCTACCATCGGCGCCGTACATGGCTGCGCTGCCAGAACCAGCCGCATCACGCAAAATATTCAGCATTTGTTGATTGTGGTGTAAGCGATGTTGGATAAGCTCACCATTGAGAAGATTCAACTGTGCTAGTCGTTGTGTGCGTTCTAATAGCTGTTGCCAAACATCAATACAACCGGCCTGCTTTGCAGCGTCACGAGCGCCTGCGGCATCATCACTAAAGCCGAGTTTTTGCTGCGCGGAACGGCGTTTGCTTTCACTCGCTTCAATACTTTGCTGAACAACCTGTTTTTGTTCAGCGAGTGACTTCAGTTTTTCGCCATCAATTTGACCATCGCCGAGCAGTCGCTGCTCCTGTTCAAGCAATGCTTGCAGTTGCTCTAAGCGCTCGACTTGTTCGGTTAAATGCTGGCGTAAACTCATCAGTCTTTAAATACCGTCCGTTAGGCTTTTCAATAATGCTTCAGCAATATTGTCAGTATTCATGTTTAGTTTACCGTCGCGAATTGCTTCGCGCAGCTCTTCAACACGTGCCATGTTAACGTCTTGTGACGCATCTTGTGGCAATTGGCTTAAGTGGGTAACCACTTCAGCTTGTTTGGCATCACCAGCGTTTGCTTTATCAGTTTTTTGAGCCGCTTGTGAACGACTAGAGTCTGATTGAGTAACGCTGTTAGGTGGTTGATAACCATTGATTTTCACGGGAAATCCCTCGCTATTATTGGCGTTGCTAGTAAACTTATCGGCACTAGCGCCAATTTCTTTAAGTTTATTTGCACAGTTTTAACAGTTACTGTGCAGGCCTTGCTCGGCCGGCTGCGGTAATTTCAACCCGCAATAATTGTTTGTTATTTAAACGAACACGAATTATATCACCAATTGAGCCAGTATCCATGGCTTCACCAGTTCGCGTTATTTGAAAGCCTTTCCCGCTCGCCTCAATAATCAATTCATCACCATAGTTAACGACATTAGGGCGCGTTAGTAGATTTTCCTGCAACACGCTGTGCTGAGTTAGTGCGCGACGTAGTTGTTGTCCAACAACACGACGTATTTCTGTTGGAGTTGCTAGTAACGCATACCGCGGCAATTGGCTTAAATCACCTTGCTTAGTCGCGATGTCTTGGCGCGATAACGTATGATTGGCAGCAAGATCCCGCGTAACAACTAAATACTCTCCAATTACCGCAACTTCAATCTGAACAAATAACGGGTTTTGTCCATTCGCATCGTTGCAACGCAGTTCAACCATGGTGCGTCCAGCTAGTCGTTGCGGTTCTCGGGTGAAACGTGCAGCGACGTTCGCGCAGTTTTCCAGAGAGCTTAATGCGGCGATTGGCGTAATAAGCTCGAAATGATGCTTGGTTGTTGTTGCTGGTAGATGCTGTTGTACGAGAGCAGTAATAGCTTGATGCCAAGGTGCTTGCCCAGTATTTGATGCGGCTGATGAGGGTGTTGCCCACGCCAATAGGCACACAGATAAAGGTAACCAGAATCTGATTCGCACCAACGCTCTCCCTCACTTAAATAAATGACAGCTCGAATTATAGACAGTTCTGCATATTGGTATCGTCAGAATTGGGGGTAAAAAAACCGCTTATTCTTTGCTTTGCCTTTACACAAGTCGCAGTACTCTGCAACGTGAACAGGAGGGTCTGCACGATGATCGACAAGTTAACCAGTGCGTTGCAATTTCAACAACAGGCGTTGGCGTTGCGACAGCAGCGACAAGAAACCTTGGCGGGCAATATTGCCAATGCCGATACGCCGAATTTTAAAGCGCGTGATTTTGATTTTTCACAAGAGCTAAAGCGAGCAACGGCGCAACAGCAAGGCTCGGTTAAATTGGCAACGACGCACGCAGGACACCTTCCGTTATCGACGAGTACCAGCACGGTTGATATGCAATACCGTGTACCAGCGCAAAGCCGCTTAGACGGCAACACAGTCGATATGGATATGGAACGCGCACAGTTCTTGGATAACTCGTTGCGTTACCAAGCAGACATTCAGTTTTTAGATGATCGCATTAGTGGCCTGCGTAAAGCCATGCAACCAGAACAATAAGGAAGCGACATTATGGCGATCTTTTCAATTTTAGATATTTCAGGTTCGGCGCTAACTGCTCAATCACAACGAATGAATGTGGCGGCAAGCAATATGGCGAACGCTAATAGCGTGGCAGGGCCAGACGGACAACCATACAAAGCCAAACAAGTGATTTTTGAGCAACAGCTTCAAGCCAATGGTATTGGCGGCGTCAAAGTGAAAGAAGTGGTTGAGTCTGAAGCGCCCGCGCGTCGTGAGTATCAACCAGGGCATCCGTTAGCCGACGAGCAAGGCTATGTAACCATGCCGAATGTCGACCCTGTTGCTGAAATGGTCAATATGATTTCTGCCTCTCGGTCTTATCAAGCCAACGTAGAAGTGATGAACACCAGTAAAGACTTGCTGATGCGCACACTAACCATCGGTAAGGGCTAAGGAGTAAACAATGAGCACGATTGATGCAAGCGTATTGAATCGCGTAAATCAAACCGCCAATAGCTCGCAAGTGGCATCGAATAGCCAAGAAATGCGTGACAACTTTATGACGTTGTTGGTTACCCAGTTGCGTAACCAAGATCCATTGAACCCAATGGAAAATAACGAAATGACCTCGCAGTTAGCACAAATTAATACCGTGAGTGGCATTGAATCACTAAACGACACCATGCAAACCATTAACGGGCAGATGGAAGCAGCGAAAACCATGCAAGCGTCGGCGTTGATCGGGCGCGCGGTGTTGGTTCCAGGTGATCGCATTTTGGTTGGCAATGAGGCCGATGGTAGCGCCACGCCATTTGGTATTGAACTGAGCGTGCCAGCGGAGAGCGTCAAAATTAATATTTATAACGCCAGTGGCATGCTGGTGCGTCGCATGGATATGGGCGAAGTAGGCTCGGGACCACAGTCATTCTCATGGGACGGCAAAATGGATGATGGCACAGCAGCACCTGCCGGTTCATACAACTTTACCGTTGAAGCAACCAATGGTGACCAGCCGGTCACTTCTGAGCGCTTCAACTATGCACAGGTTATCGCGGTAAGTATGACTGAAGCAGGTCCGCGATTAGATTTAGGCGGTATTTTAGAACCCGTTCGTCTTGAAGACATTCGGCAAATTATTTAAGGAGCTCGATCATGGGTTTTTCACAAGCATTATCAGGTTTACGCGCAGCAGCAACCAATCTCGATGTAGTTAGTAACAACATTGCGAACTCACAAGTTGTTGGTTTTAAGAGTGCTCGCGCGCAGTTCTCAGATATTTACGCCAACGCACAAGTTGGTTTGGGTACGCGTGTTGCTGGTGTCTTTCAAGATTTCAGCGAAGGTAACATCGAAACCACCAACCGCAGTATGGATTTAGCGATTAGCGGCAAAGGCTTCTTCCGTTTTGAACAGCAAGGTCAGGTGCAGTACTCGCGTAACGGTCAATTAAGCATTGATAAAAGTGGCTATATCGTGAATGCGCAAGGTGCACAGCTTACTGGTTATCCGGCAGATGCTGGATTTGGCGGTCAACCAGAAGTTTTACGTGTACCACCAGGTGGTATTGCGGCACGGCCGTCGACAGAACTCAATGGCGTTTTTAACTTAGATACCGGTACAAACCTTATTGACCGCGCAACAGTGCCATTTGATACCACCAACCCAGATAGCTACTCGTACGCGAACTCAGTCACGTTGTATGACTCGCTGGGTAATGCGCATCCAAGCATGATGTACTTTTCAAAAACCGCCGACAACCAATGGGAAGTGCGGATGTCTCGCGGCACCGAGGTTGCACCTGAAGTTGGCCAGCTTACCTTCGACACAAATGGTTTGTTGACGGGTACAACGGGTATGGATGGGTTCACGTTTGTCCCTGGTGAAGGCGCGGCAGATATGTCGATTGCTATGGATGTTACCGGAACAACTCAATTTGCAAACGAGTTCGAATTAACCTCAATGGAGCAAAACGGCTACATGTCGGGCACCTTGATGCAGGTTGCGGTTTCTGAAAATGGTGACCTTGTTGGTACATATTCCAATGAGCAGCAAGTTGTTTTGGGTACGATTGCCTTGGCGAACTTCCAAAGCCTTGAGAGCTTAAAATCAATCGGCGGTAATGCGTGGATTGAGACCAAAGGCTCAGGTGTTCCAATTCTTTCTGTTCCAGGCGAAGGTCAGTTTGGCTCGATTATGGCCGGCGCTGTTGAAGCATCAAATGTGGATTTAACGCAAGAGTTGGTATCGATGATTATTGCTCAGCGAAACTATCAAGCCAACGCGCAGAGCATTAAAGCTCAAGATGAAGCGTTACAAACCACCATGCAGTTGAAGTAATACAAAGCTAATTCAAGTAGCGAATTAAAGAGGCTTAGCGATGGATGCCATTTTATACACGGCCATGAATGGGGCTCGCCAGACTCTCGATGAGCAGTCAGTGGTGACCAATAACTTGAGTAATGCATCAACGACCGGTTTTCGGGCGCAGCTTGCTGCTGCTCGAGCGGTACCGGTAAATGGTGCTGGCGTATTAGACACGCGAGTGGCAGCAGTGACCACCACCGGCTTGTTCGATACCTCAGCGGGCGCTATTCAGACAACAGAACGTGATTTAGATGTGGCATTAGATCAAGCCAATTGGTTAGCGGTGCAAACACCTCAAGGTGAGGCTTATACCAAACGTGGTGATTTGCAGGTTGATGCGAATGGCCAACTAATGGTGAACGGTATGCCGGTATTAGGTGATGGCGGACCAATCTTGTTGCCGCTCGGCACCCAAGTTTCTATCGGTAATGACGGCACAATTAGTGGCATTGGTATGGGCGGTAACGCCAATGAGTTAGTGCCGTTAGATAGAATCAAATTGGTACGTGTAGATCAGCCAAATCAGCTTCAGCGCAGCGATGATGGCTGGTTCCGTACACCGGCTGGTGCGGCATTGCAGCGTGATGAAAATGCGCAGTTGGTTTCTGGCGCACTCGAGGGTAGCAACGTGAACACCATTGAAGCCATGGTGGCAATGATTGATACACAGCGTCGCTATGATCTCAACATGAGTGTGATTTCAACCGCCGATGAATCGGCGCAACAAGCCAATAGTTTGCTCTCAGTGAGAGGCTAACCACCGGTTTAGTGGAGATAAATTATGATTAAAGCGTTATGGACAGCCAAAACAGGTTTAACGGCACAGCAGCAACAGCTGGATGTGATTACCAATAACTTGGCAAACGTGAACACCTCAGGCTTCAAACGTTCTCGCGCAGTTTTTGAAGACTTGTTGTACCAAAACATGCGTCAGCCAGGTGCCATGAACAATGCCCAAGACAGCCTACCGTCTGGTTTGCAAGTAGGTACCGGTGTGCGCGCTGTAGCGACCGAGCGATTACACACGCAAGGTAGTTTAAACAACACTGAGAACTCGCGTGATTTAGCGATTAGCGGCAAAGGCTATTTCCAAGTCTTGATGCCAGATGGTTCTGTTGCTTATACCCGCGACGGTAGTTTTCAGGTGAATCAAGATGGCCAAATGGTGACCGCCAACGGCTTCCCTTTAGAGCCGGCCATTTTCCTGCCAGCAAACGCAATGAGCGTGACGATTGGGCAAGACGGTATTGTGACGGTGACTCAACCGGGCAACACGCAGAACATGCAAGTAGGGCAAATTACGCTTGCCATGTTTATGAATGATGCTGGCCTCGAAGCGCGTGGCGGTAACTTATATGTTGAAACACAAGCATCAGGTGCGCCAACCGAATCTTTACCGGGTATGAACGGTGCAGGAACCCTGTTCCAAGGGTTCGTTGAGGCTTGAAGTGACCCCCAATAGTTGGACATCCAATTACTGGGGGTCTTTTTATGTCCAAACATCAAAGAGTTTTCAAGCTTGAAGTGGCAAAGAGAGCGTTG
>NCJS01000149.1 GCA_002279005.1 Idiomarina sp. 34-48-12 | reverse complement strand
CTTTGTTGACGATACAACTGACAAAATAAATCACTTGCCGCAACCGGATCCGCTTGGCCAAGGCTGGCAAAACGCCACGCTCCAGCTGAAGTACCCAGCATATCTAGCGGTTTGGTGCGTTGCTCAAAAAATTCACCGAACAAATAACGATCAATACCCTGCAAAACAAACCACTTAGGACCACCGGAAGCGCCTAACAATAAACCAATATCATCTGCGCTAAGGCCGTTATCCTGAATATGCAGCCAAGCGTCGCGCCCCGCCTTAATGGTCAACCAATCGGTGGTCATGTTCTTCGTATTCCTTGCTCGTACAACGTGTTATATGGTCTGAGTATATCGAAAAAGCACGCTATAAACAGCTATTGTCGCCTCGATTGTGGCAATCTGATATGCTTGCCTCACTTACCGAATTTCCTTTGTTACTATTGACTTAAACGCATTCAAGAGAGAAAAAATGAAAGTCATTTCATTCAACATTAATGGTATTCGCGCTCGCTTACATCAGCTTGAAGCGCTCATTCAGAAACATCAACCTGATGTGATTGGATTGCAAGAAACCAAGGTTCACGACGAACAGTTTCCACTCGCAGATGTTGAAGCAATGGGCTACCACGTCATTTATCATGGTCAAAAAGGCCATTATGGTGTGGCATTATTAAGTAAAAAGCCGTTAGAAAATCCAATGTTTGGTTTTCCAAACGATGGCGAGGAAGCGCAGCGTCGCATGATTATGGGTGACTACGTTACTGATAGCGGTGAGCGTGTTCGCGTATTAAACGGATATTTTCCGCAGGGTGAAAGCCGCGATCACCCACTCAAATTCCCAGCGAAAGAAAAATTCTATGCTGATTTAATGGAATACTTAAATAACGAGCTCGATAGTGAACAGTCAGTTGTAGTGATGGGCGATATGAACATTTCACACCAAGACTGTGATATTGGTATTGGTGATGATAATGCGAAACGTTGGTTACGTACCGGCAAATGTAGCTTCCTACCAGAAGAGCGCGTATGGCTGAATACCCTACTCGATTGGGGATTAATTGACACCTATCGTCAACAACACCCCGATGTGACAGATCAATATAGCTGGTTCGATTATCGGTCTCGCGGTTTCGATGATAATCGCGGACTGCGTATCGATCTTATCTTGGCCACCCATAAGCTAGCAGCGGTTTGTCAGGATACCGGTATTGACTATGAATTACGTGGCATTGAGAAACCATCTGATCATGCGCCAATTTGGAGTTCGTTCTCGATTTAAATGATAATGCCGCCAGACTAATGTTCGTCTGGCGGTAATTCCTGTAACGCTTTTCTTAATATCTTCGCTAAATGCATATAGGTCGGCTGCGCCTGCGGTTGCACCTTCAATTTTTTTGCCAAATCGCCATACCAGTGCTTCAAACGAGGATCTAACTTGGTGTTTGCCCTGCGCCCCAGCCAATACCACCCTTGAAACGGCAACGACAACAAAAATAACGAAGTGACCAACGCCTGTGGCACCAACATTTGCCCTTGCCACTGCCATTGCACCGCAAGATTAATGACTGCCAGAGCTGGCATCCATCGTGCCGCGAATTTCACTGCGGGCACCACTCGGCTCTCGGTCATTGCGGCTACCACGGCATGCCGCGGCCAAATGCTGGCGTAATGTTGTCCGTCTTTCATTAATTTAAATAAGTTCATAAAGGCGTTATTCGTCCGCTTCGCTGTTCGTTGTTCGTGCGCTTCGCTGTTCGAAGCTTCATTTCTAATATCTAATATCCAATAGCTAATATCCAGCTTCTTTTCTTCGAACAGCGAAGCGGACGAACAGCGCAGCGATCGAATAACGAATAACGGTTTTTCTACCCAACTGTACGGAAATCAATCATTATAAAATATTATTACATTTCATACTCTTACACACTTCAATGCAGCTAACTCACAGAGTTATCCACATAAATTGTGGAGAATTCACAGCGGCTTTGTCACAATGCTGCTACAGATGTTTTATAAGCAAGAGAAAATCGACTCATGACTATTACAGTTTACGGCATTCCTAATTGCGATACGGTTCGTAAAGCGCGCAAATGGTTAGAACAACAACAGGTTACGTTTCATTTTCATGATGTGCGCGCTGAGCCAGTTCCAGCAAGTACTATCGCGCTTTGGCTTGAGCAACTTGGTGGCGATACCGTCATTAACAAACGTAGTACGGCATGGCGTCAACTCAGTGCAGAGCAACAGCAAATAGCGACCAACGAAGATGCGGTGCGCTTATTGCAAGAGTATCCAACGCTCATGAAACGGCCATTGTTGGATTGTCATGGTGCGTTATCTGCGGGCTTTCATGACAAACAATGGCAGTCGTTATTGGAGCAACGCTAGTGGATACAGTTGCTCTCACCTGCGAACTCATCAAACGCCCATCAGTTACGCCAAAAGATGAAGGCTGCCAAGAACTCATTGGTCAACGTTTGGCGCAAATCGGTTTCACGTTAGAAACCATGGTATTTGAAGATACGACCAATCTATGGGCTCGTCGGGGAACCGATGGCCCAGTGTTTTGTTTTGCTGGGCATACCGACGTGGTTCCTGCAGGTGCCGAACATGCTTGGGTTTACCCACCGTTTTCAGCCACCCGAAAAGACGGCTATATCTACGGCCGCGGCGCCGCTGACATGAAAGGTAGTTTGGCAGCAATGGTGGTAGCGACTGAACGGTTTGTTGCAAATCACCCGAATCATAAAGGCAGTATTGCGTTTTTGATTACCAGTGATGAAGAAGGCCCGTTTATCAACGGTACGCCAAAAGTAGTCGAAACGCTTGAAGCACGTGATGAGAAAATTACTTGGTGTCTGGTGGGAGAGCCTTCGAGTACCGCCGAGCTCGGCGATGTAGTCAAGAATGGCCGCCGCGGCAGCCTGTCTGGCGATTTGACAGTATTCGGCATTCAGGGCCACGTTGCCTACCCCCATTTAGCCGAGAACCCGATTCATTTAGCCTCGCCTGCCCTTGCGGAACTTGCGCAATCGCAATGGGATGACGGGAACGATTCATTTCCACCAACCAGTTTCCAAATTTCAAATATTCAGGCGGGAACTGGCGCCGGCAACGTGATTCCCGGCGAAATGCATGTGCAATTTAACTTCCGTTTTAGCACTGAGTCCACGGCTGAGCAGCTGAAGCTAGGCGTCATCGACATTGTCGAGCGCCACAATTTAGACTATTCCTTAACCTGGAAACTCAATGGCGAGCCGTTTTTAACCGATTCCGGTGAGTTGGTTGATGCGACGGTGAAGGCAATCGCGGAATATACCGGCCGACTTCCTGAGCTATCGACTGCTGGCGGCACCTCAGATGGGCGCTTTATTGCACCAACCGGAGCCCAGGTCATCGAACTAGGCCCAGTGAATGCCACCATTCATAAAGTAAACGAATGTGTCAGTGAGGACGATTTAGAAACGCTGACACGAGTTTACGAAAAAGTACTTGAGAACC
>NCJS01000148.1 GCA_002279005.1 Idiomarina sp. 34-48-12 | reverse complement strand
ATCACATCGGCGCCTTGAATATTTTCAGCTGCATGGCCAATGAAGATCTCGGCACCGAAATTACGTAATCGTTGCGTATTCGCATTTTCAGCGATGTCTGAGCCGGCAATGGTATAGCCTTGATTCAGCAATACTTCAGCAATACCGCCCATACCGGCGCCACCGATGCCGACAAAATGAATGCGACGCACGCGGCGCATTTCCGGCACACTGACCACTGTAAATGGGGCTAACTTCTCTTGCTTCATTGCTCTTTGCCTACGTTTATTTGTTCTGGATTTGCCCAACGCTCACATTGGCTAACCACTGCCTCTGTTGCATTGGGATAAGCAGCTTGCGCTGCATTTTTTCGCATTACTTCGCGCCCTTCACGGTCGCGCACTAATTCAGTTAACAGTTGTACCAAAGGCGCTACTTCTTTTAGCTGCCCGTGCGGTAACAACCGCGCCGCACCCGCTCGTACGAGCTCATTGGCGTTCGCCGTTTGGTGATCATCCACGGCATGCGGTAACGGCACAAAAATCGCTGGTGTGCCGACAACAGCCAGCTCGGCAACGGTTAAGGCGCCAGCACGACAAATTACAATATCGGCGTTGCTGTATGCGCTGTGCATGTCGTTAATAAAATCTTCAACTTCTAGTGAAACAACGTTCGCTACAGCATAGGCTTGCTTCACGTCAGCACTGCGACCGACACCACACTGATGGTGGACGCTCAGTTTCTGCTGAAGTTCAGCGTCTAACTGTGAAACGGCTGCTGGAACCGCTTCATTCAGTGCTTGAGCACCTAAGCTACCGCCAACAATAAGTAAGCGCACACTCTCGCTAGACTCTTTAACCTCTGTAGGCTTTAACCAATCTGCACGTAACGGGTTACCAACCACTTCGGCTTCTGGCAACTGGGCCTTAGCGGCAGCAAACCCCACCATCACGTGCTGCGCAATACGCGCGAGTACTTTGTTAGTCAGCCCGGCAACCGCATTTTGCTCATGCACCAATAGCGGAACACCAAGCGACCGCGCCGCAAGTCCTGCTGGCCCGCACACATAGCCGCCAAACGATAAAAGCAATTGCGACTGATGCGCTTTAAGCAAGCGGCGACATTGACGGAATGCCTTAAATAATCGCCAAGGCGTACCCAATTTCCGAACCAAACCATGACCGCGAACACCTTGCATGGTGATCTGCTCAAGCTTGAAGCCTGCCTCTGGCACCACTTTACTTTCTAAGCGCTGTTCGGTTGTACCTAACCAGACAACCTCCCAGCCATAACCGCGCAGCTGCTCTGCCACCGCGAGTGCTGGGAAAACATGGCCGCCGGTACCTGCGGCTGCAATCATCACACGATTCATGCGGCACCTCCGGCTTTAGTTGCAGAGCGGCGACGCGGAGCCACTTTGATTTGGCTAACACGCACCTCGTAATCCACCCGCAATAGAATGCCAATGGCGACACAGCTGATAAGCAAGCTGGTACCGCCGTAACTAATCAACGGTAACGTCAAGCCTTTGGTTGGCAGTATGCCCGCTGCGGCACCAATATTGACCATGGCTTGGAAGGCAAACCAAATACCAATGCCATAGGCCACAAAACCACCGTATTGATGCCCTGCATGAAGCGCTTTGCGCCCTAATTGCATGGTGCGAATCACCAAGGCAAACGACAGCACCAAAATGAGCACAATACCGAAGAAACCAAGTTCTTCGCCTACCACCGCCATAATAAAGTCAGTGTGCGCTTCAGGTAGATACTGCAACTTCTGAATACTGTTACCGAGGCCTTGACCAAACCAATCACCACGACCAAATGCCATTAACGACTGCGTGAGCTGATAACCACTACCGAAGGGGTCTTCCCACGGGTCTAGGAACGAGATAACCCGACGCATCCGGTACGGTTCTTTCACAATCAACAACACAATGGCTAAGGCAAAGGCGATCATCACGCCAAAGAATTGCCATAATCGAGCGCCAGCAAGAAACAGCATGCCAACGGCAATGCATGACATAACAACTAGCGAGCCGAAGTCAGGTTGAAGCAACAGAAGCCCTGCGAAACAGAACAACACAACTAATGGTTTCAAGAAGCCTTTCAAGTTTTCTTGTACCTCGCCCACACGACGGGTCAAATAGCTCGACATATAGATAACAAAGAACAACTTGGCGACTTCGGCTACTTGTAGAGTGAGCGGTCCTACCTTGATCCAGCGCTTGGCACCATTCACTTCGTGCCCAATTGCCAGAACCATCACCAACATTCCCATCGAAATAAGCAGCAGCACGCCACTGCCTGCCGACCACCATTGAATTGGTATCTGAATAACCGTGATCAGTAGTGCAATACCCAGTGCCACATAAAAACCATGACGGATCATAAAGTGGAACGGATTGCCGGTGAGACGTTCAGCAACAGGAAACGAAGCCGAGGTCACCATCACTAAGCCAATCGCAATTAATGCAAGTGTTAACCACAGCAACATGCGGTCATACAATAAGGTGCTGTCTTTACCGACCCACCAATCGCGCCAGCGCAACCACGGCGATACGCTCAAAGCATCAAGCGACGGCTGGATACCAAGTTCCAGCTGTTGCTCTGTGCTATGCGAGGTACGCGCTTTATGCGCTCTTGCGACCATAATGGGCCTCCACTGCAGCGCGGAATCGTTCGCCACGCTGTTCGTAATTCTTAAACATATCTAAACTGGCACAGGCTGGTGACAACAGCACCATACTGTTCGGCGTTGCTAGTTCTGCAGCTGTTGCCACTGCTTCTTCTATGGTTTTAACGCGCACGGCATGTTCTACTTGATTGGCAATACGCTCACCGTCTTTGCCCAGCACAATGACCACATCAACCTGTTTCAGGGCGGCTCGGAAGTGGGCAAAATCTGCGCCCTTGCCGTCCCCGCCAGCAATCAAGATTAGCTTGCCGTTAACCAACTGGCGCGTGCCAAAGATAGCAGCTTCAGCGGCACCAATGTTGGTGGCCTTAGAGTCATTGACCCATTGCACTTGTTGATATTCACCAACGAGTTCGCAGCGATGCGGTAAACCTTTAAAGTTACGCGCAGCATCGAGTACTTCATGTGGGTCGACCCCGTAGGCATAAACCAACGCCAACGCGGCTTGCACATTTAATAAATTGTGCACACCCGTTAACTGCAGCTCGCTGGCTTTCAATAACGGCTCGCCAGCAAAGCTTATGGCAAACTCACCATCGTCTTGGGTCAGTCCGAATTGATCGGGGCCGTGTTCACTGCTTGGTGACAAACCAAATGTAAGTTGGGCATTGAGCGGCACTAACGAAGGCGCCGTCATTTCCTGCTCCCGGTTCCAGATAGCAACGTCGACGCGATTGTAGATGCGATGTTTGGCATTGCTGTAATCACGCAAATCGCTGTAACGGTCCATATGGTCGTCACTAATGTTCAAAATGGTGCCGCCGCGTAAATGCAAATCGTGCATCAGCTCAAGCTGAAAGCTCGAGAGTTCCAGCACAAA
>NCJS01000040.1 GCA_002279005.1 Idiomarina sp. 34-48-12 | reverse complement strand
TTGAAGTGACCCCCAATAGTTGGACATCCAATTACTGGGGGTCTTTTTATGTCCAAACATCAAAGAGTTTTCAAGCTTGAAGTGGCAAAGAGAGCGTTGCAAGAGAGCTCAACTTATCTGAGCAGAGAATACAATATTGCCAGATCACTCGTTAAGTACTGGGCATCGGTATATCGCATTCATGGTTTAGATAGCTTTCGGCACTCAGAGTATCCCTACAGCTGTCAGTTTAAACTTAAAGTACTCACTACTATGCATGAGCAAGGGTGGTCACTTAACCACACGAGTGCTTACTTTGACTTATCAACTTCAGGCATATTATTTCAGTGGCAAAAGCTTTATGCTTATGAAGGTATCTCCAGACTGAAACCTAAAAAGAAAGGCCGTCCCCGAATGAAACAGCCCCCCTCTGAACCAAAGCCATCAGAGCAGATGACAGAGAAAGAGCTCCGCGATGAGCTAGAGTACTTGCGTGCGGAGAACGCCGTTTTAAAAAAGTTCGAAGCCTTGGCTCAAGCAAAAAAGAAACTAGCAAAGAAAAAACCCTAGTGGTCACTGAGCTCAAGGCGAAATTTAGCTTACCGCATTTACTGAAAGCGACCGGTTTAGCTAAAAGCGTTTATTACTACCATTGCGAATTGATGCAGCGGCCTTGCCCTGATGAATCTCTAAAAACACAAATCCAAGAGGTATACCATGCCCACAAAGGACGTTATGGGTATCGAAGAATCACACGCACATTGCGCCTATCAGGATTACTGGTGAACCATAAGCGTATTCAACGTCTCATGTGTGAGCTTGGGTTGAAGTCAAAAGTAAGGCCAAAACGGTATCGTTCTTATAAGGGTGAAGTCGGTCGAATCGCGCCTGATCTAGTACAAAGAAAGTTCACGGCTGATAAACCAAATGAGAAATGGGTAACTGATGTCACCGAGTTCAAAGTAGGCGAACAGAAAGTGTATTTATCACCGATAATAGACTTGTTTAATCAAGAAGTGGTGAGTTATGAGGTGCGTAAGTCAGTGGCATTACCGCTCGTAACTGACATGCTGAAGAAGGCGACAGCGAAGCTCAGTCATCACGAGAAGCCCATCGTTCACTCTGATCAAGGCTGGCAATATCAGAACAAACATTACCAAAACCATATACGCGAAGTAGGTTTGCAGCAAAGTATGTCGAGGAAAGGAAATTGCTTGGATAATGCTGTAGCGGAAAGCTTCTTCGGGATACTCAAAACCGAGATGTATCATAACGAAGTGTTCAAAAGTGCTGATGAGCTCATTGAAAAGATTAAAGAGTACATTGATTATTACAACACCAAACGTATTAAGCTAAAACTAAAAGGCCTGACTCCGATTGAATATCGAAATCAGGCCTTGGTAGCCGCTTAGAAATGAGTCCAACTTTATGGGGTCACTTCAATACATCAGCGGCTTTTTTGATGGTTCGTACAAAGAACTTTAAAGAAGCGTTAGTCGGCTTTCGACGCTTGATCAACTAGTAGCGCAATTGCACCATCACCGGTTACGTTACACGCCGTACCAAAGCTGTCTTGTGCCATATACAGCGCAATCATTAACGCAATGGCGGTTTCACCGAAGCCGAGCATTGAACCCAGCAAACCGACCGCAGACATCACTGCGCCACCAGGTACACCTGGCGCCGCCAACATCACCACACCCAACATGAAAATAAATGGCAGGATGGTTAAGAATGATGGAATCGCTAAAGCACTGTGCAAATACATCACTGCGATGGTGCAGCTGACAATCGTAATGGTCGAGCCGGCTAAATGCGTGGTTGCACATAATGGAATTGCAAAGTTAGCGACATCGTCATTTACTTTATTTGCTTTGGCGCTGCGTAAAGTCACTGGAATGGTTGCAGCGCTCGACATGGTGCCTAATGCCGTAAAGTAAGCTGGCAACATGTTCTTGATGAGGGTCACAGGGCTGATACCGACTTTAAGTCCAGCCACCGTAAACATGCTGATGATATACACCCAATGCAATGCTACCGCGAGTAACAAGACGATGCCGAATGTTTTAAGCGTCCCAAATACGGTGCCTGCGGCAGCCATTTCAGCAAATACGCCAGCAATGTAGAACGGCAATAGTGGAATGATGACCTTACCGAGAAGTAACTCAATAATGTCACGGCCTTGGTCTGAGATCTGTTTGAGCTGTTCTGCGCGAGTCGCGGTAATACCTAACCCGAAAATAAACGCTAAAACAAGCGCTGTCATGATGCCAAATACGGGCGGCATGTCGAGGGTGATGAATGGCTCTAAAACCTTAGCATCAGCTGTCTGAGCGGTTTTAGCAGCGGTGGTTAACATCGGTACGACAAAACTCGCGACAAAATATGCAACGGTACCCGCCACAATGGTTGAAAGGTACGCGATACCCAAAGTGCGGCCAAGAAGTTTGCCAGAGTTTTGTGGCAAACCGGCGATACCACTGGTGATAAAGAACAGAATTAATAACGGAATGGTAAAGAATAACAATTGACCGAATAGCTCTTTGAACGTTAGAAGCAGCTGAGTAACCCAGTCAGGCGTATAGAGCCCGATGAGGGTGCCAATCGCAATCCCTAGAACTAGTTTAATAATTAAACCCATGGTTGTTCTCACTTTTGGTTTTATTGGTATATAGGGTACGGTTACTTACCGATACAGAAACTACTAAAGATTTTGCCAAGTAAGTCATCAGAGGTGAACTCACCGGTAATTTCATTGAGGTGCTGCTGGGTGAGGCGAAGTTCTTCGGCGAGTAATTCGCCAGCCAAATTCATTTCAAGTTGCTCTTGGCCAATCATTAGGTGCTCGCTAGCGCGCTCGAGGGCATCAAGATGACGGCGACGCGCCATAAAGCTGCCTTCACTGGTGGCGGTGTAGCCAACGCAATGTTTTAAATGCTCGCGTAGAAGGTCAATGCCACGACCGGTTTTGGCGCTTAAATGTAAGACCGGAATGCCGCCAATGTCTTCAATGGTGACTGGTTCTTCGTTTAAATCGACTTTGTTTCGAATCACCGTGAATGGTAAATCGTCAGGTAACTGTTCAAAGAATTCAGGCCAGATATCCGCTGGATGCACTGCGTTGGTTTCAGTGGCATCAACCATAAATAATACGCGGTCAGCACCACGAATTTCATCCCATGCGCGTTGAATGCCAATGCGTTCGACTTCATCTGGGCTTTCTCGTAATCCAGCCGTATCAATAATATGCAATGGCATACCATCAATTTGAATATGTTCACGCAACACGTCACGGGTTGTACCCGCAATGGCGGTAACGATGGCAGATTCTCGACCAGCGAGAGCGTTCAATAGTGACGATTTACCGGCATTTGGGCGACCAGCAATCACAACTTTCATGCCTTCGCGCAACAACGTGCCTTGTTTGGCTTGAACCATCACCTGCTGTAAGCGGTCAATGATACTTTCAAGGTCGGCGGATACCTTGCCGTCGCTGAGAAAATCAATTTCTTCATCTGGGAAGTCAATTGCCGCTTCAACGTACATACGCAAATGAATGACTTGGTCGACAAGTTGATCTATCTCGTACGAGAAACCGCCTTGTAGGCTCTGTAAGGCAGCTTTAGCAGCCTGTTCTGAGGTTGTATCGATGAGATCAGCAATGGCTTCTGCTTGCGTTAAATCAAGCTTATCGTTGAGGAACGCGCGCTCACTGAATTCGCCAGGGCGAGCAGGGCGTACATCAGGGAAGTCCAGAATTGCTTTGATGATCATGTCGATGAGTACAGGGCCACCGTGACCTTGTAGTTCAAGTACATCTTCACCAGTAAATGAATTTGGACCTTGGAAAAAGAGTGCAATGCCCTCGTCGAGCACTGCACCTTGTAAGTCTTTAAATGGCAGGTATTCAGCTTTGCGCGGTGCTGGACAGTAACCTAGCATGCGCTCGGCGACACTGCGTGCCGCCGGACCGCTAACTCGGACGATGCCAACACCACCACGCCCGGGAGGCGTGGCTTGTGCGACAATGGTGTCGTTCGTTAGCTCAAATTCCATTGCTTATTTCTTCTTGCGACGTTCCATCATGCCTTTCTTTTCAAGGCCACGATAGATCCACTGCATCTGACCAATGGTGATCAAGTTACTGCTCAACCAATAAAGTACAAGACCTGCAGGGAACCACAGGAAGAATACGGTAAAGATAACTGGCATATATTGCAGTAGCTTTTGTTGCATCGGGTCGGTAGCAGGAGTTGGTTGTAACTTCTGCATAATGAACATCGATGCACCCATCAAAATAGGCAAGATGTAGTACGGGTCTTTCGCTGACAAATCGTTAATCCACAGGAATAACGGTGCATGACGAAGCTCGACGCTTTCTAAAAGTACCCAGTACAAGGCCAAGAAAATAGGCAACTGAAGAAGCATCGGTAAACAACCGCCCAGTGGGTTTACTTTCTCTTCTTTGTACATTTTCATCATGGCTTGAGACATTTTCTGACGATCGTCGCCATAGCGTTCGCGCAGTGCTTGCATCTTCGGTTGAATCATCCGCATTTTCGCCATCGACACGTACTGTGCTTTGGTCAACGGATAGAGCAACGCTTTAATGATGATGGTGATGGCGATAATCGACAGACCCCAGTTAATGAGTACGCTCTGTACTAACTGAAGCAATTTGAAGATTGGCTGTGCAAGCCACCACAAGAAGCCGTAATCAACGGTTAAGTTTAAATCTTCAGCAACCAATGCCATGGCATCTTGGTCTTTTGGACCAACAAATAACGTTGAACGGAGTTGTGCTTCGGCGCCTGGTGCTACAGTCGCAGTTGGGTAAAGTACACCCATAATCGCTTGGTCACCGCCAACAATACGAGAGAATAACTGCTTCGTGCCTTCGCCACGTGGAATCCACGCTGAAACGAAATAATGCTCAAGCATAGCCACCCAACCTTTTTGGGTTTCACGGCTTAAGCGTTGGTCACGCATATCGTCAAACGCGTATTTTTCGTAACGGTCTTCATCCCATGAATAAGCGCCACCTTTATAGGTTGGCATCATCATGTTGCCAGAGCCTTCGGTCATGATTTGCTTAAGCTGAGCATAAAACTGAACTTGCTTATGGCTGCCGGTTGCGTTGCGAATGGTATAAACCACGTCTACAGCGTAAGAACCTTTTGAGAAGATGAAGGTTTTAGTTATTTGGCTACCATCTTCAAGTGTGTAGTGAAGAGGTACTTCAAGCTTATCACCGGTTAATTGATAATCAGTTTGTTCTACGTGGAACACTGGGCGGCCTTGCGCTGAGTCTGTTCCATCGGCACCAACAAGGCCTGATTGAGCAATGTAGAGTTGGTTAGGATTTGCGTGCAGCAATTCAAACCGCTCTTCTGAGTCTTGAGTGCGGGCAAATTGAAGAAGCTGAGCGTTAACAACATCACCGCCGTGGGTGTCAATAACCACATCAAGTACGTCAGTTTTTACTTGAACGCGCGGGTTATTCGATGCGTTGGTTGTAGCTGGCAAACCACTGTCGCTAGATTCTGGAACCGAGCTATCAGTAGCAGCTGGAGCCATGCGTGCTTCAGGCACACCGGAATCAGTCGATTGAGTTTGTTGGGTTTGCGCCGCTTTTTGTGTACCCGGTGCAGTATCAATGAGCCAATTTTGGTAGAGGAAAAAGCTCACTACCAAGAAAGCGATAAACAAGATAGAACGTGGCGAATTCATAAGTCCTTCGTCTCTGTTTTACTTTGATTCGTTGTTTCCGTTTCACAAGGTTCAGTACCTGGAACCGGGTCGAAGCCACCTGGATGCCCTGGGTGACATTTGAGAATACGCTTACTGGCAAGCCAGAAGCCTCGAATGATACCATGCTTTTGGATTGCTTCGATGGCGTATTGTGAACAGGTTGGCGTAAATCGACAACGCGGCCCTATCAGCGGACTAATAATTAGCTGGTAGAGTCGGATGAAGCCGATAGGTATTGCGCGCAACGCTTGCTTAAGGTTCGCCATAAGTAATCCAAACGCTGCTGTAACTCTTCCTGAGAAAGATCAACAACACCGTTTTTTCCAATCACGATAATATCGAATGCCGGTATTTTATGCTGTTTTAGACGAAAACTCTCGCGAATCTTGCGTTTTATTCGATTTCGATCAACAGCGCGCTTGGCTCGCTTTTTTGAAAGCGTTACGCCAATACGAGGAAAATCGAGATTATTAGGGGTAGCAAGCATGGTGAGTTCAGCCGTAACAGCTTTCACCGGGGGATTGTCGAAGACTTTTTGAAAGTGCGCGGGAGTTAATAGTCTTAACTCCCGCCCGTAAGCGTAATTCTGCTTCAATATTATGCAGACAGAACTTTACGGCCTTTGGCACGACGGCGAGCCAACACTTGACGACCGTTTTTCGTTGCCATACGAGCACGGAAACCGTGAGTGCGCTTGCGCTTCAATACGCTTGGTTGAAATGTTCTTTTCATGACGTTACTTCCGTATTCGAGTTACCTAAAAATTTAGAGCGCGAATTCTAACGGTTAAAAGGATCAAAGTCAACGTAAAAAGCTATCCACAAATGGAAGATGAGAATGATTTTAATTGTGGATAAGCGCTCATATTCCACGCAGTAAATTTGCTGCAAATGCTAGCGATCCTGAGGTGCTTTTAGTACAATCAAATCAATCCAGCCGATACTAAAAATAAAGGATCGCTACCGATCTGGCTTTAGCTATCGAGACTAATAATTATAACTGACAATATCGGGAGACAGGTGTGAATAAATCGCTTTGGCAATTATGCGCAGATAGACTGCAAAGCGAATTAACCGCGCAGAATTTCAATACCTGGATCCGTCCACTTCAATCTGAAGTTGAAGACAACGTTCTTACCTTATACGCGCCCAACTCATATGTTGTTGATTGGATCAAAGATAAGTATTTGAATCAGATTAATGACTACCTAAATGAGCTTGCTACAGAGCGTGGTGAAAAGAGTCCACGAGTTTCTTTCCGGGTAGGTGGTGTTGAAAAGAAACCAACCGGTAATGGTGTAGCAACAAGCACAACGGCCAGCCGTCCGGCATCAGCACCTGCAGCTGCGCCAACCCAGCGCCAACCGCGCGCAACGCCATGGAACGCAACCGATGCACCGGCTCCTGCGTTTGAATGCAATATTGATGAAGAGTATACCTTCGATAACTTCGTTGAAGGTAAATCGAATCAACTCGCATTGGCAGCGGCACACCAAGTAGCTGAGAATCCAGGTAGTGCTTATAACCCGCTATTTGTATATGGCGGTACAGGACTTGGTAAAACGCATTTGTTGCATGCGGTTGGTAATGCTATTCGTGCCCATAAGAAAGATGCGAAAGTATTTTATATTCGAGCTGAACGTTTCGTTCAAGATATGGTGAATGCGTTAAAGAATAGTACGATCGACGAAATGAAGCGCTATTATCGCTCCGTTGATGCATTGCTGATTGATGACATTCACTTTTTCTCGAATAAAAAGGGTACGCAGGAAGAATTCTTCCATACTTTCAATGCGTTACTTGAGGGTAACCAACAGATTATTCTCACCAGCGACCTTTATCCGAAAGAAATTGAAGGTTTAGAAGACCGATTACGTTCGCGGTTTGGTTGGGGCTTGACCATTGCCATTGAGCCACCAGAGCTAGAAACGCGCGTGGCTATTTTGATTCGCAAAGCTCAAGAGCGTGGTATTACGCTACCTCACGAAGTGGCCTTCTTTATCGCGAAGCGGTTACGTTCTAATGTTCGTGAATTAGAAGGTGCGTTGAACCGTTTGGTTGCGAACGTCAATTTGACCGGTCGTCAAATTACCATCGATTTTGTGCGCGAAGCATTACGAGATTTAATTGCAGCACAGGAAAAGTTAGTTACGATTGATAATATTCAAAAGACAGTGGCTGAGTATTACAACATTAAAATGTCAGATATGCTGTCGAAGCGTCGCTCGCGTTCAGTCGCTCGACCTCGCCAAATGGCGATGGCATTGGCGAAAGAATTAACGAACCATAGTTTACCTGAAATTGGAGACGCTTTTGGTGGGCGTGACCACACAACGGTATTACATGCGTGTCGAACGATTGCTAAATTAAAAGATTCACAGAACGATTTAAAAGAAGATTATCGTAATTTAATTCGAACGCTGTCGGCGTAACGTTTGACGTGTAGTACAGACGCAGCGAAGCGACAAGGAACAAACAACAGGGGAATGTGGGTATGAAATTTTCCATCAGTCGAGATGCTTTTTTAAAGCCACTTCAAGTTGTCAGCGGTGCAGTTGAGCGCCGACATACCATTCCGATTTTATCGAATGTGCTCATTCAAGCATCATCGGATCAGGTACGGCTTACCGGAACAGACTTAGAAGTCGAATTGGTGTCGTCCTGCGCTATTGAAGGCGGCGAAGCTGGTGAGGTCACCGTTCCTGCGAAGAAGTTGGTCGATATTGTTCGTAGCCTGCCAGACGGTGCGACGGTTGAATTTTCAGCGTCTGCAGACAAAGTGATGATTCGTTCAGGCCGTAGTAAGTTCACATTAGCAACATTGCCTGCACAAGATTTCCCAAATATTGACGACTGGGATAGCGATATTCAGTTGGTTACAAGCCAAGCTGTACTGAAAGATTTGGTGGAACGCACCCATTTCTCGATGGCGAATCAAGATGTGCGCTACTACCTGAACGGTATGTTGTTCGAAACGGACGTTAACACATTGCGTACTGTCGCAACAGATGGCCACCGTTTAGCAATGAGTAGTTGCGAGATTGGTCAACCGAATCTTGCTGCGCGCCAGGTGATTGTGCCGCGTAAAGGCGTCATGGAATTACTTCGTCTTCTCGATGACGTAGAAAACGAAGTGAAGATTTTAATTGGTAACAACCATATTCGTATTGAAACGAATGGCATTGGATTTACCAGTAAACTGGTTGATGGCCGTTTCCCAGATTATCGTCGCGTACTTCCAAGTGGTGGTGATAAGGTGGTTGTGGCTGAGCGCGAAGTGTTGAAGCAGGCTTGTTCACGTGCATCAATTTTATCAAATGAAAAATATCGGGGCGTGCGGGTGAATTTGAGTTCGGGTGAGATGTGTTTAACCGCTAATAACCCAGAGCAAGAAACCGCCGAAGAAGTTATTGAAGTTGAATATCAGGGCGAACCGTTAGAGATCGGTTTTAATGTAAGCTACTTGATTGATGTATTGAACACCGTACAAGGCAACAAAGTTAAACTGACGCTATCGGGTTCTGATGCCAGCGGGCTCATTGAAGATAACGATGATGATTCGTCGTTGTATGTGGTAATGCCGATGCGTCTGTAAAGGCGCATTGTTGTCGTATGTATCTTGAGTCGTTGTCGCTTACAAGCTTTCGGAATTTTGCGTCGGTATCAATTACGCCAAGTAAAACGGTTAATATTATTTCCGGTGCAAACGGTAGCGGCAAGACGAGTTTAATTGAATCGATTTATTGCTTGGGTTTTGGGCGGTCATTTCGGCCTGGTACGTTTCGTCAGTTGATTCGACACGAAGACGACCAGTTTGTTGTGTTTGCCCGGTTAACTGAACAAAGCGGCGAAAAACATCAGGTTGGTTATCAGCGCAATCATGCGGGCGAGGTTCAACTTCGTATTGACCAAGTAAAAGAAAAACGCTTTTCGGCGTTGGCACGAATGGTGCCAGTTCAGTTAATGACACCTGAAAGTATCGAATTGATTTTGGGTGGCCCGAAGGTAAGAAGGCAGTACATGGATTGGGGAGTGTTCCACGTGGAACATTCCTTTTATAGCGACTGGGTCGGTTTCGCAAAACTATTGAAACAACGAAACAGTTTGCTCAAGATGAAACGCTTTCATCAGGAGCATCGCTACTGGGATGAACAGTTTGCAAGTTTTGGGGAGCGCATTCACGCGCATCGCGAAACCTATGTTAAAGGATTCGTTCCCGTATTAGCACAACGTTTGGCAGAGTTTTTGCCGAATTATAAGTTTGAGTTTCAACTGCGGTCGGGTTGGGAGAAAGGTGTTTCGTTAGCGGATGCGCTAGATAAGCACCGCGATCAAGACTTGCGATATGGTCATTCAACCGTCGGACCGCATAAAGCGGAACTAAGAATTTTGGCCAACGGAGAGGACGTTAAGAACTTACTCTCACGTGGGCAGTTGAAGTTACTTGTTGCCGCACTCAAGTTGGTACAAGGTGAATACCTTCAGCAGAAAACTGGCGTACAATGTATCTACCTAGTGGATGACATTACAGCCGAATTGGATTCGGTGAGTCAGGAGAAGTTTTGTGGTGCGCTCGTCGCATCCAAGTCACAGGTTTTTGTATCGGCGATTGATGGTAGTGACGTAAGTACACTCCTCAAAACGGACGATACTAGAATGTTCCACGTGGAACATGGAACCGTCAAGGAACAATAGAGAAGCTAATTATGGCAGAAAACAATTACGATTCGTCCAGTATTAAAGTCCTTAAAGGGCTTGATGCCGTTCGCAAACGCCCCGGTATGTACATCGGTGACACCGATGACGGTACCGGCTTACATCACATGGTTTTCGAGGTTGTCGATAACTCAATCGATGAAGCGTTAGCAGGGCACTGCAAAGATATTCTTGTGACGATTCATTCCGACGGATCAGTATCAGTTCGAGATGATGGTCGTGGTATTCCAGTAGACATCCACTCAGAAGAAGGTGTATCTGCGGCTCAGGTCATCATGACTGTGCTGCACGCCGGTGGTAAGTTTGATGACAACTCATACAAGGTTTCGGGCGGTCTGCACGGTGTTGGTGTGTCTGTTGTAAACGCTTTGTCAGATAAACTATTGCTGACGATTCAACGCCAAGGTCACATTTATCAACAAACTTATAATTTGGGTGACCCAGTAGAACCAATGGCGCAAATTGGCGATACCGATAAAACCGGTACAGAAATACGTTTCTGGCCAAGCCCAACTATCTTTAGTGATATCGAATTCCATTACGATATTCTTGCGAAACGATTACGTGAATTGTCATTCCTCAATTCAGGTGTTTCAATCATCCTAAAAGATGAGCGTAATGAACGCCAAGACCACTTCAAATATGAAGGCGGTATTTCTGCGTTTGTTTCATACTTGAATAAAAATAAAACGCCAATTCACCAAAACGTTTTCCATTTTAGTACTGAGCGGGAAGATGGCATTTCAGTAGAAGTATCTATGCAATGGAATGATTCGTTCCAAGAGGGTATTTACTGCTTTACGAATAATATTCCTCAGCGTGATGGCGGTACGCACTTAGCTGGATTCCGTGCTGCACTGACTCGAACGTTAAATACCTACATGGAGAAAGAAGGTCTTAACAAGAAATATAAGACCAACGCAACGGGTGACGATGCGCGTGAAGGATTAACCGCTGTTGTGTCTGTGAAGGTGCCTGATCCTAAATTCTCTTCTCAAACTAAAGATAAGCTTGTCTCATCTGAGGTGAAATCTGCAGTTGAGCAGACGATGAACGAGAAATTAGCAGAGTACCTTTTAGAACAACCGGGTGACGCTAAGATTATTGTCGGTAAGATTATCGATGCAGCACGAGCTCGTGAAGCGGCCCGTAAAGCACGCGAAATGACACGCCGTAAAGGTGCTTTAGATTTAGCTGGCTTGCCGGGTAAGCTTGCGGACTGTCAGGAAAAAGATCCTGCGTTGTCTGAACTCTACATAGTGGAGGGTGACTCTGCGGGTGGTTCTGCAAAGCAGGGCCGTAACCGCAAGAACCAAGCGATTCTACCTTTGAAAGGTAAAATTCTGAACGTCGAAAAAGCGCGCTTCGATAAGATGTTGTCATCACAAGAAGTTGCAACGCTTATCACAGCATTAGGTTGCGGTATCGGCCGTGACGAATACGATCCGGATAAAACGCGTTATCACCGCATTATCATTATGACCGATGCTGATGTCGACGGCTCGCACATTCGTACGTTGCTGTTGACCTTCTTCTACCGTCAAATGCCAGAGCTGATTGAACGTGGTTATATGTATATTGCTCAGCCACCGCTTTATAAAGTGAAAAAGGGCAAGCAAGAAACTTATATCAAAGATGATCCAGGTTTGATTCAGTATCTGACCAGCCTTGCACTTGATGGTGCTTCTTTGCACGTGACGAGCGATGCGCCAGGTATCAGTGGTGCTCACCTCGAAACGTTGGTGAATGACTACCAATTGGCGCAGAATTCAATTAAAACACGGCTCTCACGTCGTATGCCTGAAACCTTCCTGCAGCGTTTGCTTTATGCACCACGTTTGACAGATGAAATGCTTAAAAATCAACAGGCTATGACAGAGTGGGCGGTTACGTTGCAGAATGACCTCACTGAACGTGAAGTTAATTCGGCGACATATACCTTGTCGATTCAACATGACGAAGAACGTAATTTCTATTTACCGGTTGTTATTGTGCGTCGTCATGGTATCGATACGCAATATCCGTTGAGCTACGAATTCTTGATGTCTCGCGACTATGACCAGCTCGTGTCAATTGGTGAGAAGATCAATGGGTTAGTAGAAGCGGGCGGATTTGTCCGTCGCGGTGAGAAAGAAAAGCCTGTCAGCGATTTCGTTGAGGCCGTCGAGTGGTTAATCAGCGAATCGAAGCGTGGTATCTATATCCAGCGTTACAAAGGTTTGGGTGAGATGAATCCGGAGCAATTGTGGGAAACCACAATGGATCCAGAAACTCGCCGTATGCTTCGCGTAACAATTGAGGATGCGATTGCAGCAGACCAATTGTTTACGACCTTAATGGGCGACGATGTAGAACCGCGTCGTGCATTCATTGAAACGAATGCACTGAAAGTTGCAAACCTTGACGTGTAGTCACTCAAAGCAACAAAAAAGGGAGCCGTTTGGCTTAATGCCAGTCAGTTAAGAGCTGACTGGCAGTTTTTTTCTCGCATATTTCTGAGGTTTTGAGCGAACTTCTCGTGGGTAGATCCGCTCGGTTCGCCTGA
>NCJS01000147.1 GCA_002279005.1 Idiomarina sp. 34-48-12 | reverse complement strand
AAGCAAGATAACGCGGCATAACAACTGCTTATCCTGAATCAAAGGCCAATCCTCGCGATTGGCCTTTTTTATGTGTACAATTCGGCGCTTATTACAATAAAACGATTCGAAATACAGGAGCTGGAATTGCATGACGCAAGCCTCACAACCCACTGAAAAGCGCGGTGCTTTTACGCGTTTTCTCGACACTGTCGAATGGCTCGGTAACCTTCTACCTCACCCTATTACCCTATTTGCGTTATTTGCGTTAGGTATCGTCATTCTTAGCGGAATTGCCAGTTACTTTGGCCTGAGTGCGCAAGATCCGCGCCCGGGTGGGGAGATGATTGAAGTTGTTAGCTTGCTCAATGCCGAGGGCCTGCAACGTATTGTCACAGGCTTGGTTACCAACTTCACCGGCTTTACGCCGCTAGGCACCGTATTAGTCGCCTTACTTGGTGTTGGTATTGCTGAGCGCTCAGGCATGCTTTCAGCAGCAATGCGTGGCTTAGTCATGAACGCACACCCTCGTGCGGTTACCGTTGCCGTTGTGTTTGCCGGTGTGGTTTCAAATACTGCAGCTGAATTAGGTTACGTGGTGCTCGTGCCACTTGCCGCCATGATTTTCCATTCACTTGGCCGCCATCCACTTGCTGGTCTAGCTGCCGCGTTCTCAGGTGTTTCGGCTGGCTACAGTGCGAACCTATTGATTGGTACCGTTGACCCGCTCCTTGCAGGTATCACCACCAAAGCCGCGAATATTATTGATCCTGAATACTATGTTGGCCCAGAAGCGAACTGGTATTTCATGTTCATTTCAACGTTCCTGATTGCCATTATGGGTACCGTTGTTACCGAGAAAATCGTTGAACCAAAGCTTGGTAAATATAATCCGAAAGAAGCGTCGATTAATTTAAGCGAACAAAAAATTGAAGCACTGACGTCACTCGAGAAAAAAGGTTTGATCGGTGCAGGTCTTAGTTTCTTGGTGTTAGGTATTTTGCTAGCCCTGACGATCGTTCCTGAATGGGGCATTCTGCGTAATCCTGAAACCGGTGAAGTTGCAGGCTCGCCGTTCCTAAAAGGTATTGTTGCCTTTATCTTTATCACCTTTGCAGTGCCTGGTTATGTCTACGGTCGCATTACGAAAGTAATGCGTAGCGACCGTGATGTTATTGATGCGATGTCTGAAAGCATGAGCACCATGGGCATGTATATCGTTCTTGTGTTCTTTGCTGCGCAGTTTGTTGCGTTCTTCGGTTGGACGAACTTTGGCAGCATTCTCGCCATTAAAGGTGCCACCTTCTTGCAAGAAGTTGGTTTAACCGGCCCTTCAGTATTTATTCTGTTCATATTGATGTGTGCATTCGTGAACCTCATGCTAGGTTCAGCATCAGCACAATGGGCTATCACCGCACCAATATTCGTGCCAATGCTCATGCTAATCGGCTACGCTCCAGAAGTTATCCAAGCCGCCTATCGTATCGGTGACTCGGTTACCAATATCATTACCCCAATGATGAGTTACTTTGGCCTGATACTCGCCGTAGCTGTTCGCTATAAGAAAGATACTGGTATCGGCACGATGATCGCAATGATGTTGCCGTACACCATTGTGTTCTTGCTGGGTTGGGCGAGTTTGTTCTTCTTGTGGGTTTTCGCGTTGGATATGCCTGTAGGCGTCAACACCCCAACCTACTACACCCCGTAAAAAATCAAATACGATATTAGCTATTAGATATTGGATATTAGCTAAAAACAACAAAAAGGCCGCTGAGCAATTTGCCAGCGGCCTTTCTTTTCTAATATCTAATATCCAATAGCTAATATCGTCGTTGCTCTTCAGCGCAAGAGGCGATAGATGATGACAGCCGTCAAACCACAGCCGCCCATTACAAACACCATCGCCAACTCATGCTGATGCCCCAACACATTCACCAGTGCCGAAATAATACCCGCAATCAAGAACTGGAGACTCCCCGTGACGGCTGAGGCTGAACCTGCCCGTTCTTGCTGCTCAGCAAGCGCGCCAGCCATCGCATTAGGGAATACCATACCCAAGGTACTGACATAAAGGAATAATGGCACCAACACGCCAATTAGCCCGAAATTGTTCCAGCCCGCAACAATGAGTAGTACGGATACGACACCGAGTATCGGCAATGACTTATTGAGGATTTTGCGCGAGTCGCGGCGACGAAGAAACCACGCGTTTAATTGCGCCATCCCGATAATGCCAACGGCATTTGCACCGAATAACCAACTGTAGTGGGTTGGCGACAGGCCAAAATGATCAATAAAAACCAGGGGCGATGCGGTGATGTAGGCAAATAGACCTGACTGCGCGATGCCCCCGCTCAAGGAATAGCGTAAGAAGCTCGGATCGCGCAAAACGCTCCAATAGATCGGTAAACTTGACCTAATTCTTACGGCTTTATCAGGTGCGCGGGTTTCTGGCAGGCGCACATGAACAATCGCCAGACACGCCACGGCAAGGCTTGCCACGATAATAAATATTGATTGCCAACCCCATGCTGCCGTCACATAGGCACCCGCTAATGGCGCGAGTATTGGTGCAATTCCCATGACGAGAATCAGGAAGCTAAATACTTGCGCCGAGGCTTGCGGTGTATATAAATCTCGCACCATCGCGCGAGCAATCACAAGGCCTGCGCAAGAGCCAATGGCTTGTAAAAATCGCAACACAATTAAGCTTTCAAGATTTGGTGCGTAGGCACAAGCTATTGATGTGACAACATATAACACAAGGCCAAAATACAATGGCGGTTTGCGCCCAAACCGATCTGACGCAGTACCGTAAAGTAGTTGCCCAATGAATAGCCCAAGGAAAAACGACGTGAGGGATAATTCAACCCGATTGGATTCGGTTGAAAAACTTTGTGCAATATCGCCAAAAGCGGGCAGATACATATCTATGGATAACGGCCCGAAGGCCGTTAACAAGGCAAGAACGATAACCGTGAGATCAAACCGTGCTTTGTCGGAAACGTTATAAACTGTCATTGCTCGGCCGCTCGATAGCTTTGTGTGCTATGCGAATTCGGCCGTTTTATTGTTTTTATTTTTCGGGCCCAATCAACAAATGATTGTGCGTAGTTAACATACGTATCGGTTGTACGCCCCTGCTCTGATAATTCACCCAGCAAGGTCCAACCATCATTCCCTGAAGCCAAGAAACTATTAGTGATCATGGTGTACATATGGTCGGCTTGAATTGGCTGCCAACCATTTTCGGTGGCGACTTCGAGCGCGCTAATCCGTTGTCCGTCAGCAGCACTCATATCCACGTTAAAGCGAATATCAGCGCCGTGCGGATAGGCGCCATCAGAACCACCCGCCGAAATGGCATAAGCCAGTGCCTGCTCAAGCACTTGCTTCACTTCACGCCCAGTAATTTGAACATCAACTAAGGTGTTGGCAAATGGTAGCAAGCTATAGGCATCAGCAACAGTTAACTCGCCGGCTGTAATTTCACGACGAACCCCACCACCATTTTGCAACGCAAAATCAGCTTGCGGAGCACTTGCTAAAAACGCCTCAGCAACCACACGGTGTGC
>NCJS01000039.1 GCA_002279005.1 Idiomarina sp. 34-48-12 | reverse complement strand
TTTTGGCGATACAACCACAGCACCATATTGACCCATTGCAGTGTGCATCAATACGCTTGAAGTACCGCAGTGATACATGTAAGTACCGGCATAGTTCGCAATCCATTCAAATTCAATGGTTTCGCCCGGAGCGATAGTCGCCCATTTATCGTTTGCAGCTACAGTACCGCTATGAAAATCCATAGAGTGTGGCATTGGCGCAACAACCGGTTGATGCTTCTGCAATTGGTTTGCAGCAATTTGATCAAAGTAAGGCGAAGCACCTTTGAATGGTTTGGTAATAACAACTTCTTCTGTTGAACGGTTTTTCATTTTGAACACTACGCGGTCGCCTTCGCGTACGTGAAGTACCGGACCTGGCACGCTGCCACCGAAAGTCCACGCGTTGTAGCTCACACCTGGCGCTACTTCAACTTTCTGTGAAAACACGTCCATACGAACTTCGTGTTCTTTGTTACCTTTGTAGTCAAGTTCAGCTAAGTGCGGAACCATGGTCACATAGTCGCCGACTACCGCTGGGCCGTTATAGTCATCACGATAGATTTTTGCCTTAGGCATGCCGTAAATTTTACCGTCAATCACGTACTCGCTATCGTGTTTTAATGGGACATTCGCTTCGGCAATAACTGGTAAGCCAGCAAAAGAAAAGAGTAAGGCACTTGCAACAGCACTTTTAATGAAGGTTTTCATGATACTTCTCCGATGTATTTGATCTAAAATGCTTAGCGAACTGCTTTTACTTCAGTTGCTGAAATCTCTTTGCTGCCATTGGCAAACTTTTTATTGACGTAGTTCACGACAGCAGCAATATCTGCGTCAGTCATATAAGCCATCGGAGGCATCATGCCGTTATACTCAGCACCGTTTACGGTGACTTTTCCTGACTTACCTTTCACGATAGTTTCGGCAATATAGGCTGGCTTATCAGTAATGTTTGAGTTACCCGCCAAAGGAGGGAATACAGCCGCCATACCTTGGCCATTAGCCTGGTGACATGCCATACAATTTTTCTTGTAAACCGCTTCACCTGCATCGGCTTGTGCGCCAGCAGAGAAAAGAGCAAGAATTGAAACTGCTGCAAAAATGCCTGATTTGAATTTATTCATGTTAGTCATCGTAATACCCCTATTCGAAGTCTTTGTTTGATGACTATAGATTAGCGAATTGACGGGGTTTTACGAGTGAAATGAAGGAGTAAACGAGGGCTACCACTTTTAGGTTAAACCCTCTATTACTGATAGTATGAAAGAGGAGTACTGATTAGTTTTATTTATGATTCGATTATTTTTTTAACAATTAAATAAGGGCATCAAGGGTCAATTCAACCATGGCGTGAAAACCTAATTGGCGTTCGTCAGAGCTTAATGCCTCGCCTCGAACAATATGGTCCGAAACGGTCAATACAGTCAGTGCCGCAACACCGTGTTCAGCCGCAACTCCATATAGCCCGGCAGCTTCCATTTCGACACCCAAGATACCCATTTGTTGGAATCGTTGCCGCAGCGCGGGGTCTTCCTGATAAAACAAATCAGCCGAAAATACGTTGCCTACGCGAACACCAATCGACGTGCTCTCTGCGTGACGCACTACTTGACGCAACAACCCGAAGTCAGCAATGGCGGCGAAGTCAAAGTTGTTGAAGCGTTGCCGATTGACGCCAGAATCGGTACATGCTCCTTGCGCCAAGATAATATCGTGTAACTGAATATCTGGCATAACCGCGCCACAACTACCGACGCGAACGAGCTTAGACACGCCGTAATGGCGAATCAATTCGGTGGCATAAATTGAGCATGAAGGGATACCCATACCGGTACCCATAACAGATACAGTTTGACCTTTGTAGGTACCTGTAAAGCCCAGCATGTTACGAACATCAGTTACACAACGTGCATTTTCCAAAAATTGTTCCGCAATGAATTTGGCGCGTAATGGGTCACCAGGTAATAAACAGAGTTCGGCAAAAGCACCTTCTGGTGCGTTGATATGAGGTGTTGTCATAGTTTTAGCTACTTAGTTAAGAAGGATTGACCATAATTCATTAATGGTAACCCTAACCACGCCGCAATCGATTGACCAATATCAGCAAAGCTCCCTCTTCTGCCCATTGAGCCGGGCTCGATATTTTGCCCATACGCAAGAACCGGAACATATTCGCGGGTATGGTCGGTGCCCGGCCAAGTCGGGTCGCAACCATGATCGGCAGTCAAAATTAGCATGTCGCCTGGCTTCAACGAGGACATCAAGGCAGGTAATAGTTGATCAAATTGCTCTAACGCTGCCGCATAACCGCTCACGTCGCGGCGATGTCCATAATCACTGTCAAAATCGACTAAGTTGGTGAAGATAATCGAGTGTTCCGGTGCTTGTTGAATTTGCTCAATTGTCACATCAACCAAAGCGGGGATACCCGTTGCTTTGTACTTTTCGGTAATACCTTGATGCGCAAATATATCAGCGATTTTTCCAATACTGATCACCTCACCGCCGTCATCAACCAAGCGGTCAAGAACCGTTGGTTCTGGTGGTGGTACTGCGTAATCTCGACGATTCCCAGTGCGTTTGAAGTTCGAACTATTATCTCCCACAAACGGACGCGCAATAACTCGACCAACATTATAAGGTTCAAGTAGTCGTCGTACGCACTCACACAATTGATAAAGCTTATCTAATCCAAAACTCCCTTCATGGCAGGCAATTTGAAATACCGAGTCTGCCGAGG
Organism: Idiomarina sp. 34-48-12; assembly: GCA_002279005.1. Classification (GTDB taxonomy): domain Bacteria; phylum Pseudomonadota; class Gammaproteobacteria; order Enterobacterales; family Alteromonadaceae; genus Pseudidiomarina. Next base: position 10,389 of record NCJS01000039.1, on the reverse strand, counting down.
TGTAAAAAATCGGTTTACCGGTACGCATATGCTCTTCGCCTAGATCAGCAATAATCGTCGTTCCTGAAGCGTGGCAGTTACCCAAATACCCCGGCAAATTTGCCTCTTCAACAATTTTGTCGAGTAGTTCTTGCGGAAACGAGTTCGTGGGTTCTAAAAAATATCCCCAATCGAACAAAACTGGTACACCTGCCATTTCCCAATGACCAGAAGGTGTGTCTTTACCCGACGACAGCTCCTGCGCCCAACCAAATCGACCGATAATTTCATCTGCAGGCTCAATACCAGCAGGCTGTTCGCCCGTCGCACCATAATAAGCTTCGGCTAAGCCTAGTTTTATCAAGTGCGGGATTTTGAGAGGCCCAGAGCGCCCATTGTCTGCTCGCCCCGCCGCTGCTTCGGCGGCGATATGACCGAATGTGTCCGCACCTTCATCCCCGAATTTATCAGCATCGGCAGCTGCACCAATACCGAATGAATCTAGCACGACAATAATGGCACGGGACATGTGGTTAACCTCTTATGGCGAATATTCTATATGCGAATGAACTAGTTACGGATGTACTGATGAATCACAACATTGTTCCTCGTTGCTTCATTAGCAACCTTCACGGCGCGACGTAAACGTTCAGCGGCACTTTCCCACGAAGCCTCGTCTCGAGCATAGAGCATAGCAATTGGTGCGTGCTGATCAACAAAGTCACCAAGCCCGACAATTGCATCCAAGCCAACGCCAAAATCGAGTTCATCTGAGCTTCGCTGTCTACCGCCGCCAAGTGCTACTACCGCCATTCCCACTGCGCGGGTGTCGATATGAGTAACATAGCCCGAAGTAGCCATAAATACAGGTTTAGCAATAGGTGCCAATGGTAAGTGGCTTGCGTAATTCGTTAGCAAATCAGCAGGACCACCAAGTTCTTTTACCATTTTACCGAATCGGTCAGCAGCTGCACCGCTATTTAGGGCTTTGAGCACCTTTTCACGAGCAAGCTCTTCGGTATCGGCAAGACCACCTAGAACGAGCATTTCAGCGCAAAGAGCCACGGTGACTTCGTGTAACCGAGGCGCTTGATATTCGCCGGTGAGATAGCGTATTGCTTCACGTACCTCAATTGCGTTGCCAGCTGATTTCGCCAACACTTCATTCATATCAGTCAAAATTGCCGATGTCGGCAAACCAGCGCCATTCGCCACAGTCACTAGACTATTTGCCAATTCGGTTGCCTGCTCAACATTCTGCATCACCGCGCCATTCCCGACTTTCACGTCAAGTACTAGGCCCTCAAGGCCTGCGGCCAATTTCTTAGACAGAATTGATGCTGTAATCAGGGGGACCGATTCAACCGTCGCCGTAATATCGCGGGTAGCATAAAAACGCTTATCCGCTGGAGCTAGATCACCGGTTTGCCCGATAATCGCAACACCGGTGCTTTTAACGACGCGACGAAACTCATCGAGGGTCGGTACTGTTTGATAACCTGGTATCGAATCCATTTTATCGAGTGTTCCGCCAGTATGACCCAGCCCACGGCCAGAAATCATTGGCACATAACCACCGCAGGCAGCCACAATAGGGCCTAGCATTAAGCTTACGACATCGCCTACACCACCAGTTGAGTGCTTATCTAACACGGGGCCATCAAGCGCCATCGCTCGCCAATCAAGAACTGTTCCAGAGTCACGCATTGCTAAAGTCAGAGCCACGCGTTCATCGGCCGTCATGCCCTGAAAGTAAATCGCCATTGCCAATGCTGATATTTGGCTCTCTGAAATAGAGCCCGTGGTGAGTCCATTGACGAAAAATCGAATTTGATCTTCGCTTAACACACCACCATCGCGTTTAATGCGAATAATTTCTTGCGGTAAATACATTAGTAGCCGTCCTTTTCCACTGCTTCGGCATCATTCAAGGTGTTAAGCAAATTGCCAAGCAAACTGCTAGCGCCAAAGCGGAAGTTGTCTGCGCACACCCAATCCGCACCCATAATTGATGTGGCAAGCTCTAAATATTGTGCGGCATCTTCCGCGGTGCGAACACCACCGGCTGCCTTAAACCCGCAATTTGTGCCACTTACTTGTATGGCTTTAAGCATAATTTCAGTTGCTTCTAACGTTGCATTAACTGGAACTTTGCCAGTCGACGTTTTGATAAAATCAGCGCCAGCTAAAATCGCAATTTCACTTGCTTGGCGAATCAACTCAGTTGTTTTCAGTTCGCCACTTTCTATAATTACTTTTAACTTCGCTTTCTGCGCACATGCCGCTTTACATGCTTTTACCAAGTTAAAGCCAACTTGCGAATCGCCGCCAATAAGTGCTTTATATGGAAATACCACATCAACTTCATCGGCACCGGCTGCAACGGCTCGCTCGGTTTCGGCCTGAGCTCTATCAACATCATCAGAGCCCTCTGGAAAGTTGGTTACCGTAGCAACTTTAACTGAGTGCAGACCAAGTCGCGCTAGTTCTAGTTTGCTCCACACAACCATCTCTGGATAAACACAGATTGCAGCTGGCGAGCCAAAATCGGTCTTTGCTGCCGCACACAGCGTCGAAATAGTTTCCACCGAGTCGTTGTTGTTCAACGAGGTTAAATCCATTAATTGAATTGCGCGCTTAGCAGCTTTTTTAATTGTCATCATTTGCGGTTTTTATATTCGTTAATATCAAAATGGAAGGCGTGCGGTAACAGGGAGGCTACCGTCCATTGTTCAAAACCATTGTCACAAGTTGAAATTACCGGCGTATCAGCACTCAAAAACTCGGCTAAAACTTGACGACATGCACCGCATGGTGAAAAGACTTGCTCACTCGGCGTGTAGATAACCACTTGCTTGATTGTTTTAGGATTGATGCCTTGTGCAATAGCAGTGAATATCGCCGTGCGTTCCGCACAGTTCGATAGCCCGTAGGAAACGTTCTCGACGTTACAACCACTGATGATTTCGCCTGTTTCGGTAACCAAAACTGCACCAACTTTAAATTGGCTGTACGGCGCATAAGCATGCTCTGCTGACGCTTTTGCAAGAGCCTTGATAGGGGTAATTTCTACTTGTTCAATACTCATAAGACATCACATTAGTGTATGGCACTAAAGCTTACCCCGATATTCGCGTGAATCCAAGTACACCAAAAGGGGGAGGTTAATTAAGGAATTACCAAATTAATGACCTTGATCACTTTCCGAATTGGAAAATTAGAGCTATATTACTTTAGTAGTTTCTAAATTAAGGGGGTTCTCATGAGTGTTGAAAAAGCTTTGACTGCCTTTGCCGGCTTTATGGTGTTATTATCTGTCGCCTTGACCGTTTGGGTCCATCCAAATTGGGTATGGTTAACTGTGTTTGTTGGTGCTAATTTATTCCAACAATCATTCACTGGCTTTTGTCCTGCCAGTATCTTTCTAAAGAAAGTATTTAAACTAAAAACCGAGCGTGAGTTAGCGCTGCAAAAATAATAGAGAGAAAAGCTATGAGCATGCTGATGGATGCTGAAATGCAAACTGGTGAAGCGCAAAATGCTGCGGCATTTTTGCGCTCTATTGCCAATGAACACCGCTTACAAATTTTATGTCATCTTGCTGGTGGCGAAAAAAGTGTCGGTGAGTTAAACAAGCATTTCCCACTTAGCCCATCAGCATTCTCTCAGCATTTAGCCGTGTTGCGAGAGCAGGGTTTAGTAAAATTTCGCAAACAAGCGCAAACTATTTTTTATTCAATCAATGATCCGGACACCATGCAATTCATGCAGTTACTTCGCAGCAAGTTCTGTCCAACGTTCTCTGATTGAGTAATTACGTCCTTTAAGCAGAAGAACGCTGCATGACAATGGCATCTTCGTGGTCGCCCAAGGCTGTTGGATAGTAGCCTTTACGACGCCCTAGGTTTTTAAAACCGAGTTGAGTGTAAAGCTCAATTGCAGCTTGATTTGATTCACGCACTTCAAGAAATACACTTGCATTAGCAGCTAACGCCAAGTCACATACATAACCTACAAGCTTCTTACCAAATCCTTGTCGTTGGAACGCTGAAGAAATAACGACATTCATGATGGTCCACTCATCTGGCATTGGTTGATGAACAATAATAAACCCAAGCAACTGCTTATGTTCATTGCTGTACACCCCAAAATTTTGATAGCCATGCGAGAAACACGATTTCAGCGTGTCGATCGGCCATGGGAGTTGATTCGTTTCGGTTTCGATAGCTGCAACTTCAGGTGTCCAAGCTTTTAACTCAACAATTGAAGTAGCGATACTCATGCGCGGTGATGTTGAATCTGATCCCATATCTCGGCTTTCATTGTTGCTGGAATAGTATCTTGAATGTCGGCACTAAACTTTACGATAAAAGCCTTATCCCAGTGCTCTTTACTCGTACTTGGAACCTCAGCAATAACGGACGATGAGGCGTGACCTAACGCGTGCGCGAAATCAGCAAGCCACTGCGGATGCTTAACGGGGAGGTGAGCAGTAAACAATAAAAGCCACGGCCCCAGACGATAACAGTGCGATACATCCTCATCGGAATTATCTGTGGCTGGTTTTTCTGTCGCCAAATTCGCACGCTTCTGCCACAACGGCAACCCGAGTGCTGCAAGAGCTTCTTGTTGAGATTTATTGAAGATATTTTCTGTCATGCGCTTAGCCTAGCCCAAACGCCTTCTTTTAGGAAGATCTTGAAAGGAAATGGCAGGGGTGGAGGGATTCGAACCCCCAACCGTCGGTTTTGGAGACCGCTGTTCTACCAATTGGAACTACACCCCTGCAATCAAGGTCTGAATTATACTGTCCAATCTCACACTGGCAAGCGATTTATGCGCTCCAGATTGTTGATTGCGGGATTTTTCACCACTTATCGCAAAGTGCGGTGTTATACTAAATTCCAATGAACACTTACTGAAAGGTATTTCTGATTTATGAGTGTGCGCTTTGTGCAAGGAATGCTTGCTCTCTTTCTTATACTATTTAGTCTGCCTGTATTATCGCAGACTTCGTGGCAGCCGCCTGATGCCAAATTGGCGATCGAGATCGATGGTATTGAGGGTGAGTTGCTGTCAAACGCACGTATTTTTCTTACCCTAACAGCGCTTGAAGGTGAAACCGTACCTTCGATTTTTAGAGTTCGTTATCTCACTAGAACCGGTGAGCAGGAAATCCGCTCCGCGTTAGAGCCTTTTGGCTTTTATAATTCCAATGTAACAAGTGAAATTGAAGAAGCGGAAGAGATTTGGACAGTGCGTTTTGTCGTCGATACTGGACCGGTAACAACATACGATCGTGTGAATTTTAAAATGATCGGTAACGCGCAAAACGATCCTGCTTTTCAAAAACTACTCGAGTCGCAACAGCCGTATTCCGGCCAAGTCTTTAACCATACGGCTTATGAACGTTTTAAGGCCAATCTAAGAAATCTCGCGGCAGAGCGAGGTTATTATGATGCAGCGTTCACGGAGCACTCAGTCAAAGTAGAAACTTCGAAGCAAAGTGCCGATGTTTTGCTGGTGTTTGATTCTGGCGAACGTTATTTATTTGGCGATACAACCTTTTGCTGCGCATTCCTTGGCGAGCCTTTGCTGGAACGGTTCGTTCAATATGAATCTGGCGAACCGTTTAGCACGCGCAAGTTGCTGGATTTGCAAGTTGATCTGGCTGGCAGTGACTATTTTAATCGCGTTGAAGTATCACCGCAGTGGCAAGAAACCGACGATAACTACGTTCCGATAGATGTCGCACTCACCGCAAATGAGCGTGACCGATATCAAGTTGGCTTAGGTTATGGTACCGACACTGGTGCTCGCATCACGTTAGGTTTTGATAGACGTTGGGTGAATGAACGAGGACATCGTTTAAGTAGTATGATCCGGTTATCCGAAGTGCAGAATACCGGTTTTGTGACCTATATCATTCCCGGAAATAATCCCGCCCGAGATTCATATAGCTTTAATGGCGAAATAACCGACCGTTCTTTCGAAGAACAACGTTCAACGCTATATCGCACATCATTTAAAGATCTTCGTCACTACGATCGCTGGCACCGAACCTATCAGCTCGCATATCAGCGTGAAGATTTTGCGTTTGGTGACGAACCGACTGAATCATCAAACTTTCTAATTCCTTCCGTAGAGTGGAGCTTGATTGAAAGCTCAAATTTACCCGAAAATCGCAACATCATTGATGACGGTTACCGCCTATCAATCATGTTACAAGGCGCACATGATGGTGCCCTTTCCGATACCACTTTCGCTTCAATAAAGGTTGGCGCTAAATGGATTCATCGACTGAACGAACAATGGCGAATTCTAATTCGTAGCGAAGTTGGCGCATTGAGAGCTGACAATTTTGAAGCACTTGGCCCAACTCTTCGTTTTTTCGCTGGTGGTGATCATAGTGTCCGTGGTTATGCCTATCAACAACTCGGGCCTGAGAATGCTGATGGCGTCGTCGTTGGTGGCAAGTATATGACCGCTAGTTCAGTAGAGGTAGACTACGCTTTCAAGCCTAATTGGCGCGTGGCGCTATTCACCGATATCGGTAATAGCATGATGCACTGGGATGAAAGACTTAAGCAAACGGTTGGCTTTGGCTTTCGATGGGTTTCGCCCATTGGCCCAGTAAGACTGGATTTAGCAATGGCACTAGATGAACCGAGCAAACCTTGGCGACTCCACTTAACTCTGGGCCCTGACCTATGAAGTTTATTAAATATCTCGCCTGGACAATTATTGCATTATTTGTGGTGATACCATGCACTTTTGCAGTGTTAGTTATGACCTCAACCGGCTCACAGTTTGTGATTGAACAGTCGGCGCGGTTGGCCGGTATCGAGCTAGAATTCGATTCATTAGATGGCAATTTAGTCGGTCAGTTGACTCTTAAAAACCTCGAGGTAAGACAAGCGCCATGGCAGATTCGCGTTGAGCTGTTAACTCTTGAGTGGCAGCCCTCGCAACTGATAAATAGTGCTCTAGTTTTTAAGAAAATTGAAACTAGATCGTTTCTTTTTGAAATGACGACAACGGATGCGACTTCAACCTCATCGGATAGTATCGAATTACCACAATTAGAACTTCCTATTGCCTTTATTGTTGAGGATTTTAGCGCCCACACAAACACATTGGTTGTGGATGACTCTCTCCATCAACTGCCTGATATTGATAGTCGTTTTGATTGGCGCAAGTCAAAAATCAATATCAAACAACTCGTGCTCGATTATCAGCGGGTAGACACCTCAATAGAGGGCACGGTTACAACACAAAACGACTATCCCATTAATCTTAATTTAACTTGGCAGATCAGCGATCCGATAGCAAAATCAACTATCGAAGGCGTTACAGGTAAAAGCCGTGTTCAAGGAACTATCAACAATCTTGATGCGTTATCGACCTTCACGGTGCCACCACAGACAGATAGTCACACTGTTTATTTGCAGATAAAAGATACCCTCACCAAAGCCCCTTCGTGGTTGGCCGAAGTTGCCATTAATAAACTCTCCACAGCACCGTTACTACCCATTGTTTTGCCGACTGATTCGCCATGGTATAGCTGGCTCAATAGTTCGACGTTGACACTCGAAGCAACCATTGATAATCAGCAAGCAGCAGTTAAAGACTTTGTACTTTCAGGTATTGGTAATAAGCAAGGTGATGTCACATTTAATGGTGTTCTTAGTAACTATTTAGCGTTCCGTGAAGATTTAAGTGCGGTTAGTTTAAGAGGCGCTTTAACCAGCCACAATTTAATAATGCCAGCAGAGGCAATTGGTCTGCCGCTAAGTATCGATAAGGTTACTGGAAATATTGAAGGTAGCCTTGAGGCTTTTCAACACAACCTCGATATCAATGCTACCTATCAAGAAAAACTGCCAGCGTTAGTCAAGTTTTCCGGTGATGGTAGTGCAACACACATAACGGTTGAACATGCTTTGATCACGTCTGATGCGATCAATGCAGACATTACATCGACCATAGACTGGACTTCGGAACTTACCGTGAAAGCGTCTATTCACACGTTGACGGCACAACTTGAGTACATACTGCAACAGCCAGCTGAGATTGCTGACTTAGAACTTCAGGCGCAAGGCAAGGTTTCCTATACAGAAAACCGTTTATCTGCTCAAAACTTAGCGGTGAACTGGGGTGAAAACGAGATTAAGCTAAATGGTGAAATGACTGAAACGTCGCCGTTAGCTCTATCCTTGAACGTACCTGATTTGGCTACATTATCTATTAACGATTACTTCTCTGGCGACTTTAAGGCGGCTTTAGCGATATCTGGAAATATAACCCAGCGTCTTAATATTCAAGTGAAGGACATTGCGTTAAACCACCGTGATTTTGGTAACTGGACGAATTCAGATCAGGGTTTAATCTCGATTCCAGTCAAAGAGCCCCTTGCAACCTCAGTAACATCGTTGTGTCTTTCTGCTAATACTCGACGTACATCGGCTAACCTTTGTGTTGATACCTCAGCGGCTAATTCGAGACAAACAACACATATAACCGGGACAAATTTACCATTGGCATTACTCAACCGGTTTCGACAAGCAGATGTCGCTGAGCGAATCTGGGGATTAGCTAGTCTAGACAGTACTATTAGTTACGATACGAATACTTGGTCATTGATAAATACCGAGGGTGTGCTTCGTAGTGAACGGACGATTCTATTTGCTCTTGATGAAGAGATATCGACGCGCTTTAAATATTGGCAAGTAGATTGGCAAGGAAACTTAGACCAACTCGAAACGTCTATCACGGCCGAACTCGAAGAAGATAAAGGCCTCGTTATCGGTGATTTAGCTGTCAGTAATATTACAGACAGTGCAGAGCTAAACGGCGATATCATCATGGAGTTACGTGATCTAACCGTATTACAGTGGGTTCTTCCCGACCTACGTTATGAAAATGCCCATGCGCTCGCGCAAATTAATATCAAAGGCAACACTTCAGCCCCCAACATTACAGGTTCAGTAGAATTAGCAGCTCAAGAGATTGGATTCGCACAAAGTGGTTTATTACTTACCGACGTACGAATTGCTGCATTCGATACCCCAAATATAGAGGATGGCATCACATTGGACGGGCAAGCCCAATCTGGACAAGGTTGGATTAGCATTGCAGGGTTGTTAGAGCCATTGAAACCGGAACTTGAGTTGACCATTAAAGGTGAACAATTCCGTGCTATTCAGGTTCCAACTGCAACGGTGGACATAAGTCCTGATCTTAAAATTACATTAATTGATGAGCGTATTGATGTCACTGGCGAAGTCAAAGTACCATTCGTACGTATTGATCAGCCGGAAATAGCCGAAACTGGTGTCACAGCCTCAAGTGATGTTGAGGTTTGCCAGAATGGTGAACCGATTAGGGCTCAGAAGACGGCGCTTTACTCTATTTATGCCGACGTTAGAGTAACTCTTGGCGATGACATTAAGGTTTCTGGCTTCGGCTTTGAAGGTGAACTGGGTGGTAGCTTACGATTACGTGAAACGCCGAGGCGCGCGTTAACAGCGAGCGGTAATATCTCAGTTAACAAAGGTTTTTATGAAATATATGGTCAGCGCCTGGAAATAGACCGCGGTTCTTTAATTTATAGTGGCGGACCTATTGATAACCCTGGTTTAGATTTACGTGTAGAGCGTTCATCAGAAAATATGTTGGCAACTGAAGATGTTCGTGTCGGAGCTCAGGTAAGCGGAACGCTACAGGAACCTGATTTTCGTTTGTACTCAACCCCAGCAATGCCTGACAGCGAAGTCTTATCCTATTTAATCCTAGGGCGCGGTTCTGGAACTGCCACAGCCGGTAATGAGAACCTTCAATTACAGGCACTTATTTTACTCGGCTCCAAAGGCACTGACTTTATTGGTGAATCGTTACAAGACACCTTTGGGTTTGATGAATTTGGAATTGACTCAACAATGAATCCAAACGATACATCCTTTTACATTGGGAAGTATCTATCTCCAAAGCTTTATGTGAAGTATGGCGTGGGTTTATTTGAAGATACCAATACGTTTTTGGTGCGTTATTTGTTATCTGAGAAGCTTATTATTGAGACTACGGCAAGTAGTGAAGCACAGGGTGGTGACATCTTCTACACCATTGAGAAGTAGAGCAAGGGGATATTAGCTGTTGGATATTAGAAGAGCGAAGAGCGTTGGTCGTTATTCGTGCGTTCACTTCGTTCACTGTTCGTCCGTGCTGCGCACTGTTCGTTATCGAACAGTGAGGCGAAGCCGAACGTACGAACAGCGTAGCGCACGAATCACGGTCACGCTTTTTCGGGTTCTTAAACGAAAAAACCCCGAGCGTTAGCTCGGGGTCTCGTCGTATTTGAAGCCTGGCAGTGTCCTACTCTCACATGGGGAAGCCCCACACTACCATCGGCGC
>NCJS01000146.1 GCA_002279005.1 Idiomarina sp. 34-48-12 | reverse complement strand
GGAATTATTAACCCGTGATACGTTCGGCAGCACCGCCGTGGCACTATTACAAAACCGCGCGTTAACCGCTGGTGCGTGGTTTATTGAGCTTCAGTTCAGCAGTGTCGTTTTGGCACCAAAACAACTCGCCGTTCAAGAGTTTTATCCGCATCATAGCTTCCGCGTTCTACTGGATGGTCAAGCACGCGATTTAACCGAAAAAGTCGCGCCAGGCGTACTCGACAAGCAACTCCAGTTCCTCGATAAAAAACAAGCACGTTTGTTGCTTAAGCAACTGCGTTCTGAGTGTCAGCAGGCCATTCAAACGGCTTGGAAACCAGCGGAGCAACAGCAACAAAAGGCTATCGAACAAGCGGCAGATCGTGTCAACAGCCAACTTACAAATGAACTCAATCGGTTACTTAAGTTACAGCAAACAAATCCGTTAGTTCGGGAGAGTGAAATTACAGCGGTTAAGCAGCGCCGCGAGGAACTTCTTACAGCGTTTGAGCAGCCATTGTTGCAGCTTGATTCGGTGCGAATCATGGTGAATATGCCAGCATGACGTTATTGCACTATTCACCACCGACAACGCCATACTTAGACATTATTTATAGTGACAACGATGTGGTGGTGATCAACAAACCCAGCGGCTTACTTAGCGTTCCTGGGAAAGCCCCAGAGCATCGCGATTCGGCATGGTTTCGTCTCGAACGCAGTTGTCCACAAGTGCGAATTATTCATCGCTTGGATATGGCCACATCAGGGTTGTTGGTGTTTGCGCGAAATAAAGTGGCGCAAGCATCGCTGCAACGTCAGTTTGAACGCCGCACAGTAGGTAAACGTTATCGAGCTTTTGTTTGGGGGAAGTTACCTGCGCAGCGTGGCGCGGTCGACCTCGCATTGCGTTGTGATTGGCCAAATCGACCACGGCAGATGGTTGATTTGATTCTTGGCAAGCCCGCACTCACACTCTATCAAGTGATTGGCGAACATGCGCATGGTGATATTGTCGCGTTGACACCTTATACCGGCCGTTCGCATCAACTACGTGTTCACATGCAAGCGCTTGGCACGCCCATACTTGGCGATAAATTCTATGCGACCGCTGAAGGGTACGGCGCTGCAGAACGATTGCTGTTGCACGCGGAACACTTAGCGTTTGATCATCCCACCAGCGGCGAACGTTTGACGTTTAACTGCCTTGCCGACTTTTAATGAGTTCGTAAGCGGCTTGAATTTGCTGCGCTTTGGCGCGCGCTGACTCACGCATTTCCGGCGGTAAACCTTGTGCCGCAAGCTTATCCGGATGATGTTTATTCATGAGTTTACGATAGGCTTTTTTGACCTCAGAAAAACTCGCTGAGCGACTCACACCCAACACTGCGTAGGCATCATCAAGTTGATTCGCCGTGGTTTGCTGGCTGTACTGCTGCGAACTACCGCCAGTTCCAAATCGCTGCCCGGCTTGCGCCATTTGCAATAAAATATCGAGTTGGGCGCGACGAAACCCAAGCGCTTGGGTTACTTTAAGTAAAACATCGTACTCAGCTTGGTCAAGCTGTCCATCATGCAGCGCAATCGTCAGTAACTGTTCAAGGAAGAACTGTAACAAATCGCGGCGCCATGCTAATTGAGAGCGCAACTGCTGAACCCGTTGGGTTAGCGGGAAGTCAGATTGTTTGCCTTGGCGAAAACTCTCTTGCGCTTCAACGCGAGCTTCTTCTGAGAGCTGCAAGTGGTTCATCAGGCGCGTCACATAATCAATGTCTTGCTCAGTAACACGACCTTTGGATTTCGCTAAATGCCCTAATACGGCAAACAATGTACTCACGAATTGCTGCGGCTGCGTGCTGTTTTGCTGCATTTCACGAGTCAGTGATTTATCAAACCAGTGGCCTATCATCAGCCCGAGCAATAGACCTATAAATCGCGCAAATAAAAAGCCGAAAAAGCCACCGAGAATTTTACCCCAAATCATGGGTGCTCCTGTAATTGTGCTAAGCGCTCGGGAGTGCCAACATCTGTCCACTCCGCCGAAATAATGGATGCAGCGATTTGTTCATTCGCAATGCCGCTGTCTAAGAACGGTCGCAGTCGAATAAACGCTTCACTACCAGGTTGATGCGCTTTAAATAACTGCGGCGAAAACAACCCCATGCCTGTATAGGTATAGGTTTGAGCTGTCTCTGTTGCGAATTGTAACATGCCACCTCGAACAGAAAAGTCGCCGCGCGCATTATGTGGCGGGTTTTGCGCGAGCAATAGATGAGCAACCATGCCATCAGCAAGCTTGCGCGGTAACTTGCTGAAGTCTAGTGTGGTGAAAATATCACCGTTGATTAACCAGAATGGTTCGTTGCCGAGCATGGGCAATGCTCGAATAATGCCACCAGCGGTTTCTAGTCCGCCCTGCGGCTCCGGTGAAAACAGAATCTCCAGACCAAATTGCTTGCCGCTACCAAGAGTTTGCTCTAATTGCTCACCCAGCCATGCATGATTAATCACCACTTGCTGAACGCCTTGTGCCGCAAGTTTCTCCAAATGGTATTCAATGAGTGGTTTGCCACGCACCTTCAACAGCGGCTTCGGCGTCGTGTCTGTCAGTGGCCGCATACGCTCGCCTCGGCCAGCCGCTAAGATCATTGCTCGCACTAGATGCGCTCCTGCAATGCTGGTTGAATGTGTTCGGCTAACCAGCGGCGGTAGTCAGCAAATTCCGGATAGAGCCCTGCGATATCGTATAAATAACCCACTGTTCTCGGAATATCCTGCAGATATCCCGACTTGCCATCGCGATGATAAAGTCGTGCGAAAATACCAGCGGCTTTCGTATGACGCTGCATCCCCATTAAATCAAACCAGCGTTGCCATTGTGATTTATCCACGGTTGCGGCAACAAGCTGTTGCTCACGTAAACGCTCAAAGAGCTCAAGACTAAGCTCAACAACTTGCTGTTGTGGCCAGCGCACATAACAATCGCGCAACAGGCTTACCGCATCGTAAGTAATCGGCCCTTGTACGGCATCTTGAAAGTCAATATAAGCAAGCGAGCCGTTTGCTTGCACCATGATATTGCGCGCATGAAAATCTCGGTGAACGCCAACCTGCGGTTGCTCCAGTGCATTTTCGATTAATACTTCACCCACACGTTGCCACATTGCTTGTTGCTCAGACGTCAGGCTTAATCCTAAATGCTCAACCACCAGCCAGTCATGAAATAAGTCAATTTCGCGCCGCAACAGAGCCTTGTCATATAACGGCAACTCACCCAAGTCAGTGCGAGTTACCGCCATGAGATCAGATAAATCGAGCAATGCTTTGCGATACCAATCTGACATGGTCGCTTCCGTAAGCTCACTAAGTAACAACGTAGAGCCTAAATCGCTAAGCAGCATAAACCCTTGTATTTCATCCGCGGCAATAACCACTGGAACGGCGACACCAGCTTCAGCGTATGCCTGTGCGATAGCCATAAAGGGCTGTAACGATTCCTGTGGTGGCGGTGCATCGACCGCAATCAGGCTGCGGCGACCGTCGGAACAACGAAAATAGCGACGAAAACTGGCATCGCCAGAAACCGGCTGCAATTGTTGTTGATGATACCCAGTTACC
>NCJS01000145.1 GCA_002279005.1 Idiomarina sp. 34-48-12 | reverse complement strand
CGAGAAATTGGTCAAAGCTGGCGCCATGGATTCACTCGGACCACACCGAGCTACTATCATGGCAACCCTTGAAAAAGCCATGCGTCAGGCGGAACAGCATGCACGCGCGGAAGCGATCGGGCAAAGTGATTTATTTGGTGTACTTACGTCGACAGCCGATGACGTTGAAATTGAGCATGAGTTTGTGCAAGTGCCGCCGTGGCCAGAAGCAATGTGGCTAGAGGGCGAGCGTGAAACTCTTGGGCTATACTTAACGGGGCATCCGGTAAATCGATACCGCCAAGAGTTGAAAAACTATGTGCCATGCGTGCTAGCGGATGTGCGGCCGACCGGACGCGACCAAATGACAACGGTTGCTGGGCTGGTAGTTGATGTTCGCACCATGTTGAATCGACAGAATCAACGTTGGGCGATTGTCACCCTGCATGATAAGACAGCGCGGTTTGATGTGCGTTTTTATGCTAAAGATTATGAAAATTATCAACACTTGCTCGAAAAAGACCAAATTTTGGTGGTAAAAGGAGAGGTCAGCTTTGATGATTACTCCTCTGCCAATACAATGACGGCTCGAGAAGTGATGACCATTGTCGGTATGCGTGAGCAATATGCCAAAACATTACGTTTGACAGTGCGTCACGAACAGTTAGAAGGGCAGGGTCTCACTCAATTAAAACAATTGATTGAGCCATTCAAACAGGGCACGTGTCCGTTGCACATCCGTTATGTGCGTCCAGACTTAACGGCAGAATATGTGGCGGCCACAGAATGGTATGTGACCCCAACCGATGAATTGATGTATGAGTTGCAGCAACAGCTTGGTCAGCAAGCGGTTGAGCTCGAATTTTAATGGCAAATGGGAGCCATAATGAGTCTTAAATTTTTAGATTTTGAACAGCCTATTGCAGAACTTCAGGCGCAAATCGAAGAATTAAAAGCGGTTGGCGCAAAAGGCGATTTTGATATTTCAATTGAAGAGGAAATCGCCAAGCTTCAAGAGAAGCGTGAGCAATTAGTTGAGAAGATCTTTGGCGATTTGGGGGCATGGCAGGTCGCACAGTTAGCGCGTCATCCGTTGCGTCCATATACGCTCGATTATATCCAACACATTTTTGAAGATTTTGATGAGTTGGCCGGTGATCGTGCGTTTGCAAACGATGAGGCGATCGTCGGCGGCACGGCGCGTATCGGTGGCAAGCCAGTGATGGTTATCGGGCATCAGAAAGGTCGCGAAACCAAAGAGAAGATTCGCCGTAATTTTGGTATGCCAAAACCTGAGGGGTATCGCAAAGCGCTACGCTTAATGGAAATGGCGGAACGATTCAAACTACCAATTATTACGTTTATCGACACGCCGGGTGCATACCCTGGTATTGGTGCAGAGGAACGTGGTCAATCAGAAGCGATTGCTCGTAACTTGAAAGTGATGGCGCGTTTGAATACGCCGATCATCTGTACCGTTATTGGTGAAGGTGGTTCTGGTGGCGCGCTCGCCATTGGTGTGGGTGACCGAGTGAACATGCTGCAATATTCAACCTATTCGGTTATTTCACCTGAAGGCTGTGCCTCGATTCTGTGGAAGAGCGCTGAGAAAGCCCCTTTAGCAGCCGAAGCTATGGGTGTGACAGCGCAACGCTCGAAAGAACTTGGTTTGATTGATTCAATTATTGCTGAGCCAATTGGTGGTGCGCATCGTGACCATGAAGAAATGGCCCGCCGATTGAAGAAACAACTATTAGCAGACCTTGATTCATTGGTGAATTTAGATAGTGCAGCTCGCCTTGAGCAACGTTATCAAAAACTGATGTCATTTGGTTATTGTTAAAACGGAGTGATGCGCGTTGAATAATGCGACATCGACAGCAAATATCAAAGGGGATAGCGGTAACGCTGATCCCCTTTATACGTTATTTAAGCAGCGTCTATTAGCCACGAAACTAGAACCGCAGCAGCAAATTGTTGTGTGTCTTGGTGGCGGCGCTGATTCACAAACCGTACTTGATTTAACCGATCAGTTCCGCCTTGAGTTTCCGCAATTTAATTATTTGGCCGTGCATTTAGATCATGCCTTTCATCCGAGCTCTGGTGCATGGGCTCAAGGGTTGGTAGACGACTGCCAACGGCGAAACTTCCCGATGATCTGCGAACCATTGCAAGTTGCATCGGGTAGTCGTATTAGCAAAGAAGCTGCGGGACGCGAAGCAAGATATCAGCGCTTAAGCGAGATTGCTGAAGCTGATGCGATGTTTTTACTTGGCCAGCACCGCAACGATCAAATTGAAACTTTTTTACTGCAGTTGAAGCGAGGCGCTGGACCAAAAGGGTTAGCGGCGATGGCAATGTACAGTAATAAAGGTGAGCAAAGCTGGTTACGCCCGTTGTTGGATGTTAGTAAAGAAGAAATTTATCGCTATGCCAATGCGCACCAGCTGTTCTGGGTTGAAGACGATACGAATTATGACACCAGCATTGAGCGCAACTTCTTGCGTCACGATGTGATTCCAAAATTAGAGCAACGTTGGCCTAATTTTGGTCAATCGGTGCTACGAAGTGCGCAACTGTGTAGTGAAACCCAGCAGTTGATGGAAGAGTTACTAGAAGACCGCGTGAAACCGCATATTGACAGTCATGGCAATTTAGCAACGCGTTGGTTGCAAAAATCCGGAGAACAACTGCAGCGTGGTGTTTTGCGTTATTGGTTACAGACACAACAGGCTGCTATTCCGTCTTATGCGCAGCTTGAACAGATGCGGACGCAGATGTTGTTCACGACAAACGATGCGAACCCGCGTGTGGAATGGGCAGACTGTACGGTGCAGCGTATTACTGCAGATAACAAAGATAGACTTCTTGTTCTTACTAAAAAGTCACGCTAGGTTGTGGGACTTTAGCCTATTGTTCAAGGAACAACATGGATCAGCGTAAAGCGATTTTCTACGCGCTCGCCGCAGTATTGCTGTGGTCGACAGTAGCAACGGCCTTTAAATTAGCACTGCGCTATTTAACCCCGCTGCAATTACTCTCTATTGCTGCACTGACTAGCCTACTCACGTTTGCAGCCATTCTCTCGGTGCAACAGCGCTGGCGCGAAGTCTGGCAAGTGGGGCGCACCCGTATGAGTTTCTATGCGCTACAAGGCTTCATTAATCCTGCTGCCTATTATTGGGTGCTGTTTGCTGCATATAACCAATTACCAGCCCAGCAAGCTCAAGCTATTAATTACACGTGGGCTATCACCATGTCGCTATTAGCGGTACCTTTTTTGCATCAAAAACTCTCAGCAAAAGAGCTGTTTGCTATGCTGTTAGCGTACGTTGGCGTTTTTCTGATCGCCACAGGTGGAAATTGGGATTTCGCACAAACTAACTGGATTGGTATCGGCTTAGCTTTGTTTAGCACGCTATTGTGGGCAAGTTACTGGTTGTTGAACACAAAAAATACCGATAAACCGGTGCCAGCGCTGTTTTGGTGCTTTGCGTGGGGCAGTTTTTGGTTAGTACTCTTTAATTTAATAAATACGAGTGTCGATACGCAATCCAGTTATTTTAATGTTCCTTGGCAGGGCATTTGGGCGGGTATCTACGTTGGTCTGTTTGAAATGGGCATTACGTTCTTCTTGTGG